>JBFRWC010000166.1:0-23220 GCA_051439365.1 Leptolyngbyaceae cyanobacterium
GGGGATGAACTGGGCGGGACAGTCGTGTTCTTGCAGCAGGGCGACGGAGCGGGAGGGTTGAGCCGAGAGCAACCAGGTAGAAAATTTGCGATCGCGCTCTTCCCGCAAAATCTCTGCCAACTTACCAAACTGGTGGGGCAATGTGGGCACAGGCCGACTGGC
Source organism: Leptolyngbyaceae cyanobacterium (assembly GCA_051439365.1). Lineage (GTDB taxonomy): Bacteria > Cyanobacteriota > Cyanobacteriia > CAKZMO01 > CAKZMO01 > JAAHGY01. The sequence continues at coordinate 163 of JBFRWC010000166.1, forward strand.
TAGGTTTAGACCTTTGCCTTCCTCGTTGATTTCAGATAAATAGACGCGATCGAAACACTCGATTTCTTCTAGTGCCTCAGTGAATGGTCGGTGGAGTTGGGGGAGGGGAGTTGGGGAGTTGGGGAGTTGGGCTTCGACTTGATCGCTCAGCCGAACGGGAGTTGGGGAGTTCCAGAGGTCGTTGACGTGTTCGTACCAGCGATCGCTATGGGCGCGGCACTGTTCTACTTCGTCCACTGCGATGAACATGTTGTCGGGCAGATAGTCGAGCAGGGAGGCGGGATGGTCGAAGGCGACTCCGAGGAAGCGGCGCAATCCTTCAATCACAGTTCCAGTGGTGAGTTGCTCGATACCTTCTTTGGAGAGATATTCGATGACAATGGTGGGTAAGGTTTGCCCGTCTTTCAACTCGACACCGACCTCAACGCCCAGACCTTCCATGATGATCGGCTTGTAGTCGGTGGTGGTGAGGACAAGCTGGTCGATCGCGTCGAGGGAACGCTGGGAACCGGGGTCAAATTCGCGAATACGTTCCAGTTCGTCCCCAACTAGTTCCAAGCGCACAGGCAGTTCAGAGGATACGGGATAGACATCAATCATGTCGCCCCGCCGACTCCACTGACCTTCGGTTTCCACCAGTTGTACCCGTTCGTACCCCAGCTTAGTTAACTGGTGGCTGACTTCCTTGAGGTCAATTTCCATGCCTTTGGTGAGGGTAAGGCAGTAGGGGCGGAAGCGTTCCACGGGGGGCAGAGGGGGTTGGAGCGATCGCTCCGTGGCCACAATTGCAGTGGGCTTAATTTTCACCCCTTCAGAACCTGATTCATCCACTTGACGGATCTTGAGCAACTCCGCCAGCACCTGTAGCTGACCCCAAATCATCTCTGATTCCGAATCAAACGGATCGTAGGGTGACGACTCTGAGGTGGGGTAAAAATGCACTGTGGCCCAGCCCATCATTTCCAACTGGGCCGTCCAGCGACCGGCTTCTTCCAGGGTGGAGGTGATCACCAGTATGTGCTGATTCCGGGCTTGGGCCAAGGTAGACGACACTAAGCCCTTGGGAATGCGGGGCGCTCCGTTCAGTTCTAAATATTGCTGTTGATCTAGCTTGGTGAGGAGTTCTTGGGTGAGGGGCGATCGCCCCAACAGTCGAACCACGGAGGAAAGTGCCATAGGTCAGCCGCAATCAGTCAGTTGGTGAAACGTTGATTTAGTCAGAATAAATGCATCGGGATGCTAAGGCACTATAACGTAAAACCAGGGGCTATGATGCCTTGCTGGACAGGATGAGGGTGACTCACTTTAGACCAATGCTGCTGGGTCAATCCACATCCTTTAAGATGTGTAAAGTAAGCCTTGATGCATTTCTGTTCGACTTACTGCTTGTTGATCGTTCATTCTGATTCACTATGACTTCGCTGCAATCTCCCCATCCCCAAGCCGTGGATGCTTCCCACGAGTCCACTGACTCCTCTGGTTCCAGTCCGTCTTGGAAAATCAAGCTGCTCTACGATGGCAAATGTCCCCTTTGCCTGCGGGAAGTCAACTTTTTGCGGCGCAAAGATGCGGGTCGAGGACTCGTGGCCTTCACCGATGTCGCTGATCCGGAATACTGCCCTGAAGACAATGGGGGCGTGTCCTTTGAGGCGGCGATGGGACGAATTCATGCGGTCCTCCCGGATAATACCGCGATCAAAAATGTGGAAGTATTTCGTCAAGTTTACACAGTTTTGGGGATTGGCTGGCTCTATGCTCCCACCAAATGGCCTGTGATCGGCTGGCTAGTGGACAAGGCTTATGATTTTTGGGCCGATCGCCGTTTGGCGTGGACGGGTCGCCCTCCCTTGGAGGAACTTGTCGCCCAACATTATGACCGATCGCCTAATGATCTTTCCTCTGGCTGTATCCCCGACAGTGACGGCTCTAGCCGTTGTCGAGTGGACTAAGGAAGAAGGAATTGTGCAGAGGGCGATCGCGACCCTGAGCATTGTCGTCAAAACTCCACGGACCCACAGTTCGCTCCCTGTAGATCGTTGCAGTGGAGTGGCCCCGCCCAATTTGGCCAAACTAGTTCCGAATAATAACAATTTTTTACACATCGGTGCTATGCTCCACTAGAGTGGAATGCTAGGACTATGATTGGTGAGCAACTGGTCATAGCGTGCAAGCATTCTGGCCTCAAATAATGGGCGATCGCCCCCCGTTGGGCATTGCCAGGTGAGTGTGATGTGTGGAGTATTGACATAAATATGGTTTTATCATCCTACGATAGTGCTGCGACTCAACCAGCACCGATCCAACCAGCACCAATGGGGACATCCAGACGCAGAGCGACCCCTCAAGTCTTAGCCTGCTGGAAAGCCTTAGATCTGCCGGAGGGTAACTTATTTGGAACTGACGGCATCCGGGGGCAAGTCGGCGATATTTTGACGACGGAATTGGCGACCCAAGTCGGGTACTGGGCCGGTCAGACATTGCAGGCTACCGATGACAAAAAGACGGTCGTCATTGGGCAAGATTCCCGCAATTCTGGTCCAATGCTGGCAAAAGCGATCGCCCTCGGTCTCACAGCAGCGGGTATTGATGTGTGGGATCTGGGTCTATGCCCTACCCCCGCCGTGGCTCATCTGGCCAGTTGCACTGAAGCCATCGGTGGGGTGATGATTTCTGCCAGCCATAACCCGCCTGGAGACAATGGCATCAAGTTTTTTGGCGCAACAGGGTCTAAGTTGACCAAGGCTGTGCAGCAGCAAATTGAAGCAGCGTTACGACGGGGCTTTGCCTCCCCAATGACCTCCCCAGCCGCCCAGTGGCATCGCTATTACCAGCGCCCGGAATTAGTGCATCAGTATCTCGCTGCTTTGATGCAACCCTTGATTGCTGAGGGTAATCTCTCTGGTCTCAAGATTGTTTTAGATTTAGCTTGGGGTGCTGCCGTGCATACCGCGCCAGCGGTCTTTAAGTCTCTGGGCGCAGACGTGATGTGTCTGCATGACCAACCCGATGGCGATCGTATTAACGTTAATTGTGGGTCCACTCACTTGGCCTCCTTGCAAGCCGCCGTCCGTAACCACCCAGCAGACATGGGTTTTGCCTTTGATGGGGATGCGGATCGCGTCATGGCTGTAGATGGCAGCGGTCGGGTTGTGGATGGTGACTATATCTTATATCTCTGGGGCCAAGCGCTACAACAGCGACAGCAGCTCACAGACAATACGATTGTGGCCACAGTGATGGCTAATCTGGGCTTTGAGCGAGCATGGCAGCAACAGGGCGGCACCCTAGTTCGCACGGCGGTAGGCGACCAACATGTTCATGCGGAAATGGTACAGCGGAGAGCGACGTTGGGCGGTGAACAGTCTGGTCATATTCTCTGTCCACATTATGGGGTATCCGGTGATGGCACGTTGACCGCCTTGCATGTGGCCAACTTGGTCAAGCAATCCGGTCATAGCTTAACGGGGCTGGTGGATCAAAGTTTTCAAACCTATCCCCAAGTGTTGAAAAACGTGCGGGTAGAGGATCGCGATCGCCGTCGCAACTGGCAGTCGGATGAGCCATTGCAACAGGCGATCGTCCAAGCGGAGGCGGCGATGGGGGATATGGGCCGGGTGCTCATTCGAGCATCGGGCACCGAGCCTGTGATTCGGGTGATGGTAGAAGCGGCCACCGATGAATTAGTCGATCACTGGTGCGATCGCCTCGTGACAGCGGTAGAAGCATACGCGATCGCCTAGTCCTCCCCACTCGACACTAACCTAAGACCCCCGGCATCTTTGAGATACCGGGGGTCTAATCTACAGGGTGAATTGATAGCACCATCAAGATTTATGCAGTGGCAGTCGTCTCAACTGCATACACACTCACCTTTTTGCGATTTTTACCCTTGCGCTCGAACGTGACGACACCATCGATTAGCGCGAACAATGTATCATCTTTACCAATACCAACATTATTACCGGGATGCATCTTAGTGCCTCGTTGCCGGACCAGAATATTGCCAGCCCGAACCACTTGACCACCGTAGCGCTTTACGCCGAGGCGCTGAGCATTAGAGTCTCGACCATTTCGGGTACTACCTGTTCCTTTCTTATGAGCCATTTGCTTGTCCTCCGTGACCGATTACTATCTACAATCGAATGTTCTGTGCAGAAAATTACATGACCAACTGATCAAACGACATGATGGTGACGAGGGCATCATTTGGCTGATCGTCCCCATACATTACCGAGCTACATTATCGCTCAACAATTGGGGGGAGTGCTAGAGCGATCGCGATGACTTCCGGTTTGAATCACCATCATGTTTTTCAGAGCATGCCTTATTCCTCCGACACAGATGTCGCTGCATCCACGGGAGCCGTTTCCACAGCCTCTGCCAGGGTTGCCTCAGTGGGCGCTGTTTCAGTAACTGCCCCCTCACTTGCTTCTAACACAGTCCCGTTGAGGGTGATGGAGTCAATCATAATTCGGGTGAGTTCTTGACGATGCCCCCGCTTCTTGCGAGTCTTCTTCTTGGGCTTCATCTTATAGACAATGATCTTGCGTCCTCGGAGATGACGCATCACTCTTGCCTGCACTGACGCACCGTCAACCAACGGTTGGCCAACCACCACATCCCCGTCATTATTAACAAACAGCACCTCGTCCAAGGTGATGCTGTCGTCCTCTTCAACTGCCAAGCGATTCACATCGTAAAAGCGGCCCGGTTCTACCCGCAATTGGGTTCCACTTGCCGCAACAATTGCATATGCCATGTTCTACTACTCCACAATGACTGCCGTACAGGTCGAGGTTCAGCCCTATGATCATGGTCATTATGACGGCTGAATCTGTTATACCTGGTCCGAGCAAACAGTCTTTTATTATCTTCGGTGGCGATCGCTATTGTCAAGTTTTACCATCAGGCCATTGGGACAGAGAAGGATGCCTTGTGACCGATTATGGCGACGACTGGAGGGCAACCCCTAGTTGCTGGGCCAGCCAACTTTCCGTATTCCGGAGCCACTCCTTGGGCGATCGCCGATCCATCGGTTCAATGGGTTCGACCCAAATAGTCAACATGCCCAGGCGATTACCCACTACGATGTCAGTAAACAAGCGATCGCCCACCATCGCCACCTGTTGAGGCGGCAAATCCATTTGGGTTAATACCTGCCGTAACTTGCGCCGGGAGGGTTTAGCGGCCCTCGCTACATAGGGCACATCAAGAGTAGTGGCGATCGCCTCAATCCGGCTCTCGCTGGTATTGTTGCTCACTAGCCACAGGGAAACCAGAGGGCGAATCTCCGCAAACCACCGTTTCAATTCCTCAGATGTCTCAGCCTGTCGGAACGGCACAATCGTTTCATCCACATCGAGCACCATGCCCTTGATGCCATAGGCCCGAATTCGTTCAGGGGTCAGCGCCAAGACAGTTTGACCCAAGACAACATCGGGCTGCAACAGAGTTTTGAGAGACATAGCAACAGAACAACACTGGATATAGTTTAGTCAAAACCCGCAAGTTAACTGCGGGCTACAGTGGAACATCCCTACAGAACTCACGAAACGATAGGAATCTTAAAGTAATAGGAATTTTAAAGGAAATGGACACGTTTTACCAAATCGGAAATCGCTGGCACTTCCCGAGAGCGATCGCTCCCCAACTCCCCAACTCCCCACTCCCCACTTCCCAACTCTCCCACTCCCCAACTCCCCAACCCCTCACTCCTCCCAAGGCTTCTCCCCAGCCCGAATACTCGCCCCAATCCGATCCCTCGCAGACTCATGTTCCGACAGGGTCCGACTAAAAACATGGGTGCCATCAAACCGGGCCATAAAAAATAGGAATTCGGTATCGGGGGGATTGAGTGAGGCTTCTAGACTGGCAAACCCCGGAGCCGCGATCGCCCCCGGTGGCAACCCCACATTAATGTAGGTGTTATAGGGATGGGGGGTGCCCACTTGAGCATAGGTGAGGGGGCGATCGGGAGTCTGGCGAATGCCAAAGGCATACTCCACCGTCGGGTCAGTCGCCAGGGGAATCCCTTCTCGCAGCCGACGGGCAAACACCGCCGCAATCGTAGGGCGCTCTTCACCGACTACCGCCTCCCGCTCTACGATACTGGCCAACGTCACCCACTCCATCAATGAGTAAGGAGTTTGGGCCTGATTTTGCTGATACAGGGGTAACGCCGTTTGCTCAAACTGCCCCAGCATTTGATCTACCACCATCGCCGGGGTGGGATTATCGGCAATGTAGTAGGTAGAGGGGTATAAAAACCCTTCAAGATTGATGCCATTCGCCAAGGCTGTTGCCGCTGGGAGCCAGGGATAGCGATCGCGCTCAATGGCACGAGTGGCCGCTATGAATTCTGTTGCCGAAAACCACCCCAGATCCGATTCAAAGTACTGCCCCATTTGGGCCATTGACCATCCCTCTGGGATAATGAAGCGGCTAGTGAGGACATCCCCTTGCCAAATCTGTTCAGCGATCGCCGTCATCGAGGCATCAGCAGCAATCCCGTAAGTTCCCGCCAAAAACCCCCCCTCCCGTCCACTGGTTGTTTGCCACCGCGTCCAAAGGTTCCACGCCATCGCCGATCGAATGAGACCAGCGTCCAGCAACAACCCTCCAATCTGTTGGGCAGAAGTCCCATCTGGGATCGTCAGCACAGTTGGTTCGGCTCCTTGAGCATGGGTTCCCACTGATGACGCTTCAGTTGACACTTCATCGGATGGGGCTACCGCAGCGCTAGACGAAGAGTGAGGACTGGCAATGGCCCAACTCCACCATTGCCACCCTTGCCACCCACAGACACCCATTACTAATGGTAATGAGAGACCATAGAATAATACCCGCCCCACAGGGGACTTTTTACCTGCCATATTTTAATATCCTATAGGTCATCAAATAGCTGGTCTTCTAATTGAGGGCGAATCGCCTCAAACTCTTCCGGTTCTAGGAGAATCGGGACCCCTTCATGAGTTAGACGCACAAAGATCAACAGGGGATTGAGCGGGGTATAAACCGCATACTCTTGATCCTCGTAGAAAAAACTGGCTAGTAGCTGAAAGTCCTCCGACTCCAGATTCCCTTCCTCATCACCCAAATCAAGCGTGGTAATCTCCTCTTCACCCGCCAAAGGAATTTCGCCTTGAGCCGTTAACGTCAAAGCCGTCTGCTCCAAGATCAACTCTTGTTCTGCTAAGACCGCACGAGCCGTCAAAAATACCTGCGCTAATTCAGTATCGTCCAGATCTACGAGAATCTCATCGCCGCTCTCATCTTCGGCCCAAGCAAAAATCTCGATAGGATTGTCCACAGGCAAGAGCAATGCATACTCATGGTCATCAACTTGGACAGATTGCTCAAGATAGCAGGCGATTGTTCGCCCTTGGTCATCTTTGACGACCAGCGTCCTCTGCTCCGGGTCGATCGTTTTATCCGAGTTCCCGTTGACATTCGCATCATCATCAGGATAATCAAACTTACTCGCCATAGACGGTTTCCTCAACCACAACCTGCTCACCTCTAACCCAACCCCAGCAACAGTCGCACTGGAAACCAGCGGATTAGCCGCATGGGTATATTATCAGGTGGGTGATGGGGATGACTAGCTAAGATCTGCCCAAGAAAAAGCCGCTCAGGGTAGCGGCTAGGTTAGATCGGCGAACAGGGGCACCCCCTCCAGTCGCTAATCGGTAATGATCTAATATTTGATTTCTGGACAATCCAGCGTTAACCATTAGTGGATTCGGCCCGATCTCTGCCGATAGTTAGCAGCACCTTGGGCGTGTTACGGCTCACATATTCCTCCCAAAGGTGGGACAGCTCTCGCGATTGGCGCTGCCATCCAGTACAAATCTGATACATGCGTCGAGGTCGTCCTCGTCCCTCCACTTTTTTCCAGTAGCCCGTAATAGCAGCTTTATCCTCCAGGAACTTGAGAGCGCTGTATAGAACCGTATCCGACAGCCGGTAGGATGGATATTCAGTTCCTAAAAGCTGGATCAACTCGGTTCCGTAAGAATCTTTCCGCAAGAGAATAGTCAACACATAACAGACGGCCAATTCTTTATTCAGGTAAAAGGGTGGGGGATTGCGAAAAAACTGATAGATATCATCAAAAGATGTCATGGTGTCTAATCCTTGGGCTTGTGAGGGTTGCCGAACAGCGCATGATTCAGGAACACGGAGCGGTGTGCAGGGTAGGGGTAGGCTTAGGCTTCGCTAATGGTCCGATTCAAATAGATCGAGGCAATCCGTTACCTATTCCATCAAGTGCTACAACGTTAAAGCGACAATGTTAACGTCATGACGTTGAATCTATCCCTAGTAAAACTACGAGAGTAGGGTAGTGCAAACCACATGATGCAATATGTCATGTGAAAAATCTAACACCAGCATTCAGATAAAGCAATGAATAATACATTCAGTGCTACGCTATCCATGTATTCTGCACTAGCCAGTTCAACCCCTTCATTCTAGTCACTCCCACCCAAAATCGGCTGCAATTTTTCTCAATTCGATGACGTAAGCCTAAAATTAGAACGCACATGGGAAATATCGTGGTGTTCCCTTGCAGTTGAGCAAATAGCGATAAGATCAAAAACTGATTGCGATAGTCAACCCCAGCAAGAGATAGGTTCTATTTGATGAGTCAACTTACGTCACTCCAGACTGCCCTTGATCCCAATGTCATTCGCTACAATGACCAAGGTCTAGTCCCGGCGATCGCCCAAGATTATCTAGATGGCACGGTTTTGATGATGGCTTGGATGAATCGAGAGGCTCTCGCCAAGACCTTGGAGACTGCCGAAGGGTGGTACTGGAGTCGCTCCCGGTCCCAACTGTGGCACAAGGGGGAAACATCGGGTCACTTCCAAAAGGTTAAGGCGATTCGCTACGATTGCGATTGCGACACGATTCTACTAACCATCGAACAGATCGGTGACATCGCCTGTCACACGGGCGAACGCAGTTGTTTCCACCAAGTGGATGGCCAGATTGATCGCCCTCCTGCCGATACTCTATCCCAAGTCTTCCAGGTCATTTGCGATCGGCGCGATCGCCCTTCCCCGGAGTCCTACACCTGTAAGCTATTGGCTGGAGGAGATAACAAGATTCTCAAGAAGATCGGTGAGGAGTCCGCCGAGGTGGTCATGGCCTGCAAAGACGATCAACCTGATGATATTGCAGGCGAGGTAGCCGATTTGTTCTACCACACCTTGGTTGCCCTAGCCCATCATCAAGTAGATATCCGAGATGTGTACCGCAAGCTCCAGGAGCGGCGGCGCTAGTAGACAGCCTCCAACTCACGGCACTCCCCGGAAACCCGGATTAGTAAGCCCGACTCAGCACATAGTCTGCCAACTTGATGAGGGCTTGCTTCGATTCAGACGGGGGTAAATCTTCGAGATGTTCAACAGCGAGTTGACTATGGACGCGAGCCAGTTCTCTGGTGCGCTCCAGGCCTTTACTGTTTTGAATCAGGGCGATCGCTGTATCAAAATCTCCACTCTCTGCGAACTCTCGGTCAATCAGCCCCGCCAAGGCCGGGTGTTCCTCAATCGCATAGAGTGCTGGAGCCGTAACATTCCCACTGTCCAAATCCGAGCAAGCTGGTTTGCCCAATGTGTCTGCTGACGCCGTAAAGTCCAACATATCATCCACAATCTGAAACGCTAATCCCAGATGCCTTCCATAACTATATAGATGGTTCGCCAACTCATCGGACACATGACTCAACACCCCAGCCGCCTTGGCACTATTGGCTAAGAGCGATGCGGTCTTGTAGTAGCTTTTTTCCAAGTAAGCATCCATGGACAGGCTGGCATCAAATCGGTTTAAACCCTGCTGAATCTCTCCTTCCGCCAAGTCCATAATGACTTGCGACAGGAGTTTCACAACGGTCAGATTATCTAGATTGGCCAAGTGCCACGATGATTGGGCAAACAGGAAGTCCCCGGCCAAGACCGCGACCCGGTTGCCAAAGCTACTGTGGACTGTTGGCACCCCCCGTCTGATGCCCGCTTCATCAACGACATCATCATGGACCAGACTAGCCGTGTGGATCATCTCAGTAATTTCTGCCAGACGGCGATGCTTGGCAGAAATCTCATGGTGGGGCATGGTTGCCCTCGCGACCAGGAAGACGATTGCCGGACGCAATCGCTTGCCACCAGCTCCAAACAGATGTTCGGCTGCTGCGTACAAAATAGGATGACGGGCACCCACTAGCTGCTTCAATGTTTCTGTCAAAACAGCTAGATCAGATTCAACGGGAGTAAACAAGGATATGGCCGAGGTCATGGATGAACAGACTCAAACACTTGAGTAACGTTTTTTTACATATCTTATCCATATTCTAAGCCACACCTTTACATATTGGCGCAGCGAAACCAATAACATTCCTATAAGTTGACCACCTGATCGCCTGGCAACCCGCTCTCCACAATGGAATGCTGAGGCCAAGGAGAAAAGGTAAAATCCACTGCGATCGCTCGCCTAGGATGCCAGCACCATTGTCAATAGATCAAAAGTACTATATTTTTCGTGGTTTTCCGGGTGATTTGCCTTCTTGCTCAACGAAGTTTGATTAAACTAGCCTTTTTTGCAGTGTTAACTTTAAAAAAAAACCAGATCTGCGGTTAAATCTTAGGAAAGTTATGTTATTCTAGGAATATAAAGAGTTTTAAGAAAAATGCGGTGAGATGGATTGGGTACTCTTGCAAGTTGTACATATTTGCAGGGCAATCATCCAAGGATTTGAGTATCCCAAAGAGGTTTTGGTTGGATCAGTCGTGTAACACGCAATGATCAATCCCTTAGGGCAACGAGAAGTCAGCCTTTTTCTGCAATTCTTTGCGACCCAGTAGACCTGTCTGGGGCCTTGGGGTCTTCCAGCCTGAAATATCTGTGAAGCTTACTCTGACTTGGGATGTGCTTGCCAGCATTTCCAGTCACCTCACTACAGACCAACTCTCGTTTCTAAGAGAGTCATCACCTGGCACTTTGCTGCTTGGAGGTGGCTACCTTAACCTCACGTTCCACCCGCTCACTCACACTCACCCTGCCATGATTAACTACAGTTATAGCTCTTCCCTGATTATTCCCCTTCTGGCTGCCGTTTATCTCTCTGCTGTCTACCTTCTTTTAGTTTTGGCACAGCGTTCGAGACGGGTTTAGCCTAGTCCCTGATTGCCTCCCATGGTTCCATAGTTTGCCATGACCTTACCTTTGTTCCAAGGGTGCTTTGCCGACATCAACAGAGTAAGGCAAGGGAGATGGGGCCAGCGTTATTTGACTTGCTGAGACCTCGTATCCTAGGAGCCTAGTCGCAAGTCGAGAAAATCGACGGGGGCGATCGCTCACGAAGAAGTTGCTTGGTATATCTACGCCAGAATCTAATCCATGTTCTTTGTGGCCCAAGAGTGCTAGCTCTTGGGCCACTGCTTTTGAGACGGAGATGGCTGGATCAACCACTTGCACAGATGGGGGCAATAGGTTGTCAACGATAGGGGCCAGATGGGGGTAATGAGTACAACCATAGACCAACGTATTGATCTGCTGCTCTAGCAAGGGTTCTAAATATCGTTGAACGATCGCAGGGGTTTCAGGGGCACAAATCTGGCCGGCTTCAATGAGCGGCACAAACTCTGGGCATCCTATTTCCCAAACCATCGCCCTGGGATTAATTTCTCGAATAGCACGACGGTAAGCTCCGCTATGAGCCGTTGCAGGAGTCGCTAAAACCCCGACGCGATCGCCACTCTGAACCGCCATCTGAGCCGCAGGTAAAATAACCCCCAGAATGGGAATGTCAAACTCAGATCGCACAATATCCAACGCCAAGGCAGAACTCGTATTGCAGGCCATCACCACCATTTTGACTGGATACGCCACCATCCATTGCACAATAGACCGCACTAACTGAAGGATCTCATCAGCAGTCTTTTCGCCATAGGGCAAATTAGCGGTGTCGCCAAAGTACAAGATAGATTCATGGGGTAACTCTCGCTGCAACTGCTGTAAAACGGTCAATCCTCCCAATCCGCTGTCAAAGACCCCAATCGGGGCACAAGTGGAGACATCATCCGCAGTACCTGCCATAGCTGATTTGACAAGATTGGGTGATCTAAACATAAATTTTTATGCTGACACATCAGTTGGCTATTGAATAATCTGAAAATTTCCCTTCAGGTTTGAACGATTCGTTCTAATCCAATTAGGGCGATCGCTCACGGTAGCGCTAGCCATACTGATGGGTTACGCTAACACTAACCCATCAATATGGTGGGATATGCTTTTGCCAAAATTGCTGAAGATATTGCCTAGGATTTAGACGCTTCTTCCGCCAGAGCATCCTCTGATTCCTTGGGGCGAAAGGCCACCCGCAAAAATGGCGGTGCGAGGAACGTGGTCATAATCACCATCACGATAATGGCCGCTTCCAATGACTCAGACAATACGCCGCTAGCCGAGCCAACGCCCGCAAAGACGAGACCCACTTCTCCCCTGGGAATCATCCCTACCCCAATGGCGACTCGGTTCACCTTTTCCTTACCGAAGATGGTGAAGCCTGTCGCGAGTTTACCCACAATAGCGATGACAACTAAAAATGCGGCCATAATTAGCCCACTGCGATTGGCCGGATCAGCGGGATTCAAGACACTGAGGTCGGTTCGTGCCCCAACCGTCACGAAAAACACAGGGACCAAAATGTCAGCGATGGGAATAATCTGCTTTTCTAGCTCTTCCGCTTGCTCAGTTTCGGCTAGAATCAATCCTGCGGCAAAGGCTCCCAGGATGGCTTCCAGTTGGATTACAGCGGCAATGTAGGATAGGGCAAAGGCAAAGATGAGCGAGGCTAGAATCAGGTTGCCACGGGTATTCATCTGATCAACTAGGGCGACAAAGTAGGGACTCAGCAACCGCCCCACAAAAATCGCGCCTACCAGGAAAAGCGCGGCCCCCGCAATCAGGTATAGAACATTGGCGATATCGATTTCCCCGGTCTTAGCCAAACTGGCAACGACCGCTAAGACCACAATCCCTAGCACATCATCTAACACCGCTGCCCCAATAATAATCTGGCCTTCCTTGGAGCTAAGTTGCTGGATTTCCGCCAAGACCTTGGCCGTAATCCCAATACTCGTGGCGGTCAAAGCAGCGCCAGCAAACACGGCGGGGATGGTGGGAGTGCCAAAGAAGGCGATTAATCCAGCAGTGCCCAAGGCAAAGGGCAGCACCACCCCGACGACAGCGACTACCGCAGCTTGGGGGCCAACGCGAATCAGTTCTTTTAGGTCGGACTCCAGACCAATTTCAAACAGGAGGATGATCACCCCTAATTCTGAGAGGACCGACAGAACCTCGCTGAGAGAGTCAAACACTTGTAAGGATGACTCTGGCTGTAACCCAGCGGTGGTTTGCAAAAAGCTAATGATGAGGGATTGGCTGGCATCCCCGCCTCCTTCCGGAAAGATAATGAGGCGGAGGACGGAAACACCGACGATAACGCCCCCCACCAATTCACCTAAGACTGGGGGTAAGTTGACACGGGAACACAGTTCACCAAAAAATTTAGCGGCAAAGTAGATCGATACCAGGCTAAGCAGCACGCCTGCAAGTACGAGTGGTCCCTGCTCCGCTTCGGGGGCTGCGGCGAGGAGATAGCTGGTGTCAAAACTATGGAATGGAAGGAGGTTGACGAGACTGGTGGCAACCAATGTCATAGGTTTAATGATTCACGTGACAACGATCGTTCCACTTACTTTACTACACCCCTTCCCTTTAAGGTGATAACTTCAGGGACAAGTCAGTACTTTTTCTTGAGGTTGTATTATTTTTGCGGTCAATGGATTACTCGTTACTCGCCCGCTATGAGTCAATTATGGATATTTCGGTTGGCCAACAGGGATGTTGGGAACAACCGCTACCAGCGTGTTTGTGGGTCAATCCGCTCAAAACAACGACGACTCAGCTTGAAGCTTGGCTGGAGGCACAGGGCTTGCAGTGGGAAGGAGTGAGTTGGGCAGCGGGGGGCTATCGGGTGTGGGATTGGCCCAAACCAGGGCGATCGCTCCCATTTATCACGGGTTGGTATGGAGTTCAGGAAGAAATTGCCCGAACAGCGGTGCAAGCACTAGATCCCCAAGTGGGCGATCGCGTCCTCGATCTGTGTGCCGCACCGGGAGGAAAAACCGTGCAATTAGCCCTAGCAGTGGGGGAAACGGGGATGGTGGTGGCAAATGAGCGATCGCTCTCCCGGTTGTCGTCTTTGTGGAGTGCGCTAACCCGCTGGGGGCTAACGAACGTGATCACCAGTCACGGGGATGGTCGTGACATTATGGCTCCGGCCCATTCCTTTGATCGGGTACTGGTGGATGCCCCTTGTTCCGGCGAGGGCACATTCCGGAAGAAGCTCCACAGAAACCAGGCCGGGGTCTCCCAGACCAGTCCAGCCACGGCGAAAGGACTATCCAGCCATCGGCTGGTCCCAATTCAGCAGCAACTTTTAGATCGGGCACTGACTCTCGTGAAACCGGGCGGGGTGGTGGTGTACAGCACTTGCACCTTTGCGCCAGAGGAAAATGAGGCGGTGGTGGATGCAGTCGTGGGCGATCGCGGTGTGGTTGAACCGTTTGACATTCCAGGGTTACAGAAGGCAACAGGGCTGACCCACTGGCACGGGCAAATATTCCGGGGGGATAGCATTCATGCTCATCGCTATTGGCCCCACCTAAACGATACCGGGGGCTTTTTTGTCGCGCGAATTCGCCGAACGGATGTGAATTTAGCGCCAAATGCTCCATCCCTGGATCAGACAGCACAGACTGGACCGGCTGGGACAATTCAGCCAGCACCTGGGCGGGGGGCGATCGCTTGGCTGGGCGATCGCTTTGGCATGGCCCTGGATCAGTTTGATGCCTATGCGCTCTGGTCCACAGGCAAGGAAAAGGAGTGGCTGGCATCATCCGCCTGCCGTCCCGTCCCCCATATGATTCCCCATACCATTGGCCTCCCGTTAGTCCGCCGGACCCCCCACGGCTTCAAGCCCACGACTGCGGGTCTCCAGCGATTTGGGCGACATGTAACTCAGCAGGTCGCGACGCTCAATGCCGAACAATGTGATCAGTTTATGCGGGGAGAATCGGTGACTTATCCTGGGACGGATGGGCTTTCCCCAGGATTTGTTCTGGCGCGGAGTGGGGCCTATGAGTTGGGCTGTGGTCGGTGGAAACAGGGACGGTTGTATTGTGAGTTGCCCAAGTTTTTGCGATCGCAACAGTGATTGCCCCACAGCGTCCCCCTACAATCCTGGTTGCACCATCCGTAATGCTTCCAGATCCAGTTCACCCAACTGCTGGTAAGCATCCCGCGCCACTCGTTGCTTGCGGAGAAACCCTGTATTCGCCCCTGGACAGCAGAATTGTAGCGTATCGAGAGTGAACTCACTCAAGAGGCGTTGAACACTGCGAAGTTGGCGCGGCCAATGGAATGTTTTCGCCACCCGGAGCGGCATTAATTTCCCCTGACTATCAGGCAACAAATGCCGCCCCGCAAATAAAATACCCCCCTCAGCGCCCAAGTATAGGCAAGAGGAACCGGGAGAATGACCAGGTGTCCAGAGCAGACGACAGTCATCAGTCAAGGCAAAATCGTGCTGAAACGTTTGCAGCGACAGATCCGGCAACAGATACGCCTCCTGCTCCTGAATCACCACCTCACAGTCGTATTTTGCTTGAATCTGCTTGACCAAGGTGATCCCTCCGATTCCCCCCCGATGGGTCATCACAAACCAGCGAACTCCCCCACACCGCTCCAGGGATTCTTCTACAGCCGGAGTCCAGGGGGGACAGTCGATCAAAATATTTCCCGCTGAAGACATAACGAAGTAGGCGGTGCCCCCCAACGTATTGCGATTCGGAGAAAAAGCATAAACCGAACTCACGACAGGGTAAAGTTCCGTTGAGGAGGCTAACGAGGAGGTGGAGTTCGGCAAAGTGTTGGGTAGGGAAGACGGTTGGGTCAAGGTACAATCACAAGGGTGTTAACAAGTGTTCCAAATTGTAGCGCCAAATTGTAGCGCCAAATTGGTCGTACCAAACTGTAGCGGAAATTCAATGGATCTGACATGGCTCCGGTATAGATACATCGGTATAGATATGGGCACGCTATGCTGGAACTGGGTTAACGATTCGTTGCCCAAGGCAGGCTCCTGCTATCGGCTGAATCCATCACTGATGGTCTCAGCGATCAATTAGGAACAAGCGAACGTTACTTTGAAGATGACGAGAGGGTACCTTAAAGATCGACAACATGGTTGTTTTGTGGTTGCTTCTGCTAAGCATAATTACTTACGTCTCTATTCAGAAGAGCGTGTCTCACCTGACTCGTACCCCTGTGTGGGTACTATGGCTGGTAATGATGATGCCGTTGTTGGTTTGGCTCCTGTGGCTGGTCAGCACGGGGGGAGAAACGATTCCTTGGCTCCTACTGCTGGGGATATTCATCGCCTGCTCCTTTGTTTACTGGAGCTTAATTCAATTGGGACGGCGATCGCCCGACACCTCTAACCCACCTTCCTCGTCCACCGCTCAAGCGTCGGAGATCTCTGAACCCGCTGATTTAGTTGGCAGCGATTCTGCTACTCATCCCTCTCTTACCGATATGACCCTTTCTGCGAACACTTCAATAGACCGAGATGATGAAGATGCCTTGAAACGGTGTTTTCCGTGGTCAGTTTACTACCTCAAGGGCATTGAACATCGCGCTCAGGTGCTGATCTGCACGGGGCATTTACGAGTCTCGTCTGAAATTGCTTACCATACAATTCGTGACAATATTGAGCAGCAATTTGGCAAACGATTTCTCGTCATTTTCCAAGAGGGGATGAACGGCAAGCCTTTTTTCGCCTTAGTGCCCAATCTGCAAGCAGCGGAGCAAGGGGAGCCACAAAGTTTGTTCCGGCCTATCGTGGCAATGGTCTTGTTGTTGGCGACAATCTGTACCACTATTCTGGCAGGGATGATGTTGGCAGGGGTGCCTGAAGAGGAACTATTACCACTCAACTGGGACGTTGTGCTTAAAGGTCTGCCCTACTGCATGGCGCTCATTGTGATCTTGGCGGCGTATCATCTCAGTCAGTATTGGATTGCCCGTCGTTATCAGGTGCGTTCGAGCCTGCCCTATTTTATCCCGATTCCACCTGTCGTCCTCAATTTTCCCTTTGGCACCTTTGGGGCGTTTCTGCAAGTGCGATCGCCCATGCCCAATCGCAAAGTCCTATTTGATATGGGGTTCATTGGTCCGATCATGGGTGTATTGGTCACCCTACCAATTTTGTGGTGGGGATTAGCCCACTCGACGATGGTGGACATGAGTCCGGAGTCGAGTTTATTTAGTGTCGAGTCCTTCGATCCCAAAATTTCATTCCTGATGGCCATTTTGAGCAAGGTAGCGCTGCCAGATCTAGCCGTGGATAATGCCCTCCAGCTTCATCCAGTGGCGATCGCTGGTTGCCTAGGCATTTTAGTGACCACCATTAACCTGATGCCCGTGGGGCAGCTTAATGGTGGCAAAATTGTCCATGCCATGTTTGGTCAGCGGACAGGTGCCCTGATTGGCCAGGTTGCGCGCCTCCTCGTGTTGCTGCTTGCCTTTGTTCATCGGGATCAGCAAGAATTCTGGTTACTGCCCATCGTGCTATTCTTTATGCCTTCGGTGGATGAACCGGCCCTCAACGATGTCAGCGAGTTGGATAATCGCCGTGACTTTTTAGGTTTGATAGCTCTGGCCCTGCTCGTTCTGATTATTTTGCCAGCGCCCCCGATGATGACTCAACTGCTATTTTAGTGATCAATTTGTTCGCAATAAGGACAAGAAATACCATGACTCATGATGTTGTCCAATGGTTAAATGAGATCCGGTCATTGCAGGAACGACTTGTTCGTCTCAACCAAGAACGGGCTGAGGCGTATCAGCAGGCATCCCGCTGGCATCAATCCTATCAAACCGAAGCCAGCCAACGTCGCGCCGATGTCAAACGGTTAGATCAGCGAATTCATAGCCTTGTCGCGGAAAATCAACGGCTCAAGCAGCAATTAAGTGCGGTGTCGGTCCCCATGATTCCTCCTCCACCGCCCCCACCCCACCCCACAATTCCCAAGCAATGGGGCGATCATGCAGTCGTTGTCCCCCCTCCAACTCAGCCTGAAGTGCCGCAGCAAAAACTGTCGGAGGCTACGGAATTGAGCGATCGCCTTTCCCAAGCTCTTCGTCAGGAACAACGGGACCACGCCCAGACACGACAGACCTTAATGGAAGCCTTGAGTGACCTGGTTGAGCAATTGGAGCGAGAGCGAAAACGCCAGACCGTCCCCACTGATTCACCTGTTCCCGCGATGGCTGATGCGCATTCCATTAATCCTCACTTTATGGAGGCTAAGCCACCGTCCCTGCCTCCGGCATCACTTGGGGATGAGAATTAAATAGCTTGCTCGGTGCGTTACGCTGACGCTAACGACACCTTACAAGTTAGTTGACACGTTATCAAATCCTCATCCCTTAAAATCCCATCGCCTGGGCCACTGCCGCCACTGTTGGTTCCAGCCCCGATGTCATCTGACTCTGGCCCCGCTTGATCGCAGTATCAGGGTCTTTGAGGCCATTCCCCGTGAGCACACAGACAATGGTAGCCCGGTCTGGAACCTGGTCTTTGATCTTCAGCAACCCTGCCACAGAGGCCGCACTAGCAGGCTCACAGAAAATTCCTTCCTCGCAGGCTAGTAGTTGATAGGCTGTCAAAATTTCTTCATCCGTGACTGAATGAAATACTCCGTGGCTTTCATCTTTAGCGGATACGGCCTTTTGCCAACTGGCAGGATTACCAATCCGGATGGCCGTGGCCACCGTTTCGGGATGCTCAAAGCGGTGGCCCTGCACTAGCGGCGAGGCTCCCTCAGCCTGGAATCCCATCATTCGAGGCAAGGAGGTACATTTTCCGGCTTGCTTGTACTGATTGAACCCCATCCAATAGGCAGAAATGTTGCCTGCATTGCCAACCGGAATACACAACCAATCAGGAGCATCCCCTAGGACATCAACCACCTCAAACGCTCCCGTTTTCTGGCCTTCCAGGCGATAGGGATTAAGGGAGTTGACTAAGGTAATCGGGTAAGCTTCAGAGACCGATTTAACGATATCCAGCGCTTCGTCAAAGTTACCATTGATGGAAATGACTTCGGCACCATACAGCAGGGCTTGGGCTAACTTGCCAAGGGCCACATAGCCTTCAGGGATAATCACAAAAGCTCTTAAGCCCCCCCGTCGAGCATAGGCTGCAGCCGCCGCTGAGGTATTGCCTGTACTAGCGCACACCACAGCATTCGCACCTTCTTCTTTAGCTTTTGATACGGCTAGGGTCATGCCCCGGTCCTTGAAGCTTCCGGTCGGGTTAAGGCCATCGTACTTGATGAAAACTTGGACTTGTTTGCCGATGCGTGAGGCGATCGCAGGCACCGGAATCAGAGGCGTATTTCCTTCGCATAGCGTGACCACAGGGGTTTGTGCTGTTACAGGCAAGTAAGGACGGTAGGTTTCAATCAACCCAGGCCACTGCTGTGCCCCCTTAGCCAACGTTGATGATGCAGATTTTTTTTTGAAGAAGGGAATAGAAATCACGGCGCGCTCATTCATTAACGATGTTGATTCGGTCAGGCTGTACCTTAACTCTATCCGGTGGATGACAGATAACCGTACAAGTCACTAACTGACTTTATTGTGGCATCTCGTCTCCCTGATTAGTTGTCCAGAGCCTTACAATCTACAACAGAAATCTGGAATTTAATTTTGCCCCCGACCTTCCCTGTTGCTCATGGCAGATTTTTGCGCCTAGACTTGTTAAGAAAAAGAAAATTTTGGCGATCGCGTCCTACATGGCCTCCTAGTCACGACAACTAAAGTAGTGTCAACTGGGGGCGTGAATGTATCGTTTTTTGGGATCAAGCAGCGAACCATCAGGATCAGCGCTATTCTAATCGGTAAGTTAAGGCGAATGAGTCGTGATTAGGTGAGGAGGGGAGATAGTGATAGACAGGCAGTGGATGGTAAACCCTCGTTTTCCTGGTAGCGCGTGGTTGATATTGGGTAGTCTGTTGTTGCCCCTTGGAGGCTGTCAGGTCACCCCCAGGCCAGAGGCATCCGCACCCTCTCACTCAGCGACCCAGCCGGACTTAGCGGCACAACCGGAGCCAGCGATCGCGTCTTCCCAGGCTCCAGTCCCAGCAGCCCTCGAAGAAGATGCCACACTAGGGATCAATCCTGAGGTCAATCCCTCCCAAGGTGAAGCATCAGAGGATGCTCTGACCCATTCTTTACCGACTGAAGACCCAAGTCTCCCAACCCTGCCACTGGGCAACGTCCCCATTGAACTCGTTCCAACCACCACAGAAACTGAACGAGTGCCCCAAGTTCGACAAGGCCGCAACAACCCATTTGCGTCCCTTCCCACCACTCCCTATGTTGTGCTCAGCCCAACCCGAACGGCCCAACCTCCTGCTGCCAATAGCCTGATGCCTGTGCCCATTGCCCAAACGGTACCGACCGTCCCCGTTGCGGGAGCACCTCCAGCGGTTGTGCCAGTGCCACTGACGGTTCCGCCTGCTCCCAACAATGCCGTTCCTATTCCATCGGGGGTGAATCCTTCTGGGTCAACGGCGATCGCTGGGTCAGAAAGCAATCTAGACCCATCAGCGAGTCCTGTTCCCGCTGCCGCTCCTACCCTGGAGTTCACGGGAGTGGTGCAATTGGGCGATCGCGTCAGCTTGATTGTCAAAGAACCGGGAGCGGCCAGCAGTCGTTATGTCCAGGTTGGCGATCGCATTGCCAATGGTCAATTTGTCATTAAAGCCGTCGATTTTGATCGAGGACCAACCCCTGCTGTCATTCTAGACCAGGCCGGAACTGAGTCTGTCCACTGGATCGGTTCCTCCTTGGGCAGTATCCCTGGAGGTTAGCCCATCTTGGCCTCGAACCTGGTCTCGAATCTGGTCTCGAACAAACTCGTGAGTCTTGCTTTACCCTTGTCCACCCTCGCCCCCGGTTGTCATTTGCCTCTAATCCCAAGTCTATGAAAGGAAATCCTAATCAGTGCCCTCTTTGTGGTCAACACACCCTAAACCAAATGACGCTAATGGACGTTTGGGGCTGTGGGTTCTGCCGTCATCTATTTGAGTGGAATCCGAGTCAACAAACCCTCAAAGTCATTGATTTGTCTCCCCCAATTCTCTGGTGGTGGAACGGTCAATTTTGGCAACGGGGACAGCACCCAACCCTCCCACTAACACCAGGGTTGGTGTGTGGAGCGATCGCCCTTGCAACCCTACCTTCAGCCTTGTTAGGTGTGGCTAACTATATTTTTCCCCCCTTGCCCAGTAGTCCGTTAGCCTGGTTCCCGGTCGTTTGGCAAGGACTGGCATTACTGAGCCATAGTGCTTGCATCGGCTGGGTGATGGCAGAATCCTATCAGTTCTCTCCCTACCTACGCTGCAAAATATGGTTGCAGCAGCGCTTCGACGCGAGATAGATGGCGATCATGGCAAGCTCGGAAAGGGGAATTCCCCCTCAACCCCAAATCCGATTCATAACCTATGATTAAGTCAAGATGACCTCCGTGGTTACACGGACACCATTTTTGCGTCCTTTATGATGCATGGGGCAGGCGTGGCCCCGTACCAAAAGGAGACTTGGGCGTTTTCTACGCTGTAACCGCCTCCTTAGGGCAGGGTGATTCGGAAAGCGTAGGCGTAGTTTTACGGATAACCTTTATCACCAGTTCGAGTAATCTTCATGCTCCGGACCAAGCTGTCCGTGTATGGTAGTTGAATAAGCCATCAATTGACCGTAATAGCTACGACCGATTGATGGGAGAGACTTGGAGATTGGCTTCAGTTTAAGGCAACACTAGCCCGGTTGTATGTAGGGAATACGTTATTGATGGAGTAGACGTTTGTTCAACGTGGGTGTAACCAATGTTTTCAGTTTGTATGGCCATGAGATGGGAACCACAACTCAAGCGATGTCTCTGTGTAATCCTGGGGTCACAGATATTTTGGGTGGTCCCCAGCATGTCTAGGGCTGTGGCCCTGGCCGCTCCAACGGTTTCTGCTCACTCCGGAACACAACTTTCGCATCGCGCCATCAATCCCACTACCAAGAATTATGAGTGCTCCGACTGTGGTGGTCCCGATAATGCCCCTGGTGCTGGCAGTCATTAGTACGATAGGATTACCTGTAACGTCTCTAAATCTGTTGCTCAGGGTTATCCTGTTTTGATGCTGCGCTAAAAATTATGCAAAATACGCGCCTTACGCTTCTCTTTGATATTGTGATTCGTCAGTTTACCCAGTGGATCCGCAATCCCTGGCGACGAATTTCGGTCCTGATTGTTGGGGTCTTATTTGGCTTTTTTGCATCCACGGTGATCGCGACCGTGACCGGGCAGACAGCAGATTTAGACGTTCTGATGGCTCTTTTTCTGCTCTTGGGCTGTGAGTTTGTCAGTTGGCTTGTCTATCGGAGACGCTCTTCTTCCTCGCTCATCAGTACGGTGCGATCGCCTTCTCCCATTCAGTTATCGTCTGTTTCTTCTCCCCCAACCCCTTCCCCTGCTGGACCCATCGTTTTACAAATTGCGAATGCCGTTAAGATTGGCCTAGTTTACGGCTTATTCGTGGAAGCGTTCAAGCTGGGCAGTTGATGCAGGAGCAGGTATTAGGAGATGACCTCTGAAGATCAGGGCATGGTGGGCGAGGGCACAATCCACAACATATTACAGTCCTACCTCCAGAATCATCTGGATTCGCCGATCGATGCGGACCAACCTCCTTGGCAAAGACTAGTGGCTGATGCCCAACGCTACGACCAATGGTGTTTTGCAACTGAGCTGGAGAGGGATGGAATCGAGCGATCGCTCCAACAACGACTGTCTCTCTTGAGCTTAAGCTATCCCGCCCTGCGTCAGTTTTGCTGTCATCAGTTGGGCTGGCCTACGGTTCCATTAGAAAC
>JBFRWC010000167.1:0-14661 GCA_051439365.1 Leptolyngbyaceae cyanobacterium
GCCAATGATTTCTCCCCCTGTGGGAAAATCTGGCCCTGGAACCAATTGGTGTAGCTTTTCGTCTGAGAGACCAGGCTGGTCAATCAGCGCAATTAACCCGTCTACCACTTCCCCCAGATTATGGGGCGGCACATTAGTGGCCATGCCCACCGCAATCCCAGAACTACCGTTGAGTAACAGAATCGGCAATTGGGCCGGGAGAACGATGGGTTCCTGCTGAGAACTATCAAAGTTGTCGATAAAATCAACCGTAGCTTCCCCAATTTCGTCCAATAACACCTCGTTGCCGATGGCAGCAAGCCGCGTCTCCGTATAGCGCATCGCCGCTGGCGGATCATTGTCAATGGAACCAAAATTGCCGTGGCCTGCTAAGACTGGGTAGCGACTGGAGAAATCCTGCACCATCCGTACCAGCGCATCGTACACCGATTGATCACCGTGGGGATGGTACTTGCCCAGCACATCGCCCACCACCCGGGCGCATTTGCGATAAGGGCGATCGGGCGTTAGCCCCAATTCATGCATGGCATACAAAATGCGCCGATGGACGGGCTTGAGGCCATCTCTCACATCCGGTAGCGCCCGCCCCACAATCACGCTCATGGCATATTCCAGATAGGACTGCTGGACTTCAGAATGTAAGGCGGTGGGGATTACTTGACCCGGTGAAAGAATATTGAGCTGTTTTGCCATGATATTAGGGATTACGTAGTCTGGTAGCAAGGCGGAGGGAAAGTGTAAGGCGAAAGATAGCTTGGTTCAAGACTCTTGGCTCAAGACTCTTGGCTCAAGGGTCTTCGTTCAAGACTCTTGACTCAAGATCCTTGAACGAAGACCTGATTCAAGTGGCTGATCAAGTGGACGGTCAAGCATTGACAAATTGATCATGGACATGGGCTGGCATTCGCGCTGATATATCCTCCATATAGCATCAAATCCTGGTGTTGATAAGAGGAATCACTCATGGTTTATCGTTCACATTAAAAAAGCAAGGGAATTGTTGAGATACGCTACACCATTTTGGGATCTGGGTTTCAATTCCAACTAAACAAGCTAGAATGATGAACCGAAACCCGAAATGGGGCGCAGTTGAGACCAGTGAAATTAAGTCAACCCTTCATGAATATTCAGCTACAGGAACTTTATCTCACTCCGCCACGGTATGTTAGGACTCACAACGCATTCAAGCATAGGATTTTCTGGTTGGCAATTTGCTCGTGCGGACTCACGGTAGGATTAAATCGTGATTTGCGGCTGACTTGAGACTGACGTTCAGGAAATGTTGTTGAGGAAACATAAATGATGAAAACGGTACTGATTGTGGAAGATGACCCGATTAATGCACGGGTGTTTTCTAAAATTCTGACCCGTCGGGGGAGCTTAGCCGTCAAACACACGGAAGATGTGGAAGAAGTCCTCCAAATTGCTCAGGCCCATGAGGCGGACGTGATTTTGATGGATGTGTCTCTGTCCCGCAGTGTCTATGACGGTAAACCTGTAGATGGGATTAAGATTACCCAAATGCTCAAGGCCGATCCCCGCACAGCTGAGATTCCGATTATCTTGGTAACTGCCCATGCCATGCAGGGCGATCGCGAATCCTTTTTGAAACAAAGTGGTGCTGATTCGTACATTTCCAAGCCTGTGGTGGATCATCAAGAATTTGTGAATCTGATCAAAGCGCTGATCCCAGGGGAAGATGAGGGCTAAGAGCCGCACCCTGGAAGATCCGCTAGCCTTATAGCAATACATTTGAACCTAGCTTCTTGAGCCTAGCTTCTTAAAGCTGATTTTTAAACAACGACAAGGTGGCCATGAACGGACAGTGGGGATGGAATCAGAGGAGCCGTGGCCAGCAAGAACGTGACCCGAAAGAACGTGATCGGCGAGAATGCCGCTGGCTCTTGCAGGGGGTAGGCATGCTGCTGGCGGGGGCGATCGCGCTCAGTTTCTGGTTGATTCCTGGTTGGGTCCCGCCAGTGACCGCGCAACCCTCCGCAGAACTGCGGGGAGTGTGGTTAACCAACATCGATAGTAGTGTACTGTTCTCCAAACATGAAGTCCGGTACGGCTTGCACCGGCTGGCCCAGCTTAACTTTAATACCCTTTACCCAACCGTGTGGAATTGGGGCTATACCTTGTATCCCAGTGCGATCGCTCAATCCGCTTGGGGGGAAGCCGTTGATCCCCACATCGGGATGCAAGATCGTGACCTGTTGCAAGAACTGGTGGATGAAAGTCATCAGTTGGGTTTGAGCATCATGCCCTGGTTTGAGTTTGGTCTGATGACCCCGTCCTATTCAGAACTGGCACGGCGGCATCCCAGTTGGCTCAGCCAGCGGCAGGACGGTCGCACGGTGGTGATGCAGGGTCGTCATCCCCGCAAGTGGCTCAATCCGCTGCATCCTGAGGTGCAGCGATTGATAGTGGGAATGATCACGGAAGTGGTGCAGCGGTACGAGGTGGACGGAATTCAACTGGATGATCATTTCGGGATGCCTGTGGAGTTGGGTTACGATCCTTACACCGTGGCCCATTACCGGGACACTCATGGGGGCCAAGATCCGCCCACGGATGTGAATGATCCCGCTTGGGTGCAGTGGCGGGCGGATATTGTGACCCAACTCATGGGCCAGATCGTCACAGCGGTTCGGGCGATTAACCCTGACTGCCATATTTCCCTGTCACCCAATCCTCAGCCTTTTGCCCGTGACAAGTTTTTGCAAGATTGGGAGCAGTGGCAGCGATTGGGTTATCTAGATGACTTGATTATTCAGGTGTATCGGGGCGGCATGGAATCCTTTGAAGCGGAGTTAGATCGGCCTCTCCTCCAAGCGCTGAAGGGTCAGCTTCCGATCAGTATCGGCATTCTCACAGGTTTACGAAATCGGCCCACGGACGATGAGTTAATTGCCCAGCAGGTCCAGGCTAGTCGCGATCGCGCTTTTTCCGGGGTCTCCTTCTTTTTCTACGAATCCCTGGGCGATCGCGATACCTTGTTCCAGCGCCTGTTTCCGACTCCCGCATCTCGTCCGGATGAGGTGGTCTCCCAAGCCAGTTAGGACACTGGAACAAAGTCAAAGTCATAAAGCTCCAATGCTCAGGGGTCTAATAGTCCGATCGGTGATGCTCGGATCGGTGATGCTCGGATAAAGGATCAGCTAAATCATGATCGGGGGGATGATGGGCTGATAAACTATCGAGGCTGAGGGGCACCAACTCGCCCTGAACCGTTAGGCCAATCACCATCTGGTCATGGGGATAGATGACCTCCCCGGTCAGCGCACATCGCTCTTCCTGCTGGGCGATCGCCGTCATGCTCACTCGAATATCATCACGGGCCACTTGGGGTTCATACTCCCCCGATTTTTGCCACACGTAGTTCCATAACACATCCCGAATCAGGGCTTGATAGCCTTGGTTGCCTGCCAACCCCTTGAGCTTTTCCTTGAGTTCCCGTTCGAGGCGAATGCTGGTGACTTCCATCTCAGTGGTAGGGGTGCGGTGAATGGAGGGTCGATTAATCGTTTGCATGGATTCTCCTGCTATTGTACTAGTGTCGTGGTCATTTAATGAGGTCAACCCTGGGTCGGTCCAGACAAGCTACAAATCATGAATGTCTCGACCCATTCTGGGGTCTACCTTACCTTAATACTACAACTGTATTATGTGAATGCCCAGATCCCTAGAATGCGGATTTCCGGTCATCTAATTTGAGGTCAGCCATCAGAC
The DNA here is from genome assembly GCA_051439365.1 of Leptolyngbyaceae cyanobacterium. Taxonomy (GTDB): domain Bacteria; phylum Cyanobacteriota; class Cyanobacteriia; order CAKZMO01; family CAKZMO01; genus JAAHGY01. Next base: position 3,733 of record JBFRWC010000167.1, read on the forward strand.
CCGGTGCGTTACGCTGACGCTAACGGCACCCTATATGTTAACGACGAGTTGAGTCATTCGAGGTCAGGCAGTTGGGGATGGATCACAACCAATTGCCCACGAGGATAAAGGGTGCCCAATAGCGGGGTGCCTTATAGGATTCAGTCTCCAGAAGCTTCACTTGAGCGCGGCGGAGGGCTTCGGCTTTGGCAATGGGCGCTTCGGCTTGGGCTAGTTCTTGGTAAAACAGGCTCATCATCTCAGCGGTGGCCTGATCGTCTACGGTCCAGAGGGAGGCGAGAGTACTGCGGGCACCGGATCGCACGGCAATTCCTGCTAGACCCAAGGCGGCTCGGTCATCGCCTTCTGCTGTCTTGCAAGCACTGAGCACTAGCAGTTCAATCGGGTTTGCTTCCCCATTGCGGGATTGGAGAATGGCGCTGAGATCGTTGATGTCAATCCGCCGATCCCAGGCCAACACAAACGTGTCGGCGGGGTCCGAGCTAAACTGGCCGTGGGTGGCGAGGTGAACGATAGGGGCAGCGATCGCCTCGACCTGCTTTGCCATGGCGGCTTGAGTAAAATCCTGATTCAGAAATAAGCGACTCGGCAGTTGAGTCTGAATCTCATTGACTTCAGCTTCCACGTTCATCAAATCGACAAACCCAGCATGGGGCGGAAATTCCTGCCGCATCTGGGACAACCCAAAGGTCAGTACATCCAAGGAAGTCGCAGATAGCGGTTGGGGTTCAATCAATTGCAATCCTGGCATCAGGGCTAGGGCATAGTCCTGAATCAAATAGGTTTCACCATTATGGAGGGTGGCCATTGGCACATTGCGGAATTTACCATCTAGAACGAACACTAGGGTCATTGCTTGGGTCTCGGCCAACAATGGCTGAATGGGACGGATCAGCCAATCGTATAAATTCTGGGACACTTGCAGCCCTGTGCCAGATCGGTAGGGACGGGCTAGTTCGCGCCGTAGGGAGTTGAGTCTGGTTTCAAGGTTGGTCGCATCAATTTCAATGGTGTGCAGATGGAGGTCATTGGTTTGAGGGAACTTGGTGATCACCGCTAGCTGTTGGGGCAGAATGATGGGATAAATGATGGCGGCGGTGGGGTCCACCAAGGTTTCGCTAATGGCAACGGATTCCGCCAAGTTGCAACCTAAAAAGTTTTCCAGCTCACTCAGTTGGAGGGCATCAATATCCCGAATCGCCCGTTGCAACGTTGCTTGAGACGGCGGTTGCTCCCCTTGGGTCAACAATAGCTCTACCAACCGACGGTAAATCGGCTCGACATCATCGCGGAAGGAAAATTGCACTTCTGCATCAATCCCCAAAAGATTATTCCGGACCGCATCCAAGGTTTGGACCGCGGCTTCGTAATAGGCGATCGCCTCCTCCGCATTCTGTTGTTGATCGGCTAAACGTCCAAGTTGCCACTGCCAGCGGTAGGTCATTTCAGGGGTTTGGGACGCTTGTGACAGGCTCAGCGCCTTGCGAGTCAAATCCTGGGCCTCTCGGTTATTATTGCCTTGATTTTCATAGACTTGGCCCAGAATCCCATAGGCATAGGACTGGGAACGGCGATCGCTCAACTGGTCCGCCTGCTTCACTGCCGCTGTGGCCACGCCCTCCGCCTGTGGGAGCCAATCTTGACCGGGCTGGAGCCTCTGGAGTTGCAGCAATTGCTGGGCCAAATCAAGGTGGGCATTCACCGTGACCCGACTCGACGGAGAGGGCCGTTGAAGTTGCTGGAGCAGGGCTGCAACTTGGGGCGCAATGGTCGCATTCAAACGACCAACATCGCTGTCGGATGGGACAATGGTTTGCAGTTCTGGATCTTGATCTGCTTGTTGATTCCAGGTGGCAAGGTTGATGAGGACACCTAGATGTTGCAACTGAGCTTGGAGATGGGCGATCGCATCAATATCAGCGGATGCCGCGATCACTTGGTCGTACAGTTCCAGGGTTTGGCTCGCCGCTTCAGCCGTACGGGTGCGATCGCCCGGTAGTTTCGTGCGCTGGAAAAGCTGCTGCATTCGTAAAAACTGGTCCCGTTGGGTTGCTGCCAAACTCAACTGAGTTAACACCTGTTGTTGGGATGGTAGACTGGCGGCGATCGCCAACCCCTGCTCCAGGATTTGCTGGGCTAAATCCAGTCGCCCCGTCAACCGCAGTAAATTCCCCAAGCTGCGGAAACTCAAGACCTGTAATTGGCGGCTCGCCCGATAGTCAAGCTGCTGATTGAGTTGGTTCTCTAGTTGAGCTAGCAATGACGCGATCACCTCATCCGACATGGCGACCGTGTCCCCGCCTATCCTCTGGGGTTGACCCAAGGTGTCACAGGTCTGAGCGATCGCCAGCGTATCCAGCACTTTATTACAGGCTTGCCGATAGTAACCTAAGGTTTCCATCGCCTGCACTTGGTTCATTTGGCTCCCCATGAACCCTTCGACATCACCAGTGGTTTGATACAAGTTTGAAGCTTGTTCCCACGTCAACAGAGCCGCGTCCACCCGCCCCAAAAACCACTCACTCCGACCCCGGGTATTGAGCAGTTGGGCCTGTAAGAGATCCACGGTATCTTGGTCAGGGATGTGGTTTAACTGCTGCACCGCTTCAGCAATGGGGGACTGGGCTGCATCCCATTGGTTCAGACGTTGGTGGGCGATCGCTACGGAATTGAGCACCACCACCTGGAAGACGGGATTCACTTGGGCATCCTCTGAGGCGATCGCTTGCTGCCACAGGGCTAACGCGACCTCAACATCCCCTGCGTCAAATGCCTGCTGTCCTTGGTCAAACAAGATGGCTCCTGATGGAGCAGCGACGGTGGTGGATGGCTGCGGAGTCAGCTTTGCGGTTTGAGCCGGACTCGGAGCCAGAGGATGTGCCGGAGAGTAGCACACACTCTGAGCCATCCCAGCCAAGCCGATGGCGATCCAAAAGCTAAGAACACCGAGACCCAGGAAAATGAGGCCACGGTGATAGGATTGGTTTCCTGGGAGGGAGGATGGGGAGCGATCGCCCAGCCCAGATTGCCGCCATCTTTGCAGAATTTTTCGCCAACTGTCCATCATCCTTTCCCCCGTTCGGAATCCTTCCAGGCTTCATCATGCAAGGGTGAAAACGCGATCGCGTCATGAATTTCATCATGAATTTCACCACAGAGTCCACCATAATACAATTTAGTGAAGTCCCTGGAATCGCTGATGGCCTTAAGCAATGAGTAACAAATGAAACAACCCATTCTGGATACTGAAAAGTCTTACACCTTTTCAGACTATTTTGATCTCAGCTATCCCACGAAGGAAATTGTGGCTGAGTTTGGCTATCAATTGCAGTTCCAAAAAGTTGAGCTGCCAAGATATCAACCCGATCGCTCTTTAGAATCCTTAAAAAATACCTTTTACAAAAAATTGCCTCATATTTCGCTGAACTCAGAAACTGCTAAGCGAGAAGTCTTAATTGCTCCTGTTTTGCTAGAACTCCTGGATTTCATTGACGTAGACATCAATATTGAATATCCACTCCACGTCAATCATCAGCTTAAAGGGAATATTGATTACTTAGTGCGTGGGATTGGCAATTTGGTCGTCATTGAGGCTAAGAAAGCTGACTTAGAGCGAGGATTTAGTCAGCTTGCCGTAGAACTCATTGCCATTGATCACTATTTGAGTGAGGAGAACATCGCCATCTACGGTGCGGTCACAGTCGGGGATTTGTGGCGGTTTGGAGTCCTGCAACGGCAACAAAAGACTATATTAAAAGATATTGATTCTTACCGCGTTCCTGCCGATTTAGACGATCTTTTTGCAGTGCTACTTGGCATCCTGAAACCGTAAGCCATCAGTCACAAGCCGTAAGTGATCCGCCATCCGCCGATGAAATCTATGACCCTATCTACCGCTGTTCGAGCCAGAGTCAACGTATTATTGCTGAGCGTCTGTCAAGCATTGGGCAGCACCAGCGTGACGATCATTGTTACCATATCGGCCCTGGTGGGTTTTGCCCTAGCTGAGCAAAAGTCGTTAGCAACGTTACCCATTACCTTGACCCAATTGGCTACGATGCTGGCAACGGTGCCTGCCTCCCTGATGATGAAACGATGGGGACGGCAAAAAGGGCTAATGTTGGGCAGCGTCATGGGTATGATCGGTGCAGGCATTGGTGTGGAAGCGGTGCTGTCGGGCAACTTTGCGCTGTTTTGTACGGCCACTTGCTTTATGGGGGTGTTTAATAGTTTTGCCTGGTACTATCGCTTTGCAGCGGCGGATGTGGCGGAGGAGTCTTGGAAGGCTCAGGCCATTTCCTTGGTGGTGTCGGGTGGGGTGATTGCGGCGATCGCGGGTCCGCGCCTTGCCAGCTTAGGGAAAGATTGGTGGCAACCGGATTTATTCGCGGGATCATTCGCTATTATCGTGGTGCTGCAACTGTGCATTTTAGTGGTGCTGCAATTTATTCGCATCCCTCCTATCCAAATTCAAGATTATCAGGGGAGAGGGCGATCGCTCCTCACCTTGACCCAACAGCCCGTGTGTGCGATCGCCATCCTCGGTAGTGCCATTGGCTACGGCATTATGGTCCTGGTGATGACCGCCACGCCCCTAGCGATGAATGCCTTGGACTATCCCTTTGAACAAACCGCTTCAGTGATTCAGTGGCATGTGTTAGGCATGTTTGCCCCCTCGTTCGTTACCGGATTTCTGATCAGTCGTTTTGGTGTGGTGCCAATGATTCTTTGCGGTGCGGGGTTAAACCTGTTGTGCTGTGGGATTAATCTAGCCGGGACGAGCTTCAGTCATTTTGCCATTGCCCTATTGGTCTTGGGGGTGGGCTGGAATTTTATGTTTGTCGGCTCCACTACCCTGTTTACGGAAACGTATCATGCCAGTGAACAAGCGAAGTCTCAAGCCCTACACGACTTTTGCATGTTTGCCTTTGTGGCCCTCTGTAGTCTGATGTCGGGGCAGTTGCTCTACCACTATAGTTGGGTGCTAGTGAACCAGGTGAGCGTGATTCCAGTGGCGATCGCCCTTCTCGGTTTCGGTTGGCTCCTATTCCAACGACAGCGTAGTGAGCAATAATGGGACTGTTGCGTTAGAGAACAGTGCTCATGGATCGGTCAAAACTGGTGGCGGTCATTACCGGAATTATCGCGTTAATCCTAGGAATTGCCTACCTCGCCTTGGTACAATTCTTGGACTATCGTGGCGAGATGATTCCCGCCCCCATTGATTTGGATGCCATGCTACCCCCACTTCAGGCAGTGATGCGGTGGTAAACCAGGCGGACTTGGCGAACCTCCGGCTGTTCAGACACGGTAAATTGGGCACGGTCAACTTCCTGTAACCCAAAGTGGTGAAGCTGAGCCAGTTCCTCATCGCACAACGGCCACGGTGGCCCATCAGGAATCGTGCCATTGTCTCGAATACGGGTCACGATCAATAAGGTTCCGGAGACCGCGACCGTCGTGGCGACTGCCTTGACCACTTCCGGGCGGACGTTGAGCGGCAGGGCTTGAATATCTCGGATTTCGACTACAAGGTCAAACCGTTGCTGCCATTCTGGAGGTAGCGCAAACAAATCCGCGACCTGATACTTGACCGAGGAGTCGGGGAAGCGCTGCTGACACCAGGCGATCGCCGTCGGTGCAATATCGAAGGCCGTCACCGCAAACCCCAAACTGGCCAAGACTTCCGCATCATCCCCCAAGCCACAACCGATGACCAAGGCCGATCGGCCCTGTCCCTGGATGGCCTCAGCCACCAACCATTCCTGTAAATAGGGATGGGGTTCCAACTTGGCCCAGGGAATTTGGTTGGTATCTCCCTGTGCTTGCTGGTAAAGGGGTTCGAACCAAGTGGCTGGTCGGCCCGAATCTAGGGCTTCAGCCGATAAATCGGCCACTCGTTGCCGCAAAGATTGAGGTTGCTCTTCAAACATAGACAAACTGTCTCCTAAACGTTTTTGTGGCGATCGCCATAATTTAGGTCTTTTTTAGCTGATGGCCCTAGAATAGTTCACAACCCTGTCCTAATCAACGGCTTCTTGAAATGGAAGAATCGGGCATACCAGGCGCTTTTGCGCTTTCAAACAGGTTGTGCTACCTTTGCGCTGTATGCAAAGACACATGGAGACTATTGGGATGAGACTTCGAGACCTTTCATTCGTAGCGATCGCCGCTGTCGTTGCCGCTGGTATGGCTGCCTGTCAATCGACTCCAGATCCAACCGCAGATAATGGCTCATCTAGTGGCACGGCAACTGCTACTGCCATGCCTGGGGAAGGGATAACAGTCCGATCAGGGGTTTCCCCTTGGATCGAAGAACGGTACCAAGCTGAAATTATCAATATTGGGCTAGCCGAACTGGGTTACGAGGTGGAGGAAATTCGGGAAGCTGCTTATCCAGCCTTGTATACAGCGATCGCCAGTGGCGACTTAGACTTTACCCCTGCTTCTTTTGGCACTTTGCATGATGCGATGATTGAAGGAGCCGGAGGAGAGGAGGTCTTTGAGAAGATTGGTGCCCTATACCCAACTGTGTTTGGGTATCAAATTGACAAACGGACTGCCGACGAGTATCAAATTACGAACTTGGAGCAGTTACAAGACCCTGCCATTGCCAAACTCTTCGACTCTGATGGTGATGGAACCGCCAATTTTCTCGGCTGTGACCCAGGCTGGTACTGTGAGAAGGTCATTGATCATCACCTCACTGCCTATGGCTTAGAGGAAACCGTTGAAGTGGATAAAGGACAATATACGGCTCTCCTACCCAGTGTTTTGGGCAGCTACGCGGAGGGCCAGCCTATTCTGCTCTATGCGTTCTATCCCCATTGGATTGCCCAGGAACTCAAGCCTGATGAGGATGTCGTTTGGATTGAGGTTCCGTTTACCTCTTACCCTGAAGATTACGAATCGCCTATTAGTGAAGCGGATACAACGTTTGAGGGTAAAAACTTAGGTATGGCGCAAGATTCTTATGTCGTTACTGCCTCCGATACGTTCATAGAGGCAAACCCAGCCGCCAGCCGTTGGCTTGAACAGGTCCAAATTCCCATTGCAGATGTCAACGCAGTCAGTGAGCGCATTTACAACGGGGAAAATTCCGCCGATGATGTTCGTCGTCATGCGGAAGAGTGGGTGGATGCCAATCGGGAGCAGGTCGATCAATGGTTAGACGAGGCTCGGCAGGCAGCGGGTTAAGAAAAGAATGGTTGAGGCAAATGGACGCGATCGCTCCCCTCCCCAATAGTTAACCTGGAAAGAGTAACAATGATTCTAAACGTTCCCCTTGCAGAACTAAGTTGGTGGCTCGATCCGTTCCAGCTATTCACGATTCCTTTAGATGACTGGGTTGCCACTGCTATTGACTTTTTAGTCGATAACTTTCGCCCCTTATTCCAAACCATCCAGATTCCGGTTAAGTGGCTGTTGGAGTTGTTCCAAGAGAGCCTCACCAACACACCGCCGACGATTATGGTGCTGCTGTTGAGTTTGATTGCTTGGCAAGTCGCCGGGGGGCGCATTGGGATTTACTGCCTGCTCACTCTGTTGTTGATTGGATTTCTGGATTCTTGGGAAGAGGCAATGGTATCGTTGTCCCTCGTCCTCACCTCACTTCTGGTATGTATCCTGTTTGGGATTCCCCTGGGGGTGTTTAGTGCCCGGAGCGATCGCTTTGATAACCTGCTGAAACCCTTACTGGACGCAATGCAGACCCTGCCTGTGTTCGTGTACCTCGTGCCCGTGGTCATGCTCTTTGGCATTGGTGAAGTCCCCGGTGTGATTGCTACGGTGATCTATGCGTTGCCGCCGCTGATTCGCCTCACCAACCTAGGGATTCGCCAAGTACCCGAAGACGTGATCGAAGCCTCCGTCGCCTTTGGAGCCACTCCCAATCAACTCTTGTTCGGAGTGCAATTGCCCTTGGCCCTACCCACCATTCTTGCTGGGGTCAACCAGACCGTCCTCTTTGCCTTGGGGATGTCCGTGGTCACTTCCATGATCGCAGTCCGGGGGCTGGGCCTGATGGTCCTGCGGGGGCTGGGTAATTTGGATGTGGGCATGGCGGCTGTGGGTGGCGTGGGGATTTTGGGTATGGCCATCTTACTCGATCGCATCACCCAAGCGGCTGGGAAGCGGCAGGTCACAACCCAACAACACGGTGGCCCCGTCGGGTTAGCCTATCAGCTATTTCTCTGGATTAAGAAAAACTGGCCTTGAACCTCACCTGTAGCCTCACCTGTAGGATGGGTTAGCGTCAGCGTAACCCATCGGCACGGAACCATTACGCACCTGTAGCACCTGTAGGTGGGGTTAGTGTCAGCGTAACCCATCGACAATCGGTCCATACCACTTGAGTGCTTCAGTAACCCCTCAATCGCTCAATACTAGCCACGATCGCCCCTGGGTCCACCACTCCTTGGAGCCGATCTTGATCATTCACCACCGCGATCGCATACTCAGCCCGACAGTACTGAAAGATAGCCTCCAAACTGGCGTTAGCCTGCACCGTGGGAAAGTCGGTCTGCATCACCTGGGCGATATCTTCTTGCCCTGTTTGTTTAGCCGAGGTTAACCCGTCAAGGGTGACTAACCCAACGGGTTTGGCTGCGTCATCGACCACGTACAGTTGGGTTTGCTCCTGCTGAACCATTTGCTGAATTGCCGATTGGATGGAACTTTGGCCCAAGCGGATCGGCACAACTCGGCGGGTAATAGATCCTGCTTTAAAGACTTGTGCACGATTGACATCTAATGTGAATTCCCGAATGTAATCATCTGCGGGGTTGGAAATCAAGTCTTCTGGAGTACCAACTTGAACCAGATGACCATCTTTCATCACGGCCACGCGATCGCCAATTTTCAGCGCTTCTTGAATATCATGGCTAATGAACACAATCGTCTTTTTCAGCTCCTGCTGAATCCGTAGAAGCTCATCCTGCATTTCTCGCCGAATCAGCGGATCAAGAGCGCTAAAAGCCTCATCCATCAGCAAAATATCCGCATTGGTGGCCAAGGCACGAGCCAGACCCACCCGCTGCTGCATTCCCCCACTGAGGGACGAGGGCGCATAATCGGCCCACTGGCCTAACCCAACCAGTTCTAGAGTATCCAGTGCTTTTTGACGACGCTCACGAGCAGAGATGCCCTGAATGGTCAGGCCATACTCCACATTTTCCGCCACAGTGAGGTGGGGAAACAGCCCAAAGCGCTGGAACACCATCGTGATGTTGCGGCGGCGGATTGCCCGCATCCGCTCCTCTGAAACGTGGACCAGATCTTCCCCATCAACATAGATATGGCCACTCGTTGGCGGAATGAGACGGTTAATACAACGCACCAGAGTTGATTTGCCGGAACCGGACAACCCCATAATCACGAATAGCTCCCCTGCTCCAATCTCAAAGGAGACATCCGCCACCCCCAAGACATGGTCTGTTTCCGCCAACATCGAATCCCGATCGCCCCCGTCCCGAAAATGCTGGAGCGCCTGCCGAGGCTTCTTGCCATATATTTTGATTAGATTTTCGACTTTGATTTTGGGATCAGTGGTATCAGCCTGTTTGAGATCAGGGATTTTGAGATCAGGAGTTTTGAGATCAGGGGTTTTGAGATCAGGAGTTTTGAGATCAGGAATTTTGAGATCAGACTGTAGGTCAGACATGAGTGGGATTTGGATTAAATTCAGCCGTTTGGTTGATACCAGCTTAAGCCATTGTTCCTCAGGCAAGGAGGAACTGAGCGGCAGTGATAGATTATTGTCCCTTTTTCCACTAAACTGCATGGCAACCATTGTGTCTGGGCTATCTACCCATGTCTCAACATTGTCAGCTTCCTCAACCCCTCAAACCGGGCGATCGCCTCTGTGTCATTGCTCCCAGTGGCACCCTACGGGAGTCATCAGCCTTCCAACAGAGCGTAGACCTGTGGCGGCAGCGGGATTACATCGTCGATCTCATTCCTGGCTATGATGAACGCTGGGGTTATCTGGCAGGAACCGATCAGCAGCGGCGACAGCAATTGCTGCAAGCCTGGACCGATGACCAATACCGGGCTATCTTGTGCCTCCGGGGTGGTTATGGGGGGACTCGCTTACTGGAAAACTGGCAGTGGCCTGTGGCATCCCCCAAGTGGGTGATCGGCTTCTCGGATATCACCAGCTTGCTCTGGAGTCTGGTAAACATCGGTGTTTCGGGGGTGCATGGGCCATTGTTGACGACCCTAGCAAAAGAACCCGATTGGGCGAAGCAACGGCTGTTTGATTGGGTGGAAGGACGACAGGGGGCGATCGCTCCCCTTCAAGGCGCAGGCTGGGTTGCGGGACAGGCGCAAGGGATGCTGCTACCCGGAAATCTCACCGTTGCCACTCACTTACTCGCCACCTCCCACTGTCCTCCTCTAGACCAGGTGATTCTGGCATTTGAAGATATTGGTGAAGCTCCTTACCGCATCGATCGCCTCCTGACTCACTGGCGCATGACCGGGGCACTCGCAAACGTTGCCGGGATCGCCTTGGGGCAATTTAGTGGTTGTGAAGCACCTGAAGGAGTGCCCAGTCTGACGATAGAGGAGGTGTTGCGCGATCGCCTCTGTGACCTCAAGATTCCTGTCGTGGCCAACCTTTCATTTGGCCACGAATCGGGCAACGCCACCCTACCCGTTGGCGTAACAGCCAAGCTCGATGGAACGCAAGGAACCCTGAGTATTCCTGACGACTAACACTTAGCTGGACCTTACTAGTACCTTGTGGCATAGGTCTATTCACTACTCCGAACCGCCCTCATCCCCCAGCCCCTTCTCCCAACAAGGGAGAAGGGGAGCCAGATTGAAGTCCCTCTCCCGATCTGGGAGCTACGGTGTACACACAAGTCGAACCACCCCCTCTAACTCCCCCTTGCAAAGGGGGAGGACCGGAGTTTCCCCCCTTTGCAA
>JBFRWC010000168.1:0-3678 GCA_051439365.1 Leptolyngbyaceae cyanobacterium
TGGGGGAGTGGGGGAGTGAGGGAGTGAGGGAGTGGGGGAGTGGGGGAGTGGGGGAGTGGGGGAGTGGTCGGCTGAATGAGTAGATATTTCTGGAGTTTCTGCGTCAATATCGGTGATATCGGGTTGTGCCTCAGGGGTGATGGGTTCAGAGGTGATCATTTCTGGGGCGATCGCTTTAACTGATTGAGGATCAGAGATACTTGGGGTTAGGGCATTGAGGATGCGGCTGATGCGGCGGATGTGGCCGGAGAAGGTGGAGAGGCTTTGTTGGAGGGATTGTTCGTCACCGATGTCGGCCAGGATTTGGTCAAACCAGGGGAGTTCGACGGGTTCACGGGCAGGAATGTAGAGGCCGACTTTGGCCATGAGGGTGGCGATGCCTAGGGTTTTGAGGGTGACGGTTTTGCCGCCTGTGTTGGGTCCGGTGATGGCGACGACGCGGGTTTGGGGCTGGATGATCAGGTCGATGGGGACGACAGTGGGACCATCTTCGTATTGCTGTTGCCAGACCAGGAGGGGATGGCGTAGTTGTCGTAGGATGACGTTTTCGTGAGCAGGGCGATCGACAAAGCGGGGAGGGTTGGCCCCCAACCACAGGCTATAGCGGGCACGGGTGGCAGCAAGATCCAGGGTGGTACAAACTAGCAACAGTCGTTCGATGTCAGGGATAATTTCAGCCACTTTTTCCGTGAGGACAGAGCGGACTTTCTCTTCTTCAGTCTGCTCTTGCCGCTGAGCTTGGCGCAATTGATTACCTAAAGAGACCAGACTTTGGGGTTCGACATAAAGGGTGGAACCACTGGCAGAGGCATCGTGGACAATACCGGGAATCACATCTTTGTGGGAGGATTTGATCGGCAGAACAAAGCGATCGCCCCGCATGGTGATCACCGCCTCCTGCAAGGCATTGCTATGACGCTGCATGATTCGCTGAAGATTTTGCTGGATGCGCTGGCGCACCTCCTTCAGCTTTTCCCGAATTCCCGCCAGCTTTGGGTTGGCCCGATCGGTGACCTTGCCGCCATCATCAATGCAGCGGTGGATCTCCTGCTCCAATTCTGGATAGGTTCGCAATTCTGCCACTAGTCCTTGTAGCACGGGTACCACATCTTCATCTTGGGCATCAATGGTGCGACGCAATTGCCGAGCTGCGGCAAACGTGGTCGCCACATTCAATAATTGATTGCCGGACAAAATGCCACCCCGTTCCGCCCACTCCAAGGGTTCCCAAATATCCTCCAAGCCACTGAATTGCAGTCCTGTGGCCAACGTCATCTCCAAATACACCATTTCGCGAGTTTGGGTCAGTAGCGCCAAACTTTCCGCTTGAGTTGCAGGGATCGTTAAGCGCTGGGCCGCTAACATCCCCAACTTTGTGGCAGCAAAGGTGGACAACTGTTGGCACAAACGGGACCATTCGAGGAGTTCTAGGGTTTCAGTTTGAATCAATGCAGGCAACGCTCAAAAAATGTAAGGGAAAACAAAACACTACGGGCATATTACACATTGTTACACAGATAAAGCATACTGGGAGTAGCGGGAACAGAGATTCAAGACGTATTTTTAGGGACTTCCCAAGGGACGCGGCTTGCGGAGCATTTTCACACAAGAGGAGTTAGGAGGCGATCGCTATGTTACAGATTACCCAGCGTACTACAATTCCGCTCAGTGAGATTGAATTGAGTGCGATTCGATCCCAAGGGGCTGGGGGCCAAAACGTGAACAAAGTTGCCACCGCGATCCATTTGCGGTTCGATATCCATGGGTCGTCGTTATCCCCGCTATACAAAGAACGGTTGCTGAAGTTACGGGATCAGCGGATTACTAAGGATGGCGTGGTGATCATCAAAGCCCAGCAGCATCGTACCCAGGAGCAAAATCGGGAGGATGCCCTCCAACGGCTCAAGCAGTTGATCCAAAGCGTGACGATGGTGCCCAAGAAACGCAAGCCTACCAAACCCTCTCGCAGCGCCACCAAAAAGCGATTGGAGAGTAAGGCGAAGCGATCGCAACTGAAATCGCTCCGGGGTAATATTCGGGATTAGGTCACTATCTGGACCACTAGATTATTCGTACTATTATGTGCCTCTGATTGTGATATCCTACAAGTATCACTGACCGCGATCGCGACTCTTGTTGTCCTTTCCCTCGACACGGCTATGGTGCTTTCCATTCCTCCCCATCAAACAGAGCCAACTGTCACTTGGGAACCGATCCCTCCAGACTTTGTATTGCCTGATGATCCCGTGGAAAATATCCAACAACCCCCCTTAGCGGCTGCGCTCACCGATGCCCTCGGTGCCAGCGATCGCATTCAGCCCAACATGCTCATCGGCTCCAACTTTGGTTTAGTGGCTACCCTGAATCGAACCACGGTGGTCAAAGCCCCTGACTGGTTTTATGTAGAACAGGCGTATCCCATCGCCGAGAATACCATTCGGCGTAGCTATACCCCCTATCTCGAAGGTGCCCCCGTGGGGATTGTTATGGAGTTTCTTTCCGCTGACGACAATGGTGAACTGTCCATGCGATCGACTCCACCATACGGCAAGCTATATTTCTATGAGCAAATTCTGCAAGTTCCCACCTATGTTACCTATGATCCCTATGGCCCCAGCTTACAGGTGCGCCAGTTGGTCAATGGTGCTTATCGCCTAACCACCGCGAACGGACGCGATCGCTTTTGGATAGCGGAGCTTGAGCTTGAGCTAGGAGTATGGCACGGAGAGCGCTTGGGCACAACCACCCACTGGCTCCGCTGGTGGGACCAAGCTGGAAACTTACTGCTCTGGAGTTCTGAGCAAGCTGAAGCGGAAAAACAACGAGCTGAAGCCGAGAAACAACGAGCTGACCTACTGGCTGCCAAGCTCCGAGAATTAGGGATCGATCCGGATAACCTAGACAATCCCAATGGCTGAGGCCAATAAATCTGAGGCTCACTGTCATCCGAAACGGTAAAAGTCCTGCAACCGCTCTTGCCACTGGTGCCAGTATTCTCGCAGATCATCCGGGTCGAGCCAAAATAATTCAGCAGGTTCATTGGGAATGGCGATCGCAATCAAGGCCGTCGTGACATGAATCTCGTGCTGAGCGTAAGTATGGTTCACCGCCCCACAATAAGCTGCCGCTTGCAGCGGATAGTCATACAAGCGTTGAATGGTTTTCTTGGGGCGATCGCTCGTTTTCCAGTCCACCACACAGGGTACTCCCTGGAAACTGGCCACACAATCGACTTTTCCCGCGTAGCCCAAATCGTAATGAAACACCGTGCCTTCCACCAGACGCACATCGCTGATTTGGGCTATGACAGTTTCTAGGCTCTGCCAATAGGGGAGAGCAGGTTCCGGGCAGACCACTTCCTGCCCCAAAAGGTACTCCTTCAGGATCTTATGGGTTTGGCTCCCCCGCCGACTTGCCTTGGTGGAAATCTGCTGAGCGTTTTCTTGGCCCACTCGTCGTTTCCATTGGGCTAGCGCCCGTCGTGCTGCCACTGGTTTAGTGACATTTAGAATGCTAGTGACGCTGGGCAAGGGTTGATGCTGCTCGTCCACAAAGTAGCTGCGACCTTGCGATCGCCTTAGTTTGGAGAATTGGGTGGGGAGGAGGTTGAGGGTGGGGGGCATGGTGAGGGGGTGGGGGAGTGGGGGAGTGAGGGAGTGGGAGAGTGGGGGAGTGAGG
>JBFRWC010000169.1:0-20872 GCA_051439365.1 Leptolyngbyaceae cyanobacterium
GGCAAGCACGGGGGGGGCAAGCACGGGGGCATTGCCCTTACGGGGAGAGAGGGGGGATTGGAAGGGCCAGGGGATGGGGCGATAGAGGGGGGCGATCGCGGTGGTGTTGGCCCAGTCTAGGGTTGAGCTGTGGCAGTAGGGTGGGGGAGTGGGGGAGTGAGGGAGTGAGGGAGTGGGTGGGTGGGGGAGGGTAGGGCTGTCCTCGATCTTCGATCTTTGGTCTTCGGTCTTCCTTAACGTCTGGAGGGCGATCGCGCTATTCCAGTGCTGTTGCCGTTCTAGGGCTTGGGCTAGTTTTTGCAGGAGACCGATGTGGGTCGGTTGGATGCGTAGGGCTTGGCGAAGGTAATAATCGGCTAAGGGTGCGCCATCTTCTGCCTGCATGATTAAGGTGCCCCAATGCTCGTAGGTTTGTTGCAGGTGTTGGCTAACGGTTTGGCTGGTTTCATGCTTCAATAGGTCCTGCAAAAATTGAGCGCAGGATTGCCGTGCTTGGTAGCGGAAGTCCTCTAAATCCTGGCTGTGGTCTGATGGTTCGGGTTGCTCTTGCTGCACTTGCTGGCAGTAGGGCACGAGCAGATGGCGCTGTTGGTTGGCAATCTGTCGCCAATGATCCACGGCTGCGGCTAAATGGCCTTGTTGAAAATACAGTTGGGCACAATGGCTGTGGGCAGCGAGGTGGTGGGGATCAAGGCTGAGTACAGCCTGAAATTGGGCGATCGCTTTATCCCGCCGCTCTAACTCTAACCACAGGTAGCCCAGGTTGAGGTGGGGGATCACCAGATCGGGTTGGAGATGAATGGCCTGGTCAAAGGCGGCGATCGCTTCCTCCAGTTGGTCATTCGCTTTCAGCGCTTGTCCCAAGTTATTCCACAGGGAGGCTCGGCGGGGATGGGCGGCGATCGCGGTTTTCAGGGTGGCGATCGCTTTGTCTACCTGTCCTCGTTTGAGATAGGCGCAACCAAGATTTTCCCTGGCCCCTTGGTGGTTAGGATCTAGGGCCAGGGTTTGTGCATATTGCTCAATGGCCGAATCTAGGGAACCTTGCTGGTCCAATAACCGTCCTAGAGGATAGTGCAAGTGAGGGGACTGAGGTTGGCCAGCAAGATTACGGTGATGAATAGCATAGTGATCAATAGCGTGACGATAGAGAGCGATCGCTTGGCTCCACTCGCCTCGACGATGTGCCTCTATCCCCTCCTGATACAGCGCCTCAGAATCTAGCTTCACTATCTAGCTTCACTGTTACGGTCAAAGTTAGAAAAATTCATAGTCGTCAGGATTCGGAGCATTATCCTCGCCGACATCAACCACATTGACTCCGTCTGCACTCACAATTCCACTGACCGGATCATAGGTAACATTCGCCGCGCCCAAGCCCTCTCCATTGAAGGCTAAGGTATCTTCTCCAGGGGTAAACTTGAAGATCGTATCAACCCCACTGCCAAACTCCGATTGGTTAAAGACAAAGATATCCGCACCTCGTCCCCCTTCAAGGGAATCAGCGCCAAGACCTCCCTCCAGTTCGTCATCCTCTCGACCACCTTTAAGCTGATCATCACCCCGGCCTCCAATCAGAGTATCGGCACCACCACCGCCTCTTAAGGTATCGTTGCCGTTACCACCATCAAGCTCATCGTTTCCATTGTTACCATAGATTATGTCGGCCCCGCCATTGCCTCGAAGCGTGTCATTATCCCCGCCCCCGCGAATCACGTCGCTACCGCTTCCCCCGCGAATGAGATCATCTCCGGCATTGCCCCACAGTGAGTCATTGCCCCCATTCCCTTGAACCTCATCCGCACCACTGCCACCCCTGGCTTGGTCATCACCTTGACCCGCTTGCAGCGTATCACTGCCGCTGTTGCCCCAAATCGAATCATCGCCGGCTTCACCGAGGACGACATCTGCCCCACTGCCGCCTCTGGCTTCATCCGCTCCCTCTCCACCTGCAACCGTATCCGATCCAGAGTCTCCGACCAGATTGTCATTTCCACCTCCTCCGGAAACGTTGTCATTCCCCATCCCGCCCTTGACCGTGTCATCCCCGGTATCTCCTTGCAAGGTATCGTTGCCATCCTCGCCATTGATTGTGTCATTCCCATCCCCACCGGAGACGGAATCCTCGCCACTCCCCGCTAAGACTTCATCATCCCCACCGAGGGCGAAAACTGTATCATTATCGAGCCAAGTGTCAATTGAGTCTGCATCTTCGCCTCCGGTAACTTCATCTGATAGGTCAGTGCCGTTGAGGCGATTTTCCTGATCCTCGATGCCAACGACAATGACACCACCAGCGGCTGATTCAGTTATGGATTCAGGGGTTGTTGTATTAGGAATTCTTGACATGGTAGAAAAAGAGAAATAATGAACATCTGATGAGAGTGAGTTCAGTATTAAACTAAACTCTGACGTGTAATGGGGATGCTAACCACCCACACATCACAACAAATCGGTCTATGAGATGTTGTGGGGACTAACATTCATTTTTCTCGTTGCACGTCTTGAGCCAAACGCCTGCAATAAATGCGCCTGACACTATGCAGAATACCCAAATCTGTCAACAAGGGAGAGAAAATCCGGAAAAGTCTACATTGCTTAATAGTCAAGTCTCCCCTAGCGTTAAAGCTACTGTAGACTACCTGATAAAATCTCCCCTAGCGTCCAAGCTACTGTAGACATACTAGAGGTTTTACGTCTTCAAAACTTGGCTTGAACGATGAGGGCGAACGGACAAACGGGCGAACTCATGCTTCCGTTCCATAAGATGGGTTCACCACTCATTTATCGCTTGTTCACAACGTCTCCATTGTCTTCGCATATCGCTCGTTCACAACGTCTCCATTGTCTTCGCAATTGTCTTCGCAGAATCTTTAACTGAAATTCCCGGTCAACCGTAATCCACTCTCTCCAGGATTAGATATAACAGGGGAATGATGTTATTGAAAGGCCGATTGGGGCTGTTAGGAAATACGAGTCGCATGAGGAAGTTTGTCCCTTGGCATGGTGTGGTTGCTATTCTGGATCGTTTACCATTTCGGTCTCTCCCCCATGCCCCAACCCCAGAACAATTGAGTGCCCTTGTGCGACGGCTTGAGGTGGGGGCTTATCGCTATCCCCAGCATTACCGCATTCGTCTGCGGTTGCTGGCCTTGCTCGGTTATCTCTACATTGTTGTCATTTTTGGTTTGCTGGGGGCAATGCTCTGGGGAGTGCATTGGCTTTGCTTATCTTGGGGGATGACTTCAATGGTTTCTGTTGATTTCATCCTGGTGTTGATTGCCCTGGGAATGGTGCGGCTTTTTGGGCTAAATGTCCCAAAACCTCAAGGAATCCCGTTGAGGGCGACTGATGCGCCGGATCTGTTTGAGGCGATCGCTCACTACCGTCGTCGTTTGAACATTCCTCCCTGTCACCACATTCTCCTGACCGATGACTTGAATGCGGCAGTGGTGCAGCGTCCCCGTTTTGGGTTATTGGGAGGCCAAGCCAATTATTTACTCCTGGGTCTACCGCTAATGCAGGTATTATCGCCCCAGCAATTTCAAGCGGTCATTCTGCATGAGTTGGGCCATTTGTCAGGTAACGATGGCCATTTTTCTGGGTGGATTCACCAAATCCGGCAGTTGTGGTTTGACCTGGCAGAACAGGTTGAGATCCCCCATCCCGGCCACTGGTTATTTCGACGCTTTTTTCAGTGGTACGCCCCCTTTTTTAAGGCGTACTCTTTTGTCTTGGCACGGACAAACGAATATGAGGCGGATCGGGTGGCGGCTGAATGGGCTGGGGTAGAAGCCAAGGCAGAGGCTCTCCTCCAAACCCATATTTATAGTCAGTTTCTCCACACGACGGTGTGGCCCAAACTTTATCACCAGGCGATCGCCTCGGAGACTTTCCCGGATCAAATGATCACGATGCTCTGTCATGCCCTCCGGCGAGGACCATCCCCCGAAACGGCTCAGATTACCATTGAGTTGGCCTTGATGGACGCGACCGATCATGAGGATACCCATCCTTGCTTGAGCGATCGCCTCCGTGCCCTGGACTACGCGATTGACCTGGACCGTCTCCCGACTCGCCCCAACTGCACCGCCGCCCAACACTTTTTCGGATCAGATTTAGAGCATTGGCTCGATCAACTGGATATTGCGTGGGTGGATCAACACCACAACGCCTGGTCAATGCGGCATCGGATTCGCCAGCGGCAACTAGAGTGCTGGGCACAGTTATCAGAAAAAGCGACTATTAAGCCACTGACCTTGGGCGAACAGTGGCAACAGGCACGGCTGACCGAGGTCTTGCAGGGCAAACAGACGGCGATTCCCTTCTATCAAGCAATGTTACAGCGATCGCCCTATCATGCCCACGCCCACTATCACCTGGGCAAAATTCTCGTAGAGCAGGACGACTGGGATGGCATCATCCACCTGGAACAAGCGATGGAGCACCATCCTGACCTCGTGATTCCCTGCACCGAACTCCTATATGAGGTCCACCAGTTGCGGCGACAATGGCACCAAGCTGATATCTATCGTCAACGTCGGCAGCAGCACCAAGCCTTGTGGATGATGACTCACCAGGAGCGAAGCACCTTACGACCTAGGGATCGATTTGTGCCCCATCAACTATCCCTAGCAGAATGTCAGCAACTATCAGCCTATTTTCACCAGTGTACGGAAGTTCAAGCCGTTTATTTAGTGAAAAAAGAGTTTTCAGCCTCAGATGACCCACCGCTGTACGTATTTGGCGTGGTTCGCCAGCCTGTGCCCGGAACAGGCGTAGATGATCTAGACGACGCTCATTTTTCTCAGTGGCTCCAGGCAGGGCTGTGTTTTGCTGCTGACCTGGAAGTCGTCATTTTCAACCAACCTGGGATGAGGCTATGTCAAGCCATGTGCCAAGTCGATCAGGCTCACCTTTTCATGCGAAGACGACACATCAGTAGGCCGCATTCCCCCATTTGAGCAGAGTCTTCTGAGGCATTTGTGACGTTCAAACGGATACTCTCAGAATCATCTGGGTACTATAATGTTATGCAGTTTTTATCTTTATAAATTACTGCTTCATTAATTTAACAAATGTTAAGCGTTTATTAAATTGACTCCGTTATGATGCACCTATCCCTGAGGCGATCGCGATCCCACCCGAGGCAACCACTTTTGAGCGACCCGCAACGGGATATCACTGGCCATGTCCGTATCGGTTTGCGTCAACGATTGCGTAGATATTTGGGTGGGCGTTTGGGTGGGCGTTTGGGTGGGCGTTTGTGGCGGGGAGCGATCGCGACGGTGCTCAGTGGTGGATCGGCTTTAGCGGCTCTGGCTCTCGTTCCAGCGGCCCCAGTTTCAGTGGCCCAATCTCCCACTAATCCTCCGATTGTCCGAGTCGGGCTGTATCAAAATCAACCGAAGGTTTTTTTAACGGAGAACGGAGACCCGGCGGGCTTTTGGGTCGATCTACTGAACCATATTGCGGCTCAGGAAGGATGGCGCTTGGACTATCAGTTCTGTGAGTGGGACCAGTGTCTAGACCAGGTGGAGCAGCAGCAGTTGGACTTAATGGTGGACGTGGCCTACTCGGAAGAGCGCGATCGCCGCTTTGCCTTCAATCAAGACGTGGTTATGGCCAGTTGGTCAGTCTTTTACACCCGTCCCGGCACGATTTTTAACTCTATTCTGGATCTGGACCAAAAACGGGTGGCAGTCCTGAAAAACAGTATTCAATACGCTAACTTGCAGCAGCAAGTGAGGGCGTTGGACCTCAACCTCCAATTTATTGAGGTTGACGACTTTGAGGCGGTCTTTCATCACCTTGATCAAGGTGAGGCTGATGTGGGGGTAGTGAACTATCTCTTTGGCCAGCAGAACGAACCCCAGTACCGAGTGGCGAAGACCACCGTGGTGGTGCAGCCCTCCCGCCTTCACTTTGTTGCCCCGGAAGGTCAAGATCATGTCCTGTTAGATGATATCGATCGCCACCTCGCGGCGCTCAAAAATGATGCTAGTTCTGTCTACTATCAAATGCAGGCGCAATGGTTAGCGCCGCCGCCACCCTCGCTTTGGCAACAGGCACGACGACCGTTGCTTGGTGCGTTGGTCTGTCTCCCTATCCTGGCTGTGGCTGGTCTAGTGTTATACAATTACCATCTCCGTAAAGAAATTACCCAGCGTCAGCAAGTTGAAACTCGGCTGCGGGAGAGTGAGCAACGGTTTCAGAATATGGCGGCGAATGTGCCGGGAGCCATTTTCAAATACGTGCTCCATCCAGACGGTACCGATCAGGTCGTTTATATGAGTCCGGGTTGCTATGGTCTCTGGGAAGTAGACGCAAAGGCGGTGATGCAAGATGCGACGGTTCTCTGGGGCATGGTTCATCCCGACGATTTACCCGCTATGTATGAATCAGTGATGGTCTCGGCCCAGACGTTGCGGCCTTGGTATCAGCAATGGCGCATTACCACGCCATCAGGCAAAGCCAAGTGGTTGGAGGCAGCAGGGCAACCCGAAAAGCGGGAAAATGGCGATGTGGTTTGGGATTCCCTCATTCTCGATGTGAGCGATCGCAAGCACACTGAATCGGCGTTACAGGTGAGCCAAGACCGCCTCCGGCTCGTGACAGAAAATATGAGCGATTTGGTTTGTCTCCACCATGCTGACGGGCGTTATCTCTATGTCACCCCGTCAAGCTATCCCCTGCTGGGGTATCGACCTGATGAACTCTTGGGACGCGATCCCTATGAGTTATTTCACCCCGACGATCGCCATTATGTCCGCCGCGTTGCTCACCAACCCGCCTTAGATCAAATTCCGGTCCCCGTTACCTACCGAATGCGACACAAAAATGGGGACTATATCTGGTTAGAAAGTCTGACCCAATGCATTTTAGACGACAGCGGCCAGATCAAGCATTTGCAAACCACCTCACGGAATGTGAGCGATCGCATCAAGGCGGAGCAGCAACTCAAACACGATGCCCTCCACGACAGTTTGACCCAACTGCCCAACCGCGCCCTGCTCACCGAACGCCTATACCTCGCCCTGAGGCAAACAAAACGTGATAGGGAAAAACAATTTGCGGTTCTCTTTTTGGACTTGGATAATTTCAAGGTGATCAATGATAGTCTGGGCCATCTGGTGGGGGATCAGCTCCTGTTGGCCATTACCGCCAAGATTGCGATGCTGGTAAGGGAGACGGATTTGGTGGCGCGGTTGGGCGGCGACGAATTTGTCTTGTTGTTGGAAGGGATTGCTGGCGCTTCCGATGCCATCTGGGTGGCAGAACGATTGTTGGAAGAATTGCGATCGCCCATTTCCTTGGGCGATCGGGACGTGTTCGCCAGTGCCAGCATTGGCATTGTCCTGAGTTCGTCCCAATATGACGATCCCCAAGCCCTGCTCCGAGATGCAGATCTGGCCATGTACCGAGCCAAACACAACGGACGCGGCCAGTACGCCATTTTTGATCCCACCCTCCATCTGCGAGCCATGCAACGGCTCCAGCTTGAAAACGACCTGAGACGGGCACTCGACGAAGAGCAGTTTGTTCTGTATTACCAGCCGATTGTGAATCTCAAAACCTCTGTGATTCAAGGATTTGAAGCCCTGATTCGTTGGCAGCATCCCTCCCGTGGTTTGGTGTCTCCCCTCGAATTTATTCCCATTGCGGAGGAAACCGGATTGATTGTGGAAATGGGGCGCTGGATTTTACGGGCAGCTTGCCAACAGTTAGCCACATGGTTAGCAGAATTTCCTCACTATCCCCTCAGCGTCAGTGTCAATCTATCGGTCCAGCAGCTTGATATGGCCTTAGTGGAGGATCTCGATATGATTCTGGCGACCTACGCCGTTCCAGGTCATGCTCTCGTCTTGGAAATTACTGAGAGTATGCTGGTGAAAAACGTGGAAGCAACCTGTGCCATTCTCGATCAACTTCGGTCCAGAGGGATGCGTATCAGCATTGATGATTTTGGCACTGGATATTCGTCCCTCAGCTACCTCCACCGTCTGCCTGTAGATGCGCTTAAAATTGACCGGGCCTTTGTTAGTCCTCCGAAAGCGGATGCCCGCAATCACCTGATTGCAGAATCAGTGATGGTCCTGAGCAACTTGCTGGAACTGAAGGCGATCGCCGAAGGTATCGAAACCGAAGAGCATGTTCAATGGCTTCAGCTATTGGGCTGTGAGCTAGGCCAAGGCTACTTCTTTTCTCGCCCTCTTCCCGCTGCCGACATCACCAGTCATCTGCGGCAACAGGTGACTGGCCCACAGGGGATTGGAACCCATCACTCCTCCGATAGTTCTACTGCTGGAGTCATCAAAATTACCTGACGACTGTCCACCAAGATGGCGTTAAACTCTGCGGTTGCCAGTTGGGTTAAAATTTCCCCCGCTGCCTCGACTTCAGCGGAGTAAGTGGCCAGCAAATAGGGGACTTGACGATAAATCGCCACGCCAACGGTGTCTCCCAAGGTGGATTCGAGCGCGATCGCCACATCCGGACGGTCAGCGTAATTCACCAGCACGGCAAAGCCTTCGCCTAGCCGTTGGGGATTATAGTTAGGGACATCAGTGGGGGCGGCATCAGGGGACGGCGGCGCTGGTGACTCTGCTGCATCGGCTCCCGCAAAGGGAGTGGCAGGCACCACAATTGCCGTTTGCTCATCTAAGGTTTGGGCTAAATAGGTGCCCCACGCCGTTGCCACCTCTTCCGTAGCAAAGCCTCCTACCCGAATCACCGTTTTATCCAAGTAACGGCAAATGGCTGTTGTACTCCCATCCGGCAACACGGTCCTTAGTTGATCTAATGCGGCAGGGGTTTGCTGATTAATTAACACCAAATACTCGTCGGACTCTGGTGGCAGACAGGGAACGGTTGCTTGGGCGATCGCCCGTTGCCCCCCCAACTCCGAGAGCGATCGCGGCAGGCGCTCAGGCGCGATCGCTCCTGCCCCTCCGACTGCCAATAGTGCCAGCCCCAACGAGATCCGTAACCGGACAATCCAAGCCCCAACATTCATGGTATGTTCCCTAACTCCTCTTGAACAGCCCTTTCCCAACCAGTATCCCACTGATTTCCTCAAAACGGTGACTTCATCTCCCCAGTTTCTAGGTGACTGTCGGCTCACTCCTTGGGTCATTGGCGAGAACCCGGGGAGCTGGGGTTAGGCCGCAGGAGCTAAGGAAGCCAACGGGTCTGAAATCGATGCTGATGGTGCTTCAAATTCCCCAGTCAGCACAAATTCCAGTCGCAGCTTCAGCCAGTTGATAAACGTTGGATCAGTGGACACAATGGCCGCCGCAGGCTGAGGACAGGCTTTTTTGGCTTCCGCCAACTCTGGCGCCTCTAGAAACGCAGGCTGTTCCACCAACCAAAAGTCGATCTCCTTTTCCACTTCTAGATAATGGCGCTGGCGCTCCCGAAACACCTCGTCTAACGGCTCCTCTTCCATCAAAAATTTTTTGCTTGCTAAGACGTAGTAGTAAGTAGCCATTGCATTTACGGTTTAACTGAATCAACTGCTGAGTCATGAGGCTGACTCACGAGGCTGAACCGTCCGGGTCATCATCTATCACTTGACCAGAACACAGTCCCAGAATCACCACCCCACAATCCCTAACTCTACAACGCCTTGGCCCTTTCTGACCATGCTTTTTTGACGAGATGTGAGAGCCAGCCAACAAGGTGGGGCCAAATGATGGGACTAGAAGACTGGACAAGCCATGAGACTAGCCTAGGCCACGAATCGCTTGCTTCATTTCCCGAACCGCCCGTTCTAGCCCCACTAACGCAGCCCGACTAATAATTGTGTGACCAATGTTCAGCTCTTCCATCCCTGGTAAACAAGCAACGGGATAAACGTTCCAGTAGGTAAGGCCATGTCCGGCGTTGACTCGCAAACCAGCCGCGATCGCCTCCTGACAGCCCTTTTCCAGCACCCCTAGCTCCTGCTGCTGCTCTGCCTCGCTTTTGGCCTCAGCATAGGTGCCCGTATGCAACTCAACAAATTGCGCTCCCGTTTGCCCAGATGCCGTAATCTGGGCCGGGTCCGCGTCGATAAACAAGCTCACCGGGATATTGGCCCCTTGCAGGGTTTGCACCACATCGGTCATCCGGGATTGCTGCCCTGCCACATCCAATCCCCCTTCAGTGGTCACTTCTTGGCGCTTTTCCGGCACCAAGGTCACATAGTCTGGGTGGATGTTGAGGGCGATCGCTACCATTTCATCCGTGGCCGCCATTTCCAGATTGAGATGGGTCCGCACCGTCTGCCGCAGCAGCGTCACATCTCGATCTTGGATATGTCGCCGATCTTCCCGCAAATGCACCGTGATCCCGTCAGCTCCAGCGAATTCAGCCAACGCTGCTGCCGCCACCGGATCAGGCTCAACCGTGCGGCGGGCTTGTCGAATCGTCGCAATATGGTCAATGTTGACCCCTAAACTTGGCAATTCCTTCCGTCTCCCCAATAACGAACGATTATGCTGCCCGATCATAGTAACGCACTGACTCTAGCGTTTATCATGTCCAGCGCCCAATCGGGGCAATTGCTACAAATTTTCTCAAAGCTTGAGGAAATTTTCGACTCGGCCAATTCTTATTTTCAGAAAACGTTGCCCCATTCTTTCCACAGGTTTTTCACAGGTTTTCCACAGCAGAGGGGCAGTTTTCCACAGGTTTTCCACAGCAGAGGGGCAGTTTTCCACAGATTTATCCTAGTTTTCCACAGGCTGGTACGACAGCAAAAGGATTACGCTCATTTTCTGGGGAGTTTTCTAAATTCCACAGTCATTTATGAGAAGTTTTTCATTCTTAGAAATATTTCTACACTTTTAGGACGGTAAAACCCTGATGTTCTGGTCAACCTTATATTTCTCTTAAACTCTCGAATGAGAGCCTCCTCATTGACAACCCCACCCCTTCATAGCGCACAATAATGCGACCAACCTTTGAACAATTTGGGTGTGACCCACCATCTGCTTGAGTTAGACTGCGTAAGCTTTGATATCCCGTTTCCTTATTGTCTAGATTATTGCCCTAGACTATCGCCCTGAATTTAGTGAGGTTTCTTATGAGTGCAACCGTTAGTATTTTGGCTGAGATTCCCGAAGATCTTCATCTATCGCTCACCAGTTATCTGGAGGGCCATCCAGACTGGGATCAGGATCGAGCGTTTTCAGCTGCGCTCTCCCTGTTCTTGCTGCAAAATGGTCACGCCAACAATTTGGAAGCCTCTAGAGATTACCGCCGTACTGCGCGAGTTTATCTAGACTCCTTGTTTAATTGACATAGCCGTAGACAATCGGGTTAGGAAGTGTGTGTGTGGGAGTGGCGAACCCTTCACACCTGATTGACTGACAAAACTGCCTAAAACCTTGTCCCTGCCTTGGGTCAGGAGACCTGACCCCTACATTGTCCCAATCCCTTGTAGGGGAGCGGTTTCCGCGCCCAAGTCCCAATTTTTGTCAGTCAACCAGCCCTTCACACACACTCCAGAAGCCCCAACAGGGGGGTAAGCGTCCATGCTCCACCCCCCTCTTATGGTTCTGGGCTTATTTTCCAGACGCTCTATACACTTCCTGAATGAATGCGGATGAAAGGACTTGAACCTTCACACTACGAGAGTACTAGAACCTAAATCTAGCGCGTCTACCAATTCCGCCACATCCGCTGGCCTCGGTTTCTAATCATAGCAAAGACCAAGCACTTGTGACGCAGGTAACCAATTTATTTTTAAATTGATCCCCGATTGGTGCGACACCGCACAAAAAAACCTCGACCGAAGCCGAGGTTATGAATCAGGGTGCATCTACCATTCCTTTCTACTCATCGGAGTCGCCTAACCCGGAACATTGGCTAATTTTTTTGTGATCTCTAGTTGTGATCTCTAGCTTGATGTTTGCTTTTGCTGCATGAACAGCCGTTCGAGGCTCAACGATGCCACACATGCTGTTACCAACAAAATGCCCAACCATTGGATACCTTGAAGACTGAACCGTTCGGGAACCATGACCCACCCCAGCAGGGCTGTTAATGCGGGGCCAGTTGATGCAATGATGGAAGCTCGGGCTGCGCCCATGTAGCGGATACCAAAGTTGTTGAGCAGATAACCTGAGAGGGTCAGGCCACCGAGTATAACCGCACCGACTAACAGCCCCACCATGCTGGATAAGTTGATCTTGTTGGGGTCTGTGGGGAATACAATCAGAATCAGACTGGTCAGAACAAAAATGGTGAAAAACTGAACAACGCTGACGGGCACGGGATGCAACTTGCGGAAACTCAGTTGCATCGAGATCAGGTACATGGCGAAAAAGACTCCAGCCAGTAGGGCAATCCAAATCCCGCCGCCGCTAAGCGCATCCAAAGTACTGCCCCATTCGCCTGGTTTGATAATGTTCATCGTCAGCACAATGCCAGAGAACACGCCTAGTAAGACAAACCAACGGAGGAAAGTCGGGCGATCGCTAAAGAAAAACCAGGCCAGCGGCACAGTGACAACGGGATACACAAACAGCAAGGTGACGGCAATACCTGGACCCACTTGACCAATGGCAATATAGATGAGGACTTGGGAGAAAAAGAGAAACGCACCACTCCCCACTACCGTGATCAGCAGCCTCCGATCCTTTGTGCTCAAGAAAGATCGAATATCACTCCATGCTGGAGGATAGAGAAACGTAGCCAACAGGGCCATCAAAGGCAGCACCACCACCATCCGCAGCAACAGAAGTAATAGAGAACTATCCAACGAGGCTAAGGTGACCACGCCACCAATCGTGGGTAGGCGGCTAAATAAGCTACTTTCATTGCCAATAATGCCAACGACGACGTTGTGCAAAGACAAGGAAATCGTAGACAACAGCACCAAGATAACCCCTAATTGAAAATGGGTTAAGTTGAGTTGTTCGGCGAGTTGCTCGATAAAATGAGCCTTTTGGGGAGGTGCAGGCGGAGGCGTTGGGGATGGAGTCTCGGCAGGAGGCGGTATCTGATCCAAGGGAGGTAATGGCTGCGATGGGGCGCTGTTCCCGTTGACGGTGTGGGAGGTCGGGGGGAATGTGGTATCGGAGCGGAGCTGGATTTTTAATCGATCGACCAGTTGGCCTAACAACACTTCACCTTGTCCATCGGCACTTGTCCTTTGACTCAATTGCTGCATGAGGGGACTGTTGGGCTGGTTCAAGTCGTATTGCAACGATGATAAGGCAGCGTTGACTTTTTGATTCAAGGTTTGCAGGGCTTGCTGCGTGTCTTGGCTAGACGCAACATCAAAAGATGGGATCAGCCCTGCTTCCGGGGTGGGCCAAGGCGGGATGCTGGCAAAGCGATCCTTTTCCGTTGCTCGTTGATCAATGCGCTGGGCCAGTAACACGTATAAGCGGTTGGCTAATGCTTCTGACAGTTGTTTGGCCCACAGCTTTTGTTGGGCAAGTTGCTGCTGTGACAGCAAGGTTTGCTGCTGAGATTGAAGCACCTTTTGCTCATGCTTTAGCTCACTAATGCTGCTGAGCAAGTCAACCTTCTCGGCTTGCAGTCGCCCCACATCGGCTGTCAGATCGCCAACAAGGTCTTGCTTAAGCTGCTGTAGGTTTTGTCTGATGTCGTCAATTAACTGTTCCGATGCAGTTGTGTCTGACTCTGGATGGTTGGGTAGATCATTGAATGACCCCATTCGTCTGACTCCTCAAGTGTGTTTACAGTGTGTTTACTACCAATGCTGCTGTTGCTGAACTCCTCGATACCGTGGCGATTTAGCAGTGACGTTTTAGCGGTTACTTATTTTAGCGATCGCTATTCGTCAATTAACCCCAGACTGGCCCCAGACAACACTAAATGCAATGAAACTATAAAAATAGTGATTTAACTTACGTTTGTCCTGAAGATAGGTTGCTTTCGGTGTTGGGAGCCACGGTTTGAGGGGGTGTAGTCCCTGAAGCTACAGTTTTGGGAACCGCTATTTTGGGAGCGACGATTTGCTGATACAACTCCACAATTTGGGTGGTCACTTCATCGATGGTGAGATCGTCGGTGTCAATTTCAAGGGCATCAGCGGCTTGACGAAGTGGAGCAATGGCGCGAGTGCTGTCTTGATGGTCCCGCTGTTGAATCGTGGCTTCTAGTTCGGCCAGGTTGATGTCCTCGTAGCCCTGCTGGTACAAATCCTGCTGTCGCCGTCGTGCTCGTTCTTGTACGGTGGCGGTTAAAAATAGCTTTAACTCGGCATCGGGAAAGACATGGGTGCCAATGTCACGCCCATCGAGGACGATGCCGCCTTTGCGGCCCTGGCGTTGCTGTTGCTGCACCAAGATTTCTCGGACGGCTCCTTGAGCGGCGATCGCTGAGACTTGAGCGGTGACTTCCGGGGTGCGGATTGCTTGGGTCACATCTTGGTTGTTGACCCACACTTGGCAAGGGGGACCATTGGCCGGGGTTTCCGGTTGGTTAGGATTGGCCACCAGTTTAATCCGGCATTGGCTTACCAGTTCGGCGATCGCAGGCTCATCCTCAATGGCAACCTCAGACTGTAAGACCAACCACGTCACTGCCCGATACATCGCCCCCGTATCCACATACAACAGGTCCAGGATTTGGGCCACCTGTCGAGCTACGGTGGACTTTCCAGCCCCCGCTGGGCCATCAATGGCGATAATGGGGCGGCGATGGTTCAACACGATATTGTCAATTAAGCGAGTGGTCCCAATCCGGGCGGCGATCGCCAACAGGCCCCGATCATCCACCATTTCGAGAGGGGTTAACGTGTGGGGATGCACCAATTCTGCATATTCCAGGACAACATCAGGAGTCGCCACCATTTCTGCCTTGACCGCCTGAACGAGGTCCGCTGCCTGACTTTGGCCTTGATGAAATCGGGATTCTGCCCGTTTAAGACTACGGTACAGCACGGGAGCCTGCTCCCTTTGAGCTTCGCTGAGGTATTGATTGCGGGAACTGAGGGCTAAGCCGTTGGCTTCCCGCACAATCGGACAGCCGACTAATTCCACTGGAAGCTTCAAATCCTGCACCAGTTGGCGTAGAATCGCGAGTTGCTGAGCATCCTTTTCGCCAAAATAGGCCCGATCGGGCTGGGTGAGGTTGAGCAACCGCGTGACGACAGTGGCCACTCCCTCAAAATGTCCCACACGGGTGCGCCCACACATGACGTTTAGCATGGCCGCAGGGGGAACGACTTGAGTGATGGCACTAGCATTGGGGACTCCCCCAGTGGTGCGATACAGTTCCCGAATCGAGGGTGCAAAAATGGCATTTACCCCCGCTTGTTCGCACAGGTGGCGATCGCGTTCCATTGTGCGGGGATACTGGTGTAAATCCTCATTGGGACCAAACTGGAGGGGATTGACAAAAATGCTCACGACCACCAGTTCATTCTCTCGACGGGCACGCTGAATCAGACTGAGATGCCCCTCATGCAGGGCACCCATCGTCGGCACCAGGCCCACACCAAAGCGTGACTGCCCCTGAGGTGTTGCCCCACCAGCCGTTCCTGTTTCTGCCTTAGCGAAGTGGGACTGAAACGGACTTTTGTGCTGGTGGCTGAGGGTTAAATATTGGCTCAGCCCTGCCACTGTGGTAAATAAATAAACCAACTTTGACCTACTACCTGAATGCACCAACATCCGTAAATCAACCTAGGCAACTCTGCCTTGCATAGTCTATACAATTTTTGACTCAGTTAAAAGCGATCGCTCAACGAATAAAAGTACCAATGGGGGATCGTAATCGTAGTGCACTGAAACTAGATTGCAGTGCGGGTATCTTGCCTGCAACCTGAGCGAGATCCTCACACGAGTGGCCCTTCTACCCTTGGGGACTATTCCCATAAACGGAAAAGTATGAAACACTGAGCGGATGAGCGATCGCCAGCCCAGACCAACCGACCTAGACCAACCAACCTAGATCAACCAACCTAGATCAACTAACCTAGACAGAAATCATGTTTGACACCATTGATTGGCTAAACGTCATTCCAGCAACCTTTGCCCTCTTTATTTTGGCTGGGGGCATGGTGATGTTGGTATCGGGGATATGGGAAGCGCGGGACAAATAATGCCGGGGTGCGACCCCTAAGAACCAGCTAACGGAAAAGGAGAACAGGACTGTGCGATCGCCGCAATAGCAATACCGTTATCACCTGGATACGCAGCTCGTTGAAGCACAGGGGTGCTAATCAAAAATTACAGCACCTTTTGTCATAAATGGCTTAGGTAAACTGCTGACTCAAATTCATGGGATTGTGAACTGTGATCTTCTTCTTGTGGATGGAAATCATGTGTTCTTGCCGTAGGTCTCCCAACAGGCGGGTGACGGTCACGCGAGTAGACCCAATAGCTTCGGCGATCGCCTGATGGGATAGCTTCAGATCAATTGTGACCCCATCTGAGCTAGGAATACCAAAATCACGGCACAGAATCAGCAGAAAACTCACTAGGCGCGATCCCATATCCCGGTGGGCCAAGGTTTCAATCATCATTTCTGTTTGTAAGATCCGTGATGACAGCCCTTGCAGCATCACCACAGATAGCTCTGGATGTTCCTTGAGTGCTTTTTGCATGTGCTCAATTGGCACAGACAGTAACTCCACTGGAGTGAATGCAACCGCATGGTAAAAGCGATCGGAGCGATTGCCCGTCATCAGAGAGAGAACCCCGAAGACGCTATTCTCCCGCAGCAGAGCGACAGTAATTTCTTCCCCAGCTTCATAAACCCGTGATAGCTTGACGGCTCCCTTGGTCAAAAAATAAACTCGCTCAGCCGGATCACCGGGAAAAAAGATTGTTTTCCCACGCTCATAAGGTTCAGCCGTTGCCGGAAAAATACTACCACTTAGTCGGCGAAAGATATCGGCCAATGATTCAGTTTGACCCCCTATCATACCCTGTACCCCATTGAACTGTGCTGACCATTCTCACTGAAGCCACCAGCTACCTCCCTCCTGCCTCTCGGTTCGATACCCAGCGCCTCGCGGAGAATGTGTAGCCAGAATGTTTAAACTAGCGCGTTCAGCCTAGAGGATTAGGCTGTGATAGTATCCTGACTTTAAATTACTTAACCGTACCTTGACCTGATATTTTGTATTGCCATATACGAAAGTCAGCAAAGCTCAAAGATTGACCTGGAATTGACCTGAATTGGTCTATCTAAAGCTAGGGAGCGATCGCTCCAACCGTTGGCGATCGCTCCCCCGACAGAGCCTGTCAATTCCATTGAGCGGGCTTGACGGCACCACGAAGCCAGCCCTGTTAAATGGCCTCCGTATTGCTCTCCCCTGTGCGAATCCGAATAATCTTATCCACAGACGTGACAAATATTTTGCCATCGCCAATCTCCCCGGTACGGGCAGCCGCGATGATTTTGTCTACCACCATGTCAGCCTGATCGTTCTCTACCACGATTTCTATTTTCAGTTTTTGCAGAAACTCAACTGTGTATTCCGATCCTCGGTAGCGCTCTGGTTGCCCTTTTTGGCGACCAAACCCTCTCACCTCAGAGACAGTCATCCCCACAATTCCAGCATTGACCAAGGCGATCTTGACTTCGTCTAGTTTGAAGGGACGAATAATAGCCTCAACTTTCTACATTAGCTGCAAACTCCTGTCTAGTTCTCAGTTTGGTAGTCGTGTGTCAGTATGATACATCGTGGTGTTGACCCAATTAGCGCCCATTCGTCAGGTTTTTAGTCAAGTGCAGGGCAGATGCAGATACAAAACGCTGTCGCCCCAATGCTTGTATCATCTGGGACTGTCAAGGATTTGTGATGCATGATACCTTTTGGTATAGCGCTCAATGGCTTGTAGAATCTAGTTCTATCCTTAGTTCTTGGAGACACTCGCAGAACGCCCATGTTACGTTTTTCTCCCCCCGGTTTTGAACCCCAAACAATCGACACCACTCTGGGGCAAATGGTGTCCTACAGTCCTAGCGGTCCTCCTTGGCAGCATTGGCAACCCAAGGGCAACCGTGATGATCGGCCCCTGCTGGTGTTTCTCCACAGTATGGGGGGTGGCTCTTCCGCTTATGAATGGTCTAAGGTGTATCCAGCTTTTGCTACCGATTATCGGGTGATTGCCCCCGATTTGATTGGGTGGGGGGACTCTGCCCATCCTCCCAGAGACTACAGCGCTGAAGATTACATCACCATCATCACTGAACTTTTAGACTCCTTAGGAGACCGGGCCACAGTGGTGGCGACCTCTCTAAGTGCAGCTTTTGCGATTCGGGTGGCGATCGCCCAACCCCATTTAGTCCAATCCCTCTTCCTCGTCTGTCCCTCTGGCTATGACGACTTTGGCCGTAGCTACCGCAGTGGAGTTGCGGCCCAACTCGCTGGCACGCCAGGGGTGGATCGAGTCATTTATACTCTAGGAGCCGCCAATGATCTGGCCGTGCGCAACTTCCTCCAACAATTTTTGTTTGCTCAACCCGATCGGATCACCGATGAGATGGTGGCTGCCTATACCGCTTCCGCCCAACAACCCAACGCCGAATACTCAGCCCTCGCTGCCCTCAAAGGTGCCCTCTTCTTCGATCTGACCCGATACCTGGATCAGTTAACTACTCCTACCGCCTTTATCTGGGGCCAATCCTCCAGGTTTAAGAGTCCTGAATTCGGTCAGCGTCTCGCCGCCCTCAATCCCAAAGCCGTAAAATGGTTTGAAGCGATCGCCAACACTGGAGTCCTCCCCCACCTCGAATGTCCCGCCATCGTCACAGGCATCCTCCGAGCATGGCTAAACCGGAAGATCGAGGACTGAAGACCGAAAACCCAACTTCCTGTACGGGCAATGCCCCCGTGCTTGCCCTCAACCCCTACCTAAACTCTCCAACTTCTCAACTCCCATGCTAACCACCATCCTCAACCGCGCCCTAACAAACCACGACCTCACCGAAGCCGAAGGGCTGGAACTGCTGACTCAAACCGATGAGGGAGCGATCGCCGCCATTCGCGCCGCCGCCGATGAACTCCGCCAACAACTGGTCGGGGACACCGTCACCTATGTAATCAACCGCAATATCAACTTCACCAATATTTGTGAACAGCACTGTAGCTTTTGTGCCTTTCGTCGCGATGCCGATCAGGAGGGAGCCTATTGGCTCGATCACAGTGTCATTCTGGAAAAAGCCACCGATGCAGTGCAGCGAGGCGCCACCGAAATTTGTATGCAGGGGGGACTCAATCTGCAAGCCAAGCAAAATGGCACGTCCCTGGATTATTACCTGGAGCTAATCCGCACAATTAAGCAAACCTTTCCCTACCTCCATCTCCATGCCTTTTCGCCCCAAGAGGTGCAGTTTATTGCACGGGAAGATAGCCGGGACTACGCCAGTGTGATTGCAGCGCTGCAAGAAGCGGGAGTGAATTCCATGCCCGGTACTGCCGCTGAGGTATTGGATGACGACGTGCGGCGGGTGTTGTGTCCCGAAAAGATCGACAGTGCCACCTGGTTGGAGATTGTCGGTACGGCCCATCGACTGGGAATGCCCACCACTAGCACCCTGATGTCGGGACACATCGAAACTCCGGCCCAGCAAGTTCATCATCTGGCCCAGTTGCGATCGCTCCAACAATCCGCCGTAAAGCGGGGCGATCGCGGCATCACCGAGTTTATTTTGCTCCCCTTCGTTGGCCAAGAGGCTCCCAAACCCCTACGACGACGGGTGGGTCGGGATCAGCCTGTGCTAGCCGATGCCCTATTGCTCACCGCTGTTGCTCGTCTCTTCTTGGGCCGTTGGATTGTGAATCATCAGCCCAGTTGGGTCAAATTGGGCCTTGATGGGGCTATCACTGCACTCGAATGGGGCTGTAATGACATTGGCGGTACCTTGATGGAGGAGCACATCACCACGATGGCGGGGGCACAAGGGGGCACCTGCATGGAGGAAGCAGATTTAGTTGGGGCGATTCGATCAATTGGGCGATCGCCCCAGCAGCGGGATACGTTGTATGGGGCGATCGCCCTTTTCACTAACGTCTAAAGGATTGGATCGCATCCTGACGACGCTCGATCGCTGCACATCCAGCCAAATGCTGCAGATTGAGTTGTGGCACCCACCCACTTTTCTCAATGGCTTGGTAGACCAAGACTGATACCCCAAGGAGGTGGCCATCTGAAAGATTTTACCGTCTAGAGACTGAGGCGTTGCTTTAGGCGATCGCAGTCCACATGACATTTCTGTAAAACGCGCATGGCCATGCCGCCACTGGTTTCGCCTTCTTGCAAAATGGCGAGCAGCAAATGTTCCGGGGTAATCGGATTGTCTCCCTGCTGTTTCGCTTGCTCAGCAGCTAGTTCCAATACGCGGTGGGCGCGGGGAGTAAACGGCATTTTTGTAGGGATTTCAGCGGGTGACGTAGCGCAGCTAGCTAACCAGTCGCGAAATAAGGTTTCTGCGGTGGCAAAATCCACGCCTTGTTCCCCCAGAGCCTGGGCTGCCCCACTCGTTTCCACGGCGAGTAGTCCCAGTAGTAATCCTTCCGTCCCCATAAAGTCGTGGATCTGCAATTTTTTTTGCATGGCTTCCTGGCCTTGGGTGAGCACCGCATGGGTTTCTGGTGCTAAGCGCCCCAGGGCACAATCTACCAATCCTTCCCGTACTGATAGCATCGCCACCGCTTTGAGAATGTATTCCAAGGTTGGCGCATCTAGGGTGCCCCAGCTAGCGGCTTCAGCGCCTTCTGGTTGGTATAGCTGGGTCAGGGCTTCGTAGAGCTGTAGATCGCCACCGACAAACCCAAGAATGCTGGTGCGCCACTGCCGCGCCATTTGCTGAACCTCCGGATCGTTGAGGTCACGTCCCTCGGTTCGGTGCGATCGCGCTTGGGTCAGGAAATGCTGCCACTCGGCCTGACCTTGAG
>JBFRWC010000170.1:0-3164 GCA_051439365.1 Leptolyngbyaceae cyanobacterium
AGCAAAATACCCAGCATTAACGCCCGTTGCATAAAGCTCAATGACAACGGTTCAAGAATCCAATCCAACATGAAGCGTTTCTATATCCTTTAGAGTTGAATCAATTTCATTTGATGTCGTTCAAGCAAAACTTTTTAAGCAAAAACGCGGGTAAGACCTCGACCGTAAGCCTGTTCTAAATTGTCTGATGTGACCACTTCTTGACGAGTTCCTTGGGCAATCAAGCGTTTGTTGAGAAGCAAAAGCTGATCATAAATCGCTAGGGAATCGCCCAAATCGTGGTTAATCACCAACAACGTTTTACCCGCAGCCCGTAACTCTTGAAAGATATCAAAGATAATATCTTCGGTCTTCCGATCCACAGCGGTAAAAGGTTCATCAAAGATTAAAAGCTCAGCTTCCTTGGCTAAAGCCCGTGCCAGAAAGACACGCTGCTGCTGTCCGCCCGATAGCTCACCAATGGGGCGATCGCGCAACTCATACATACCAACCCGCTCCAGCGCCTCACAGGCCAAGTGTCGGGCCTGACGACTAAACCCGTGAAAAAGCCCCGCCTGAACCGTCTGAGCCATCATCACCACATTCCATACTGTAACGGGATAGTCCCAGTCAATGCGGGAGCGTTGGGGCACATAGGCCGTTTGGAGTAGTTGGCGACGCAAGGGCATCCCTTTGAACTGAATAACGCCTTGCGTTACCGGGACCAAATTCAGAATGGCTTCGACTAAAGTACTTTTACCTGCACCGTTGGGGCCAATAATACCCACCAATTGCCCCGAAGGGACAAAAAAACTAACGTTGTGAAGTGCGCGTGTACCTCGGTAGTCAATCGACAAATTCTGAATTTCTAGCATCGGCACCAACCTACAAATAGGGATAGAAGAACCTTATAATCAGCTTTTCTGTAATAGCACCCGCAATCGAAGAGCACTTACTGCAACATTTCTGTAATAGACATAATCAGCAATTGCGCAAACTAGGACAGAGCTGCCATTCCAACAACGCTCGGCCTGGAGAGCAACAGAGCGATAAACTGACTTAAAGGTTGACACCAGTGTATAGGTTAGCTATATAAATGTCTAGTGTTCGGAGTTTTGCCCTGGACAGCCCCGAACTAATGCAGTCTGAGCGTAGTGCAATATTTACCTTCTCAACGTATAAAAGCGTACAGAAATAGATTTTTGTACATTACAAGTCATTAAACTTGGGTGAGTGTTAACAGTTCCCAATCTGACAACTCAGCTACTAGCAATCGGTGGTCGTCTATATTCCAACGCTTTTGTTCGTCCTTGGTAGAGAATTAGGCATACAGGAAAGTAAATGCAGCGATATTTTGCCCACAAACACGGAATCTTAGGAGTCGCGATCGCCCTCACGTTTGGCCTTGCTAGTTGTAGCACTCCCTCGTCCACAAGTTCAGATAGTAGTCAGGCTGAGGCCACGACAGACTCAGAAACAGTCGAAAGTGCCACAGCCGATGAATCTCCAGTTGATGTCATAGCGTCCTACAGCGTCATTTGCGACATAACCACTCAAATTGTGGGGGATGCCGCCCAGCTCAACTGTCTCATTCCCTCCGATCAAGATCCCCACACTTACAAGGCCAAACCCTCTGATCGAGAGGCGATCGATACAGCAGATCTAGTCTTTTACGCTGGACTCAACTTTGAACCTGCAATTATTAGCATGGCCACAGCATCGGAATCCGAGGCTCCCAAAATCGCCCTGCACGATGAAGCTGTCCAACAAGTAATTGAGGTGGAAGAAGAGGGAGAGGTGAATCCCGATCCTCACATCTGGCACGACGTTGAGAACGGACTAGCCATGGTCGGATTGATTCGGGATAACCTCGTGGCGATTGATCCTGACAATGCTGATACGTACACCAAAAATGCAGAGCAACTGACAGCAGAGTTGCAAGCCCTAGATACCTGGATTCCAGAACAGATTGCCACTATCCCCGAACCCCAGCGTCGCCTAATCACCACCCATGATGCGATGGGATATTTTGCCCAGGCTTATGGGTTGACGGTTGAGGGTACATTGCTGGGGGTATCAACTGAAGAAGAACCGACTGCCGCCCAGGTTAAAGAGCTATCCACAGCGATTCGTGAGAAGTCTATACCCACTATCTTTGCCGAACTCACCGCTGACGATCGCGTCTTAAAGACGGTCGCGGACGAAGCTGGGGTTAGTATCTCTGAGCAAGTCCTGCTGGCAGATGGTTTGGGTGCAGCAGGTACTCCTGGGGAGACTTATACCGGGATGTTGGTTTACAACACCTGCGCCAGCGTGGATGGTCTAGGTGGAGAATGTGCGCCTGCGCCGTAGACCACTTAGGGATTTGCAAGAAAACAAGGCCCCCACAGGCCGAGTTTTCTCCCTTTGAGAGATGTTTCACGAACGACTTCGCTCAACTTCAACTCTCGATGCGGGTTTGTTCAACTCTCAATGTTGGGTGATTGAGCGAAGCTACCTTACGGGTTAACTTTGTTGAGGTAGGCGAGATTAAAATCGCCAAGTATTCTAGAATCAACTTTAACATTCTTGTAAATGTTAAAGTTGAGAGCCATGACCCAAGCTAAGCAGCAGTTGACCATTAAGGAACTGACCGAAACCGTGGGTGGCAAAGTGACACCGCGCATGGTGCGCCATTACCACCAGGTCGGTTTACTGCCCCAACCCAAGCGATCGCGCGGCAACTACCGTCTTTACGATGATGA
The DNA here is from genome assembly GCA_051439365.1 of Leptolyngbyaceae cyanobacterium. Taxonomy (GTDB): domain Bacteria; phylum Cyanobacteriota; class Cyanobacteriia; order CAKZMO01; family CAKZMO01; genus JAAHGY01. The sequence goes on from JBFRWC010000170.1 coordinate 2,724, forward strand.
TGACGTGCAGCGATTGCGGCGGATTGTGGCACTGAAGCAGCAGGGGTTCCAGCTCAGTCATATTCAACAGTTGCTTGCTACTGAGAGTGAAGGGCAACCCAATCCAACGGCAGTAGTGGAGCAGTTGCAGCAGCATTATCAGACCTTGATGCGCCAGCTTGTGCAACTACGGCAAACTGCGATCGCTGTGGAGGGCATCCTGGGACAAGATCAGGAATGTCAAACGGTGCAGATCGAAGCCCTAGCGCAGTTGCGGATTTTAGAGGTGGAAGCCAATGGGTTGGCCTCCCGTCAGGTTTGGGACGCGCTTGATGGTGCGATTCCCAATCATCCAGAGAATTTTCAGCAAGCCCTAGAGCACTTGTTACCCGATTTGTCAGAGCGATCGGAAATTGAGGTTGATTTGCTCAGCCAAATGGTTTTGGCCTGTGGGGATGTCAG
>JBFRWC010000171.1:0-5945 GCA_051439365.1 Leptolyngbyaceae cyanobacterium
TTTCCAAGCTAACTCTTTCCGAATGAGGTTTAATGCACGGACATCGGTAGAGGCAAACAAAGGTTGTTCAATCAGATAACTCAAAATATTAAGCGTCAAATCGGTGGCAAAACTACCGCCACACCGCAACAGATGGCTGTAGTAGCCAAATTGGGGTTGCTGGTGGGCCGTCGTGTGAAACTGATAGATTTCGGCATCATCCATCAGCCATGCAACGGTATTCACTGGGACCACAACCCGGGGAATCCCTTGAATCCCAAAGGCTTGGGGGCCAGTTCGATCCAATTGCCCAACCAACACCACCCCCAATAGGGTCCGGGTATCATCAATCAAATCTGGAGTAAAAAAGGGATCAGAGTCGCTGGACAGGCGAGGACCATTGCTCAAAAATAGGGGATTGACCAGTTGGGTGTTGTAAATCACACCCACAGCCCAATGTTCGCCGTTGGGTTCCTCTAACTTGACAAAACTGCCAAATCCAAACGTATGGGCATCGGGTGGGTGACTGACGGAGAATTTGTCATCCAACTGGACGATGTAATCGCAATGAGAGTTGGACTTGACGACTTTCCCAAGACGCATAGTTTTTCAGTGGAACTCCTAATCAATGGCTTTTTGAAATACCGATCCCAAGCAACTTGTAAAGCCTTTAATCCACCCTGATCAGTCTTGACGCTTAACCAGAGGAAGGATAGTGCTGGAGTATCTTGTACGCAAGATAGCGAATGAAGTGCTTGAACGTCAATATTTCAGACTCTTAGATGCGGAGATCCGGATGCTAGCTACGATTGTTAAATGGCTGAACGACTCAAAATAACGACTTGGCCCCTAATCTAGATTCCGACCTGTGAGTTCTACAAAAATATCTTCTAAGTTAGAGGCTCGGACGAGGAAGCCTGCTTTATTGCTCTGCTGCATCAGTGAGGTTTCTGCGGCTTCAACGGTCGCAAAGAATTTATACTCCCAGCGATCGCCCACCTGCTTCATCAATAGCCCTTGACCGTGGCGTTGGCGTAGCTCTTGGAGTGTGCCCATCTCGATCAAGGTTCCTGCATCCATGATGCCAATGCGATCGCACAAATATTCCACTTCTTCCATGTAATGGGTCGTCAACAAAATCGTCATTCCCTGCTGGTTCAATCCCTTGATGATCTCCCACAGACGGCGACGAGTTTGGGGATCAAGCCCCACCGTAGGTTCATCCAAAAATAGAATGCGGGGTTGGTGCAAGAGGGCACGGGCAATCTGAAGCCGCCGCTTCATCCCCCCAGACAGAGTTTTCACTAAATCATGTTGCTTTTCCACCAGATCAACATAGTCCAACCATTGACTAATTTGTTCTCGGCGTTTGGGCTGTGGAATGTGGTGCATTCGCCCATGAAACTCCATATTCTCCCAGACGGTTAAGTCCCCATCCACACTGGTTTGTTGCAATACCACACCGATGTTCTGCTTCACACGGCTGGCATGGTGAACTACATCAAACCCAGCGACTACAATGTCGCCCTCGGTGGGTTGGGTCAAAGTCGTCAACATCCGAATGGTGGTTGATTTTCCGGCCCCATTTGGCCCTAGTAGACCAAATACTTCACCTTCATGGATGGTGAGAGATAGATCATCCACCACGGCTCTGTTGCCGTAGACTTTGTGGACGTTTTGAAGACAGATTGCAGGCAACATAAGCTCGGCCAACACAGGATTGAACACTTAAAATGCTACCAACAAAGCGTTACTAAACGTAATGGGTTTATTGCGTTCGGGATAAGTGCGTTCGGGATAAGTGCGTTCGGTCTGGTGATGTTCAGCATAAGGATGTTCGGGCTGGTCCGGCTGGCGAAACGACGATCGCCAAGATATGAATAGGGCGATCGCCATTTCTCGCATCCAGCAGCAGTGACTTGAGTGACATATAACCTTAATAGGCAAGTGTCTCCAGCGTTTCTCGCAGATAGGCCATCACCAATTGTTCATAAGACTGCTTAGACGTAGTGTCCAAGCCTTGAGCTGTCTCAGCACACCAACTCTGAAAGCCAGAGCTAGCGACGATAGCACGCTGTAAGCCTTCCCAAGCAGGGAAGCCATTTTCCAACTGAGTAGATGTTGCTGACGTTAGGTTTGTCATAATATCCTCTTGCGCTTAGTGAAACGATCTAACGAGATGAGTCAGAAACCGATTCAGGCTGTGTGGTTACAGGCTGTGTAGTTACAGGCTACGAATTACAGGCTATGTGGTTTACAGTCCAAGTAGTGCAGCGAATAGACCTGTCGCCTGCCCCTGTGATGGGGTTCGGTCTCGACTTAATGTCTCCTACTTACGAAGATAACGCACTTCCCCAAGCAAGACTGTGATGAGATACACAGGCGAGATAGCTATCATACCGATAGTTATCTCCAGTACGGTTTCCCTTTCATGAAGGTTTTATTATTTGTAGATACTTCTAGTGAGGGCCAAGGCATCAAGGTACCTTTTTGTAGGGGCGCGAAGTGCCCCTACAAAAAACTTAGAGTTTATTTTATCCTCATCCCTTAGCCATTATCCATTCCTGAATTAGATGATTGACCTGTTGCGGGATCTCATCGTGGGGACAATGCCCTGCCTGAAGATAGTGCTCTGTTAGATTGGCATAGTGTTGGCGCAATTTTGCGCTCCGCTCCTCGACTTTCATCCACGGGTCTTTGGTGCCCCAAAGTGCCAGCAGGGGACAGTGCATCCGGTCCAAGAGGTGATCCACTGGGTCTCCCTGCTTCGATTTGAACACTGAGGCAAAGACCTTGGCGGCTCCAGGATCGCAGGAGGGCCGATATATGTCTTCCACCAGTTGGTCGGTCACAGCAGATGTATCAAAATAGACCTTTTCTAGGGTTTTACGGATGATCGATCGGCGGCGAGTGTACTGGAACAGGAAATAGCTGGGGAAAGGGTGGAGCAAAATTGAGCGCACTAGCTGTTGCCAAGCACCCTTAATTCCTGATGGGGATTGGGCTGGCATGGCATCGGAAAAGGGGCCGGCGCTGTTGAGCAACACCACGCCTTGGACCGATTTGGGATAGTGGGCTGCGACGCACAAACTGGCATAGCCTCCCAGGGAGTTACCCGCTAGCACCACTGGGTTGCCGATTTTCTCGGTGATGAAGTGGTGCAGTTGATCGCACCACACATCAGATGAATAAGTGATGTCGGGTTTGCCCGATCGCCCAAAGCCGAGTAAGTCGATCGCCCACACGTCAAAATGCTCTTTCAGCTCAGCGATATTTTTGCGCCAATGATCGGTGGAAGCTCCAAACCCATGCACCAGTAGCAAGGAAGGGGGGCTGGGTTGGATGGTCTTTTCTGACACAACGGGGTTGGTGGGCTGATCAGCCGTAGCGTGAACATAGTGAATGGAGTGACCTTGCCATTGCCAGTAGGTTTCAGCATGAGTCGAAGAGGGTGGTGCGATCGCGGCTGTCATAGCGTGTCTCTCAAAACTATCTCTAAAGATTTATTTAAGTCAGATTTGGGGAAGAAATAAGCCACTGCCGATGAAAAGCAATGTATCCTTGCAACGGGATAGATGACCATTACGCTGTTGCCGTAGCTAGTCGGAACAGACGGCGATCGCCCTACCCGTGCCTGAAATCACTTCTTCCGATTCCTTAATGTAACAAAAAGTAAACCTGTGGAGCAATGTTAAGACGCACGACCCAATCCCCTTCCCGTCAATATCGGTTTCGATGGTTTGAGCGGATGATGGCGGCGATCGCCCTGCTCAATTTCGTCCTCGTCCTGTTTGATTACAGCTACATCCCGTTGCGAGATTACTACCTGCAAATTTCCCCTAGCTGGACTCAAGCTTACGGTGCGGTGATCAAGGGGATTGAGCCGGAACGGACGACTGAGCGCTATCTCAGTACGGTAAAGCGAGTGGCTGAATCGGGCTTGGCGAATGGGGTTGACTCCTATCTATTGACCAGTCTCCGGCAGCAAAGCCGAGCGATTATCGATGAAAACCCCTTTGAAATAGCGGACAAAACAGGCACGTTGGAGCGGATCAAGCGCCGCACGATGGATTATGTCAATTCCCAGCGACCAGAGAATCGCCAAGTGGAATCGTCAAAAGAGGCGTTTGATGTCTTCTGGAGTCGGGATTTCCTCACCCCGGACAGCTACAACTTCTTCGATCGAGAAATCAAACCTCTCTTTCAAACGAACTATTACCGGAATATTACGGCGGCTTGGTTTGGGACCAGCGGTATCCCCGTCAATCGGTTCATTATCATTGATATTGGGTTTATTCTGCTATTTGGCGCGGAGTTCTTGCTACGCACAGCTATTCTCAGTCGCCGTCATGCCAACACCAATTGGTTGGATGCGATGCTGTGGCGCTGGTACGATATCCCGCTGTTGCTGCCCTTCTGGCAATGGCTACGGGTACTTCCGGTCATCATTCGCGTTAACCAGTCTCACTTGATTGATTTGGAACCGATTCGGAATCGGCTCACCCGTGGCATTCTGGCGAGTGTGGCGGTGGAACTGACGGAAGTGGTGATTCTGCGGGTGATTGACCAAGTTCAAAATATGCTACAAACCGGAGATATGCGGCGCACGATTTTGGATACGACAGCGGGCGATCGCTACGTAGACCTAAATGGTGTGGACGAGCTGCAATTGATTAGTCAACGAGTGATTTCGACCGCCATCAATGATGTCTTGCCGAAAGTCCGACCGGATATTGAATTGCTGATTCAGCATACCGTCCGCTCTGCCCTCAGCCAAACCCCCATTTATACTCAGGTTCAAAATCTACCGGGGATGACCAATGTCTCGAACCAGTTATCTCAGGAGCTTGCCACCCAGTTGTATGATGCTTTGCGTCAGAGTATTATCGCGATCATCAACGATGAAGAAGGAGCGGAATTGACCCAATCCCTCATGGCAAAAGTGGGCAGCACCTTTCGCGATGAAATCCAGCGGGATCAGGACCTCGACGAAATTGAAGCCCTCCTGGGTATTTGGTTAGAGGAAATTAAAATCAACTATGTTCAGCGCTTGGCTGCAGAAGATATCGAAAGCTTGCAAGAACAAACCAAAAAAATCTACGCCATTACCCGCAAGACCTTCTAGGATAGCGATCGGGTCAGCGTTCTAGAGGAAAATATGGGAAACGACCTGGATAACAGATGATTGCAGTTTGCAACCGGGATTGTTTAAGATGAGCTAATATGTTGACTGTGAGCAGCCACCACAGCGCTAGGCAAGTGGCGATCGCTCATGGCATTCCAGCAGATTCAAACCTGGAGGTGGGTTGTCCCTCCTTTTTTTTTGCCCTTTCGTCTAGCCGATATGACTCATCCGTTGGTTCCACAAATTATTGATTTGGCAACGCCCATCGCTGACCAACTTGGTCTGGAGGTCGTCAACGTCGTATTCCACACCAACCAAAGTCCGCCCATTCTCAGAGTGGATATTCGCAATCCCCATAGTGACACGGGGCTAACCGATTGTGAACGCATGAGCCATCAGCTAGAAGCAACCTTGGATAATAGCGAGGTTATCCCGGATGCCTATGTTTTGGAGATCTCTAGCCCTGGAATTTCCCCAACCTTAATGAGCGATCGCGACTTTATCGCCTTTAAGGGATTTCCAGTTGCGGTTGAAACCACAGAACCCTACAAGGGTAGCCTCCTTTGGCAGGGACAACTCATCCGTCGCGATGATCAATCAGTGGCCCTTAGCCTCAAGGGGCGAACGGTTTCTATCCCTAACGAGTTGATCAAAATGGTCACACTAGCAGAGCATCTGTAATGTCGAGGATCCTTTGTGTCCCCTCACCGCACTGACCCAAAGCCCTCGCATGAATCCCTAAATCCAGGACGCATCGTTAATATCAGCAATATTGGAGGAGAAGCTTAACCATGTCAATGGTTCAACTACCAGGCTTGCAAGCCATGATCGACAGCATTAG
>JBFRWC010000172.1:0-3486 GCA_051439365.1 Leptolyngbyaceae cyanobacterium
GTTGTGGCTGCAACGTTTTGGGCAAGTATAGCGGATGTGTCGGTTGCCCCCGTTTTGTGATGCCAAAGCAAGAGAGGTGGGGAACGATAGGACGGAAAAGTTGGCTGATGGCGCGATCGCGTTCCCACCACGCCCCTGCATTCCCCCAGATGGCCAAGACTCGTCCGTCTACTCGGTCTTTTGTCCCAGTTGAGGTAGGGGTTAGGGTTGGATTCATCACATCTTGGCACCAACGCACGATCCACTCATCAGTTTCAGGGCCAATGGGATCAGGCGCTTGGCGTAATTCCTGGGGGCGGGTTGCCCGATAAGAGAATAGGTTGGTGACAATCATGCCCCCATAGCCCCAAGACTGGGCAAATCCAATGCAACGTCGGATGGTGGGATCATTCGTGACGGCATCGGCAGTGGAGGGATTCAGACCAATGAATAGAACCAGCGGTTGGTCAACATCCCAACGTCGCCATAGCCCATAACGGTAGCCGTGGCAGGGTGAAAATATTGCTCCCGATGGCTCGGTGTTGATTTGCTCAATCATGATGAGTCTGCTGGCTACAGGCAGATGATGTCACCACTTGGGTCCAGGATGGGAATCAAGTTTTATTCGTGAATGGTGCCGTCTGGCATGATGGTTCCCCGTAAAACTGTGCCCACCATTTTCACCATGATCCGGCCTGGCACTCCAATTTTAGCCCCGCTTAAGTCAGCCCCGCTCAAATCGGCCCCACTCAAATCGGCCCCAATCAGATTTGCTTCCCGCAAATTAGCGTGGCTCAAGTTAGCCCGCAACAAGTTGGCCCGGTGCAAGTTGGCCCGGTGCAAGTTGGCGCGATTCAGGTTGATGTTGTGCAAAAATGCGTCGCTTAAATCGGCTCGACTCAGGTTGGCCCCACTCAAATTCCGCCCTGAAAAGTCCTTTTCACTCAGATTGCGATCGCTCCAATCCACATCGCTTAAATCTGGCTCTCGTGGCCGGGTAGTGGGAGTAGGTGTGGGAGTGGGTCGATGGCCATGACCATTACTGTAGCCATTGCCATTCGTATAGCCATTCGTTGAAGAGGAAGATGGATGACTGCCATGGCGATCGCTGCTAGTGCGATCGCTGGATACCGACCCATTTTTCCCCGGTGTCCCTGACGGCGAGGCTATTGGAGGGGAGACTCGATTGGGAGTGTCCTGAACTGACTTCGCCGTCGCATCCGCCGTCGTCACAGAAACAGGCGCAGTGGCAACCGGAACTGGAGAAGGACTAGGGGAAGGGGGCGTGTAGTAGTAATTATTGAAACCGGGTCGAGGCGGGGCCTTATATTTGTACCGATTATGGCGAGGCCCAGGGGATGGCGTACTGGACTGCCCCTGGTTCTGGGACGGAGTCGCCTGAGTTCCTGCTGTTTGAGAGCCAGAACTTGACGATTGAGCCGGTTGTGGTGGGGCTGTTTGAGTTGTTGTCCGTTGCGGTTCTGTTGTCTGTGACGGACGCTCCCGTGACGGACGCTCCCGTGACGCATAGTCCCGCGACGCATAGTCCCGCGAGTCTGACGCTGTATGATTGTGTGAGGTGTTGGAGTACCGAGAACGGCTATGGGGCGATCGCCAGCCACTCCGTCGTGGTCGAGTCGCCTGATTCGTCGTCGTCCCAGTTGCATAAGACCGAGGCTGATGCGTTTTGGTTGTGGCGGCAGTGTTTTTGGCAGGGGTAGATGTTTGCGTCGATTGCTGAGCTGATTGTCCCCGATGCCGCTGGCGTAGAGCATCTCTAGCCTGGTTCAGCGCTTTGAGCTTGGCTTGGGCTTTTTGCTGTAAGCGAGTATTATCCTTTGGAATGCGATCGGGATGCCAGATAAACACCAAATCCTTATAAGCCTGATTGACCTCCTCTAGGGACGCTCCAGGCTCTAACTCTAGGGTTTGATAATGCTGCACCAAATCATCCATCCAGTCAACGTGGGATCAACACCATTCAACGTGAACCGATCTTACCGATTCACCTCTTCCTTAAGCCACATCCTGGTCCTAACTTTGCAATACGTTACAGGCTGGGGAATTCTAAAACTCCTGAACCTAATGATAAACGTGAGTGATAGATGGGATTAGGTGAGCTAAAGGTTACTTGGATTATAGTGTACTCACTTCTTTCAGCATCGCTACATCGCTTATGTTTTCTTAAGGTGAGCTTAACATCCGCCAATGGTGATCTCTGACGGATGAGGACTTGATAGTGTCAGTGCTGTCCTTTCACCTGGCCGAGTTGACTACAGCTTTGAACCACAAAGCGACGATGGTCTGTTCTTCCTTCTATATCTTCCTTCTATTCTTCTTCTGCTTCATGTGCCTACAATCTGTTCAGGAGGGCAAATGTGTAATAGTTTGTGATGAGGCTGGGGTAAGCCAGTTTCTCAATATAATTTGAGTTGGAATTCTACAACTGAATTTTAGTGTAAGTATCATCCATCATATCTCTTTTAATTAAAGAACGACAGAAATCAAACCTTTAATGTCTAGAAAATCAGAGTTTTTTCTAGCAGCCTCTGGGCGGATAAAAGAGTTGAGTCCCTTGCTCTGGTGTGCGCCAAATCATCCATCCCTCAAAGATTTCCGAGCGGGCATTGAGGTCCTGTTCTTCTTCTGTGGGAGCACAGTAAATGTAAGGCTTTATGACCTGGACTCGCATCCAGTCCCCGCTAAACTCTAGAACATTTAGTCCGTAAAGATCCTCTAGTTTATTCAGGTCTCTATTATCAATTTCAAGTAAAACCTCGCTCTCAGGGTTGGGTGCCTGGTACAGGATATGCACTTTTTCTCCTAGGAGATAGAGCATGGAGCGATCGCTCAAAACGTCTTGCCACAATTCCACTATGGTTGGGAGGGAACTCAACCCTAGATCGGCCCCTGATATCCAGAACGTTCCGTCGTTAGAATTGGTTGGCGTTGTGATCTGCAAGCGGTACCAGTTTCCGGGTTGTTCCTCTAGAACAATAAAGGCGTCTAAACCCCAGCTTGTTTCAAACATTTGCAAGTCAACCTCAGTTGTGGCGGCAGATTCCCACTCTGCCGTTGAAGGGGCAGACTGCCTATCACCAGTTTTCTGCAAAAGGTGACCGCAGGCGACCCAGCCCCAAAGGGCTTCGGTGGATGGTTCTTGATAAAGTGGTAAGACCACTTCCCGTAACCAAAGTGCTCCCCCTAGGGGTGAAGAAAACCAGGCACCAGAAGCATCAATAGCATCATAGGTTGGTCGTAAGTGCCCAATCCCATAGTTCACCTGCTCCCCTAAATCACGCAAATCATACTGCGAAACCATCCGAGTGTAGATTGCATCTTTGGAAGAAGGTGGGGGTAAGAAGGTCGGTAATCTCTCTGCAGCGCGGTGTTCAGCCTGGAACAGACAGGGGGGCGAGGTAGAAGGACCAGTAGGCATTTGCTCTCTAGTCTCCAGGGGAGCGGAAGCGGAAGAACTTGGCCTTGTTGGAGAGGAAGGCACAAGGG
>JBFRWC010000173.1:0-4013 GCA_051439365.1 Leptolyngbyaceae cyanobacterium
CCGAGTTTTAGTGCATCAACCCAAGTACGTCATTTTGGATGAGGCCACGAGTGCCTTGGATGTGAAACATGAGGCCGATCTCTATCAGTTATTGCTGGACATGAACGTCACTTTTATTAGCGTTGGCCACCGACCCACCTTGAGACAATATCACCAGCAAATTATTACATTGGAGGCAGATTACGCCGCTTAATCACCTTTTTAGGGTGGTTCATACCCACCCCAGGCGTGCTATTTCCTGCGATTTTTGTGGGATTTGGCACAATCAGAGTAGGGGAAATAATGAAGGTAAAATCAAATCACCATGACCGAAAAAAGAATCCTAATCTGGTATCGCAATGATTTGCGGGTCCATGATCATGAGCCACTGGTGTATGGCTTAAAGCAACGGGCGACACTCATCCCAGTTTACTGTTTTGATCCACGCCAGTTTGGGACGACTAGCTTTGGTTTTGCCAAAACGGGGCCATTTCGAGCACAATTCTTGCTGGACTCGGTGGGAGATTTGAGGCGATCGCTCCAGTCTCTCGGTAGCAATCTCATCGTCCGTCAGGGCCAGCCGGAAGTCGTCATTCCGGCATTGGCTGAGCAGCTAGGGATCTACGCAGTACTCTTTCATGGTGAAGTGACCTCTGAAGAAACTGGGGTTGAACGCAAACTCAAGGCCAGCCTGCACAAGCAAGGAGTCAAATTCAAGACCTTCTGGGGGACGACGCTGTACCATCCCGATAATTTACCGTTTGCGATCGCCCAAATCCCCGACCTCTTCACCACCTTTCGTAAACAGGTCGAGAAGCAATCGACCGTTGAACCGGCCCTCGCCACCCCACCGAAACTTCCCCCCCTACCCGATGTGGAGTTGGGCACACTCCCTCAACTCTCTGACGTTGATCTGGAGGTTGCTCCCATCGATCTACGAGGGGTTCTGCCCTTTAAGGGTGGGGAAACAGCGGGACTCATGCGGTTACAAAAATATATCTGGGAGGGCGATCGCCTCAAGGAATACAAAGAAACTCGCAATGGCCTGTTAGGGGCCGACTATTCCTCCAAGTTTTCTCCCTGGCTGGCCCATGGTTGTCTCTCCCCTCGCTACATCTACCAACAGGTCCAGGAGTACGAAACCCAGCGAGTGAAGAATAACTCGACCTATTGGTTAGTGTTTGAACTCTTGTGGCGGGATTATTTTCGATGGATTTGCGCCAAACATGGCGATCGCGTTTTTCATCTCTCCGGACTACAAGAACTCAACTTGCCCTGGAAAACCAATTGGGAGTGGGTAGAGCGGTGGCAAACGGGGACAACCGGATATCCGCTGGTGGATGCCAACATGCGGGAGTTGGCCGCAACTGGGTTTATGTCCAATCGAGGGCGGCAAAATGTGGCCAGCTTTTTGACCAAAAACTTGGCGATCGATTGGCGGATTGGGGCCGAGTGGTTCGAGTCCCTGTTGGTTGATTACGATGTATGTAGCAATTGGGGCAACTGGAATTATACGGCTGGGGTTGGTAATGATGGCCGTGGCTTCCGCTATTTCAACATTCCCAAACAATCCCGGACCTATGACCCCCACGGCGATTACCTCCGCCACTGGCTTCCCGAGCTCGCCTCCTTGCACGAGGACACCATCCACAAGCCGTGGTCGCTCAACGGCAATCAGCAACAGCAGTTTGGAGTCATTTTAGACCAAGACTATCCCCAACCCATCGTTGATTTTTGGAACTCGATTAAGCGCAACGAAAAACTCTACGAACAGCGAGTCAGTAGGCACTAAACTGCGCGAATCCACGCCAAACTACCCTAAACTACGCCAAACTGCGCCAAATCTGGGGCAGTAGGGGTGTGGATCGGTAATGGTCACGCCCCCCATATTGCTTTTGGTTCGCAATGCTACATTCGGGGTACCCTCTGGGGCCACCAAGCCTGCTTCTGAAAAATCAGGTTTGGGTGTTGTCCCTATTGGGTTCGTCGTCCCAATGCTAGCAACCATCATGGCGATCGCCTCTCCTCCCCAATATTTGTCGTCCAAATCATCCAGCCCCGCGCCCCAGCATTATGCGGTGCTAGAGGAAGTAGTCAACGCGATCGCCTTGGGCCAGGGGACTGAGGATATGACCCTGTTAGTGGTGCGCTGCAACTATACCCAGTTAGGGGAAATCGTCTTGGCAGAATTGCTGGAAGGGCTGAGCGGAGAAGACTTACAGGGTGGCGTGTATACCTTGCGGCTCAATTGTTTTCCCCATGACCACCGGGGACTAGCCGCAGAGGAAATCGTTCATCAGCTCCAGACTATCACCCAAGAGGACACGCCTGGAGCGGTGATTTTGTTGGGATTAGATGCCATCCATACCCCAGAGACCTTACTGAAACAACTGAACAAAGGGCGAGAGCAGTTGTGCCGCCAGTTTGCGTTTCCTGTTTTGCTATGGGTTACGGATCAAGGATATGGTTTATTGTCCCAATATGCGAACGATCTGGAAAGCATTAGCGGCGGGACAACCCTCTTGATTCAACCGACCCTGAGCCAATTGCATCAATGGCTCCAAGATGCTGCTCATAGAATGTTTGAGGCGTTGTTAGCGCCCCACCAACCGACCTCATTGGAACAGCGATCGCAGGATTGGGACAGCGGAATGCTACAGCTCCATGAATTGGCGATCGCCCTGACCGAACTCCAGGCCAATGCTTACCCCATTGCCCCGGATTTACAAGCAAGTATCGCCTTTACCCAGGGAGTACAACGTCATCCCCAAGATTCAGAGACTCTCTTCCAGCAAAGTTTGTCCTATTGGCACGATCACCCTGATGTGCCGAATGTTAGCCTCAAGCAGGGACTAGCCCTCTACTACCTCGGTCAAGTGCGATGTGCGATCGCAGACAACGCCGAATACCAGAACCCCGACTGGACTGCCGCCGTTGCCCCCCTGGATGAATGTTTGATCCGCTTTCGCCAGAGCGATCGCCCCGACCTCGTGTCCCTCTGTAGCAACCAATTGGCCCAAGTCCTCCATCGCCTTGGCTGCTGGGATGAATTGGAACAACTCATTCACCAAGTCCAACCCCTGCACCAGCTTTACAGCGATGCCCAAGCCTTAGCCCAAGATTATAGCTTTCTAGCCCACATTGCCCTGCACCGTCACCAGTGGCAGCCCGCCATCGACCTGATCCAGCAAGCTCTCCATGCCCTAGCGCAGGGGAACGTCACTCCCAACTGGCGGCACCTCCTCTATCTGAAAATGCTAGCAGAAGCCAAAACTGCCCTAGGCGATGTTCCAGGAGCCATCCAAGATTTGCAAGCCGCCCAAGCAATGGGGAGCATGGACCAACCCAAGCTCTACGGTGAGGTATTGTATTTACTGCAGCGGTGCTTACGGAATCAAGGCCATTATCTGGAAGCCTTCGCCATGAAGCAAAATCGCCTTCTGATTGAAAAGCAATACGGCCTCCGGGCCTTTATCGGAGCAGGACAACTCCAGTGTCAACCCCCAGACTGCCAACCTCCAGAACCCCAGCCCTTTTGCCACCGCCGCCATCATCCACCGCTTAGTCAAGACATCATTGGGGGTGACATCCCTACAGGACTTTACCCTCAAAATAAAGTTGACGCAATCCTAGAAGCCATTGCCCCTGAGATTGCTGTATCAGGCCGCTTTCAGGACTTGACTGAACTCCTGGAACGCATCGCCGGAAAAGTCCACAAACTAATTGTCATCCACGGGATTTCCGGAGTCGGCAAAAGTTCATTGGTCAATAGCGGACTTATTCCCGCTCTCCAAGCCCGCGCTCTCCAAAATCGCACCAACGTGCCCGTGATGATTCGGCAATATTCCCACTGGCCACAAAAACTACTCGATGGCCTCACCACCGCCCTAGGCGATGGTCCAGGAGCCCTCCAAGATGTGCAAGCCGCCCACGCCCGGGGGCGCATGGACCAACCCACGCTCTACGGTGAGGTATGGTAGTTACTGCAGCGGTGCTTACGGAATCTAGGCCAGTCTCTGGACGCCGTCGCCAGG
>JBFRWC010000174.1:0-5390 GCA_051439365.1 Leptolyngbyaceae cyanobacterium
GGGTGAGGTAATGGATGGGGAAACTGTTGTTGCCGACCTCCTTAGTAAAATTGAGCAGCGGCGGCAATCGGAATCGTGATGAAGTATCAAATTGCAAGAGCTGCTAGTCGTGATTTAGAGAGAATTCTGGCTTATCTTGAGCAATATAGCCTGGATGCAGGAGAACGCTTCATTCGGGAATTCGATAACAAGTGTCGCAAGCTGGTGGAATTTCCGCAGTTGGGGCGGCGGTATGATCAAGTTGCTCCAGGTTTGCGGGGCTTACCCCTTAAAGGTCATGTCATCCTATATAAACTTGTAGATAACAGCATTATTATTGTGCGAGTCGTCAGTGGCTATCAGGATCTGGAGGCTATTTTTTCAGATGAGTAGGCTGCTGAATAACCTTTTCAATCCTGACACCGAGGAAATTTTGGCATGGATAAGTTAGCCCACTACCGCACCATCATTGAAACAATCGTTGAAACCCATGCCCAACACCGCCCTAGCCACGGTGATATTGAGTCCTTGCCATTGTGCGTTGGCTCGCCTGTGCGGAGCACGTATCGCCACTTCGATCGCTACTTGCTGCTTGATATTGGTTGGGGCTCAACGGGACGAGTTCATTCTGTAGCGTTTCACCTACGAATCAAGAACGACAAAATTTGGATTGAATGGGATGGGACTGATCCAGGAATTGCCCAAGAACTGATAGATGCGGGTGTTTCCCAAGAGGATATCGTTTTAGGCTTCTATCGTCCAGAGCGTCGTGCTGTTACAGGTTTTGCGGTGGCTTGAACCATACGGTTGCTTTTGGCTTGAGTTAATCACAAAACGGCGACCAGAGTGACGATATCGTCAGTCTAAATGTTAGCAAATCACTTAGCTGACATCGCAGCCTGAATGCGATCGCCCCAACTCTGGCACTCAGGAACCGACAACACAATTCGCTTGTAGTATTCATCCGCCGTCAAGCTGAGAGAGAGCACCATGACTTGCTCGAAGCCTCCACCCTCTTGCCGAGTCACATACCAAAATTCTCGCCCCTGCTGCGTATAGTAAGTACCCGCCCGAATCACCCCAGGAACAAAGGTTCCCGGTGCCCGAATGCCATCCCAAATTCCCTGGGCTTGGCCCACAGTAGCTTCCATAATATGGTTGATGGGCACATAAATGGTCTGACCCAGATGGACCGCCCACAGTTGTTCCCAATTTTCTAAAACAATCGTCAGGGTATCATTCGACAGTTGTAGGTCCATGATGTGACTCTTCCCAAACCTGGCCACCTCAAGTGTAGGCGAGGTTTCGGCGAAAGTCATGAAAAAGTCAAATTGCTTTGGCTATCACTTTGGCAGTTGATTTGGCCATAATGCCCGACCTTCCTCAACTTGAAGCGCCATCAAGCCAGGAACACCGATCGCCAATTCGCGGATGCGTTTGCACAGGGACAAATTTAAGCCGACGGTGTTAGGGATACCCAACACACTGCCAATTCCCATGATCCCCACTTCCTGGACTCCCAGTCCCCCTGGAATCAAGAAAGCCGCCGATCGAATCGCCTGTCCCAAACTTTCGAGGGCGATCGCCTCTCCAAGACCTACAGGATGGTTCAGAAATCGCAAGGCCAACCAGGTTTCCCCAGCCGCTAACAAGCGGAACCCACACCGCCAAACACTTGCAATCAGCAGGCGATCGCGCCGTTGATACATCGCCACCACTGCCTGATCAATCTGCGTCGCAGTCTCTTGCATCTGATCAGGACCACCGGGCAGCAAGGCCGGAAACTTATGGGCCACCCGTGAGAACAATTTAAATAACCCCTGATGCTGCACCCAGTAAAAACCTGCCGTAATCCCCAATAGCACGATCAGGCTCAAACCCAGGCGTAACCAGAATTGGATTGAAGTTGGACCTGCATCCACCGGCGGATTGAGTTGAATAAAACCCAGCAGCAAAATCCCCAACATCGCATAGAGAGCTTGGGAGACTAACTGAAGGGTTTGGTCTCCAATCACAGAAGCGATCGCCTCCCCCGGAGGAAACTGGCGCTTGAGCAACAGTCGTATCCGAGCAATTTCTCCCCCCACTTGGGCCACAGGTAACAACCAGTTGATCGCAAAATTAATCCAAATACAGTAGGCTGTCAGCGACAGGCTGGGGGGCAATGACACCACGTCATGCCTAGGGAGCGATGGCGCACCGCCACTCCTGGGGGAGTACCGCCGAGGAAACAGATACCACCACGACAACAGCGCACACCCCAGTGGCACCAAATAGTAGACCGGGAGCCAGAACACCGCCCCACCTGCCGATTGCAGCCCCGCCACCACTCCCCGCCAGCCTAGGCCCATCACCAACCCCATCACCAACGCCAGCCCTAGCAATATTCCCAACAGCGACAGCCGCTTCATTCGCTTCATTCTGTCCGTTCCCTCTTGTCCTCAATGCCAACTCAATTGCCAACTCAACTGCCAACTTAACTGCCAACTCAACTGCCAACTCAACTGCCAACTCAACCCTTACAATCGTCTGCGAGATGTTTCGACACAGATCTAACCGTAAGCCCCATCGTCCCATATAATGAAAAGCTGGGCTAAAAGGCTAGGCCAGAATCTGCCTCTGTTGAACCATTTACCTTCTCACCGACCATGAAGCATACTCTTTCTGTTCTCGTTGAAGACGAAGCTGGTGTTTTGACCCGAATTGCTGGGCTGTTTGCCCGCCGGGGTTTCAACATCGAAAGTTTAGCCGTGGGATACGCCGAGAAAGAGGGGATTTCCCGCATTACGATGGTGGTGCAAGGGGACGACCGCGCCATCGACCAAGTGGTGAAACAGCTCAACAAGCTCATCAACGTTCTTAAAATTAGCGACATCACCGAAGTCCCTTGTGTGGAACGGGAATTAATGCTGCTCAAGGTCAATGCATCCAGCGCCACCCGCTCAGAAATTGTAGAAATTGCACAAATTTTTCGGGCGCGGGTGGTCGATGTCGCCGAAGAATCTCTCACCCTGGAAGTGGTGGGTGATCCTGGGAAAATGGTAGCCATTGTTCAAGTTCTGGCTCGATTTGGCGTTCGCGAAATTGCCCGTACAGGCAAGATTGCCCTGCCACGGGAATCCGGAGTGAACACGGAATACCTCAAGTCCATCGCCACGATCAAAGCCTCATAGGACTCATAAAATTCATCCGTCTCCAGAGCCATGTCGCTGGAATAAGCTGACTGTAGAACCCTGGCTTCTTCAAGAAGCCGGGGTTCTGGACTACAACTCATCCTTAAATATCAGGAAATGTCAGTACCATTGGTCTCCAGAGGGCTGCAAATTTCATCCAGTTCCCGCTAAAAGATGCTAGTAGGGGACCATAATGATGTTATGTCTGTATAAGTAGCAACATTTTGTACGTTTAATCGGTTTGGGAATAAACAGCGATGCCTGATGGTCTTCTCGTTTTTGCAATCATGTTCGTGGTGGGAATCGCTGCGTTGGTAAAGGCATCCGATATTTTTACCGACGCTGCGGAGAAATTAGGGGTCTCTCTCGGTTTTCCCCAATTTATTATCGGTGTCACCATCGTCTCCATTGGGACATCTTTGCCAGAGTTGGTGTCTTCCCTATTTGCCATTTCTGAAAACGTTTCGGAGGTGGTGGTTGGCAATGTGTTGGGGTCCAATATCACCAACATTTTGCTGGTCGTGGGAACAGCAGCGATTTTCACCAAAAAAGGAGTCGATATCTCCTACGATCTGGTCTCGGTCGATTTACCTCTGTTTGTTGGGTCCGCCTTTTTATTAGGACTAGAGGTCCGGGATGGGAACTTCACTACAGGGGAAGCCCTGCTACTGTTGGGAGCCTACGTGATGTATTTGCTGTACATCGTCAACACCAGCCAGGAAATTGAGGAAGAGACCAAAGAGGGGGATGGTGAAGCTGAGGTGCAGGACCAGCCCAAAACAGAACGGGGGTTTTTGCTTAAGCAGGTGGGTCTGCTCGTTGTCAGTGCCGCCGTGATCTATATCGGGGCCAACTTGACCATTGACTCCGTGATTGGCCTCTCTAGAATCTTCAAAATTGGTGAGGAAATTATTGCGGTCAGCGCCGTCGCTTTGGGCACTTCCTTGCCAGAGCTAATTGTGACAGTGAGCGCATCCCGCAAGGGCAAAGCGGAGCTAGCAGTTGGCAATGTGTTGGGGTCCAATATCTTTAATTCCTTTGTGGTAATGGGGGTTCCAGGAGTCATTGGCACCCTCGAAATTCCTGGGACGATTATTCGTGAAAGCTTGCCGACGATGATTGCCAGCACGATCTTGCTGTTCTTCGTCACCCAGGACAAGAAACTAACCATTTGGGAAGGCTGGTTATTCTACATCATCTATATTTGGTTCATTGGCGAAACATTTAATTTTCTCTAAAGTCAAAGAATCATATCTCAGGCTCAGTTTGGTGCTCTAAACAGATTTTCGGAGAGATTTGCGATCGCTAGAAACACTACCGTAGCAGGAGTTAAGGAGCTTCCTACCCATTTGACCCGGTAAGATGATGATAGGTGTAAATGGTCTGGTTCTGCTATGGTAGAATTCCTAAAAGACAATCGTAGGCACACATTATAGGTTTTCACGCATGTCAACAGGCACAGTAACCGCAGTAACCGATGCAGACTTCAAAAAAGAGGTCATTGAGAGTGACGTTCCCGTCCTTGTTGATTTCTGGGCACCCTGGTGTGGTCCCTGCCGTATGGTCGCTCCCGTGGTGGAAGAAGTTGCTAATCAGTACGGCAGCCAAGTGAAGGTTGTGAAGGTTAACACAGATGAGAACCCCAAGGTTGCAAATGACTATGGTATCCGTAGCATCCCAACCTTGATGATTTTCAAGGGGGGGCAGCGAGTTGACATGGTGGTTGGCGCCGTGCCCAAAACGACTTTGTCCAATACTCTCGAAAAGTACCTCTAAGGTGATTTCCGAGAAAAAATATACCGCTGTAGGGTGCTGTTAGCGCCAGCGTAACGCACCGCAGGTTGGTAATTTTTTACAAGAAATGGCCTAAGGCCCAAATCCAGTTGCTCACCCAAAGTAGGTGAAGCATCCCCGCTCCTTTGTGATGGGGGAATGTCAGCATGATATTTTTGCATTAGGCTAGTTGAGTAAGGCTAGCTTGAGTTGTGTATCAGTTGCTAATCTAAAACTATTTTAGTTTGCATATTTGTGTGGCTGAACCCCGCCACTGAGGGGGTTCAGCCACACAAATTAAATGACTATGAGCTTATCTAGTATCGCTCGGCGTAAATAGACCACCCCCCTTAGTCCCCCCTTGCAAAGGGCTACGGTGTACACACATCTCTACTCACGGTCCAAAACTCGGCTTTACCCCCCTTCGGCCCCCCTTGCAAAGGGGGGAAACTCCGGTCCTCCCCC
>JBFRWC010000175.1:0-5766 GCA_051439365.1 Leptolyngbyaceae cyanobacterium
AACTAGACCTGTGAACATGGTGGTGGGAGTGGGTGGGAGTGGGCTTCGGCTTGCGCTCAGCCGAACGGGGGAGTTTCGGGCTTTGGGTGCTGAGTTTCTGGTTCCGCACCCCTTGATTATGCTTGGAAAACGTGAAGTTCAAGGAACCTTACAAAATGGTAGCTCATTCAAGTGTCGGCTGATATCATTTGATATCATGAGAGGCAATTCAGTATTATTCGGGCTTCTGCTGCAATCCTACACTTGCTCCGTTCTTCTCATTTGATCTTTGGAGGCTAAGTCAATGTTAGAAATGAAACTCGCTGGAATCGCCCTTGATGCAGCGACTCGCAATCCAATTGTTTTGCTACGGGATTCAACAGAGCGACGACAATTGCCCATCTTCATTGGTCAAGATCAGGCTAGAGCGATCATCAATGCTTTGGAAAATCAGGTACCCCCTCGTCCTCTCACCCACGATTTGATGGTAAACATTCTTGAAGAATGGGAGATGGAACTGGAGCGGGTGGTGATTCACTCGCTACATGATAATACGTTTTATGCCATCTTAACGTTGCGGCAAGGGGATAAGACGCGGGAGATTGATGCCCGTCCCAGTGATGCGATCGCGATGGCTCTCCGCACGGACAGCCCCATTTGGGTCATGGAAGAAGTCTTAGCGGACGCATCGATTCCGGTGGATCGGGATGCAGACGAAGCGGAGCGCAAGGCGTTCCGTAGTTTTTTGGCCAACCTCAGTCCTAGGGATTTTACCGAACAGGGCAGCTTGGGGAGCAGCGAAGAGGCTTGATGGGTTATGGGTGAATGCAGGGAAACGGGATATCAGGTTGCAGTATCGTCGGTTTGGTCGGACTAATGGGCAACTGTCAGTGTTCTCGCTGGGGACGATGCGGTATTTGGCATCGTCAGCGATCGCCCAGCAGGTGATTCAGACAGCGATCGCCCACGGCATTAACCACATCGAAACGGCCCAGGGCTACGGCCACAGTGAGCAGTATTTGGGACAAGCGATCGCCCACGGGGTTGGGATTCATCGAGACCAGTTATGGATCACCACTAAAATTACGCCCACCGCCACTGCCGATGAGATGGCAACTAAGATTGAGCGATCGCTCACCCACCTCGGTCTCCCATTTGTGGATTGTCTCGGCATTCATGGCCTCAATACTCAGCAACATTTAGATTGGATTACTGCACCGGATGGTTGTATGGCGGCAGTGCGATCAGCAGTGGCGGCAGGTCAGGTCAACCATGTGGGCTTTTCCACCCACGCACCGTTAGAAATTATTTTGGCAGCGATCGCTACCGACCAGTTTGAATTTGTCAACCTCCATTACTACACCTTTTTTCAGCGGAACGAGGCCGCGATCGCCTTGGCCCATTCCAAGGACATGGGCGTGTTTATCATTTCCCCAGCGGACAAAGGCGGAATGCTCTACACGCCGCCAGAGCGACTGCGACAAACCTGTGAACCGCTGTCCCCACTCCATCTCAACTATCGGTTTTTATTGAGCGATCGCCGCATTACCACCCTTAGCGTTGGTCCTGCGACCCCCGATGAGTTGGCGGTCCCCCTCCAAGTCGCGGATCAAACTGGCCCTCTCTCCCACACAGAACAAGCCGCCCTCGATCGATTGCATCAGCAGGAAGTTCAAGCCCTAGGGCGCGATCGCTGTGCCCAGTGCTACCAGTGTTTACCCTGCCCCGAAGCCATTCATATTCCGGAGGTCTTGCGGCTGCGGAATTTAGCGATCGCCCATGACATGATCGCCTTTGGCCAATATCGCTATCGCATGTTTGAAAATGCTGGACACTGGTTTCCTGGACGCAGGGGCGATCGCTGTACTGAGTGTGGCGATTGTTTACCTCGCTGTCCCGAACATCTGGATATTCCTCGGTTGCTGCAAGACACCCACGGGCGGCTCAGTGGCCCTAAACGGCGGCGACTGTGGGAAGAGTAGCGATCGCCACTGTTTGCAAAAAACAACACCATCGCCTGATCAGACACTGGCGCGATGACGCTAACCAGCAGGCAATGGTGCGCAAAATGGTGCTCAGTCAGATTGACGTTGTGGATGATCCCACAGTGCTAAAAAGGGCATCGATTTGGGGCAAAACGTTGCTAGGACTCAACTATACAGGGTTATTCATCTCACGCAACACTCTTTAATAACTTACGAACAGTTTGTAACAACTCGGCCTCTTCAAACGGCTTCGTCAGGTAAGCATCTGCCCCCTGTTTCATGCCCCAGTACCGATCAAATTCCTCACTTTTGGTGCTGCAAATGAGAATCGGTACTTTTTTCTTGAGCGCCGTCTCGTTTTTCAGCCATCGACAGAGCTCATAGCCGTTCATTTCCGGCATAATCAAGTCTGTGATCACCAAATCGGGCGATGCCGATGTGATTTGTTGCTTAGCTTCCTTTCCATTTGTGGCTTCTAGCACTTGCATGCCATTGCTCGTCAGATAATCTTTGAGCATTTTGCGCAGCGTTTGGCTATCATCCACGATCAAGATTGTCGTCATGACCTCTTCCCTAACCCTGGATACGTTGTTAGTACCAACGTGTTGAATAATTGTTGGCAATGCCTCTTCATTTAGAGTCATCAATGGATACGCGATAACGAATGGATAGATGCATTGTCTACAACCTGAACAAGCTGAAATTGCAGGGAGCCTGCGCTTTCGGCTCGTTTATTTCGATTGTCTATACAAGAGCTAGTTTAGCCTCCTGTAATGTAGTATTCCCAGTTTTCTCATACAATTGTCATATCTTGGCGAGGGAATGTCTCAACTAAACTGGAATGGATGGTGAATTGCCCACAGCGGTGGGTTTCCCCTGATGTCTGATGGCAATCGGCGATCGCCCCCTAATCTTGTAGTTCACCCTTTTGTAACCTTACATTACGTTTTGGCAACCTTCTGAGGCTGGCTCAGGAAAACGGCTACATCCTTGTACCGATTGACCAGGTTTGCCTCAACCCTAACGATCTCACGCCGAATGCCGACCCGGTTAAGGTAACCACTGGGGGGCAAGGCCAGAAATCGGCAGGTCATCAGGTTTTGCTAAGACTAACTTACCTTGTTGATCCTGAGAGATCGGGAAAAACCACAGTTGACTGCTCGTAATCAGGCTACCGTCGTCTCCCCGCAGCAGGGTATTGGCTTCGGCTGGATCAATGGTGGACTTAATTTGGTCAAATAGAATCCCTAGCCCGTCGGGGGCAACACTCATGTGGATATTCTGTTGCTGGGGTAGCAACAGGAGGTCGGTGCGCTCGTTGATGTCTAGGTCGATGGCCACAAGGTAGGGTTGTTCAACGTAAATCTCGGAAGCCTGGAGTTGGGTGACCAGGCAGTAGAGAAAGCGCCCACTGGGGTCAAATTGAGCGTCGAGGATACTACCGCTGGTGGACAAGAGTTCTTCCTCGGTGCCCCGATTAGTCACTAGAAAGAGCGATCGCTTTGGTTGTCCTTGTTCAGCGCTAAATTGGGTCATGGCCGCTTTGGCTCCATCGGCTGAAAAGTTGAGGACCATGCCAAACTGGGGCAGAAAATCCAGGGGTTCCACGGTCGTGAAATCACCCCGTTGCCGGGTTCTGGGCTGGGAAGACTCCAGGGGGAGTAGGGCTACCCCTTGTCCTTGCAAATAGGCAATGGTTCGGCTATCTGGGGTAATCAAAAAATCGCCCCCTAGTTGGGTTTCGACAGGGATTGGAGGTTGGTCGGGCCGCAGCACCCACAGGCCGAAATCGGCTGGATTTTGGCGGTTGACCCGATAAACCACAATGGTTTGACCATCGGGGGAGAGATCGAATTTGAGGTTTTGATAGTCGTTGCTGTCCAGTAATAAGATGGGCGGCGGCAGGGGCGAGGCATCGTCAGTAACGTCATCAGCGGTTTGGGCAGAGGGATCGCTAGTCTCAGAGGAAAGGGTAGAAGTTTGGTCTAGCCCCGTAGAGACGACATAAAGTTTCTGGTCGAGGATGCCTTGCTCTTGAGACGCACGGGAGGTGGCAGCAACCAGGACGCGATCGCCGTCAGGATAACTTTCATAATCCAGCACCACCAAATTATCCGGGGTTAGAACACGCTTTTGCCGACGGGTGAGGTTATAAAGGATCAAGCGTCCCTCATTGTCCCCCTCCACCCCAATATAGAGAAAGGCGCGATCGCGACTGCGGAACCGAGCAGTGAACGGCTCCAGGGTGGCATTTTCGGGTCGGCTAAATCGATCCTGGGCTTGATCGAGGGTTAGCTCAAATTCATAGCCATAGGGGATGGGAGTTTCGAGCGTATAGGCCATGCGTTGCCCCGCCCAGCTAATTTTACCGGGGATGGGACGCGGCTCAGCATCGGGAACCAACGCTTGGAGGTGCAAGTTGGTTTCCACGCTGTCCTGGTTCATGGGGCGGTTGAACGTCAAAATGAAGGCCCGATCCCCAGCTCCAATTCTCTGTTCTTGCCAGCTAAAATCCCGCACACGGGGGGCAGTGCGATCGCCCAGCACCAACAAGGCGGCAATGGCCACGCTCAGCATGGCCATCACCAGTAGAGAGACGCGATCCAGGGGTTGCCCCCAGGATTGATTGAGTAGAGCGTTAGAACGACGAAACCTATCCATACAACTGGGTCAGCAAACTCTAGATCACAATATTAAATTAAATGTAGGGTAGTGACAACGCACCGTTCCCAATTGAACCTAACCTAAGGATTGAACCCGTTTGGGGGGCCAATAGACTTTGTAGGCTTTACCGACGATATCGTCTAGGGGCAAAAAACCCCAAACATGGGAGTCGGCGCTTTCGTTGCGATTATCTCCTAACACAAAGTAGGTGGTGGCAGGGATTTTGATGGGGGGCAGTGTATAGACGGGGGCACTTGCTTCGTAGGATTCAGCGAGAAGAACGTCGTCAATGAACACTTGGCCATTACGGATTTCTACTGTTTGGTTGGGCAAGCCCACCACTCGCTTGACAAAGAGAGTATCGGGGGTGGCATTGAGGAGGGCGATCGCGTCCACCGGAGCACGAAAGACAACGATATCACTGGTTTGGGGCTGATAGCCCGGATTGCGTTGGACAAAGATACGGTCATCAACTTGGAGGGTCGGCTGCATGGACACACTGGGCACGATGCACTGCAACACGCTTTGATTGATCCAGGAGGGAATGTAGCCAATGGTCAGCCGCATCATGATGATCCCCACCATCACCGTGACAATGATCCATCGCTGAGAGGGCCATAGAGGGCGTAGAGAAGGACGCAGAGGTTGGGCCGAATCGGCAGATGATGGTAAGACGACCTTAGGGTTGGGGGTGATGCGATACAGATGATAACAGGCCAATACCCAAATGATCGGGGGGATGGGCAACAGGATGGGGTAGAGATTGGCCAAATAGGCGGTCAGGACACCAACTCCCAAGAACGTCCCGCCTAATCCGGTGCGCTGGAGGTAAAGGTGGCCAAAACCGGGCAAAATCTGCGACAAAAAGATGGCATACCAGCGGTTTTGGTGGGGCTGATAGATATCACGGGGGGAAGCCTTGGGCAGCGGACGCACCGTGTTGTAGGCATCAAACAGATTGAATAGGTAGAGCGTGGCCGTGACCCCAATCATGAGCAGCCCGGTCACGGTGTTGCCATTGGGAGCAAAGAGGGACCAACCCAGGAAGTAGAGCAGTCCTAGGGTGGCGATCGCCAAGCTAGTGCCTTTTACCCCGGCCCGACTATACAGTTGCCCCAAACCGGGCCAGAGCAGAGAC
>JBFRWC010000176.1:0-7452 GCA_051439365.1 Leptolyngbyaceae cyanobacterium
GCGATGGGCTGAGTTGGGGACAGTGTATCGGTATGAGCGATCGGGCGTATTACATGGGCTGATGCGGGTGCGGGGCTTTACCCAGGATGATGCCCACGTCTTTTGTCTGCCGGAACAGGTGGCCCAGGAAATTTTGGGCGTGCTCAATCTGACGGAAAAAATTCTGTCGGACTTTGGTTTCCCTGAGTATGAAGTGAATCTTTCCACCCGTCCAGCTAAGTCGGTGGGAACCGATGATATTTGGCAACTCGCCACCGATGCTTTAGTAGAAGCTTTGGATACTAAAGGTTGGGACTATGTGACCGATGAAGGCGGCGGCGCATTCTATGGTCCCAAAATCGATATCAAAATCAAGGATGCCATTGGGCGGCTGTGGCAATGTTCAACTATTCAGGTGGATTTCAACCTGCCGGAACGGTTTGATATGAACTATGTGGCAGCGGATGGCTCACGCCAGCGTCCGATTATGATTCACCGAGCCATTTTTGGTTCCTTAGAGCGGTTTTTTGGCATTTTGGTGGAGAACTATGCGGGGCTTTTCCCCCTGTGGTTAGCGCCTGTGCAAGTCCGCTTGCTGCCCGTCAGTGACGCCCAGCGTTCCTATGCTGAGACTGTTGCCCAACAACTACAAGATCAGGGCTATCGAGCCGAGGTTGATGCTAGTGGCGATCGCCTCGGTAAGCAAATCCGCACGGCTGAGCTAGAAAAAATCCCCGTGATTGTGGTTGTGGGTAATCGAGAAGTTGAGCAGCAAACCCTGAGTGTGCGATCGCGCCATTCTGGAGATTTAGGGGCTCTTCCGCTTTCGGAGTTACTGGAAAAAATGCAAGTGGCTATCACGCAAAAATCTCTTTTCTGATGAGAGTTGCTGGAAAAAATGCAAGTGGCGATCGCTCACAAATCACTCTTCTAGTTGCCACTGGCCCTAGTGGAATCCGCCCCCATTCGTTATACTCAAACGACAGGCATCCATGACTTAATCGTTGAACAATGACTTCCACTGCCCAGCACCTTCCACCCAAACTAGAGAAAATTCTGCAGAAGTTCCAGCGTATCACTGAACCCAAGCAACGCTACGAGTATGTGCTGTGGTTTGCGAAACGACTGTCCCCCTTTCCCGAAGAGGACAAAATTCCAGAAAATCGAGTCCCTGGCTGTGTCTCCCAGGTGCATCTCACAGCTACCGTTGAAGACGGTGGTATTGTCTACCAGGCTGATAGCGATGCTCAAATTCCTAAAGGTTTGGTGGCATTGTTGATAGAGGGACTCAATGGCACCAAACCGGAGGAAGTTGTGCAACTGTCTCCCGATTTTATTAAACGAACCGGGTTAGATGTCAGCCTCACTCCATCTCGTAGCAACGGTTTCTACAACATTTTTAAGATGATGCAGCAGAGGGCGATCGCTTTGACCAATTAGTTTTGTCGATCACATTCCGAGGCTCTAGGATATGACCGCTGGGCTTTCCGACTTTGCCTGAAATAGGTTTGGTCAAGCTATGATGATCAGGGTTACTGGAACTTTTGCGTTCTCATCGGGTCAGCTTACTGCTGGTCCTGCCCAGAGATTGCCACAGCGAACGTAAAGCAAAGCATGAAAACAGTTTCGCAGCTTTCCCACTGGAAGGAGGTGCTGCCGTGGATGGACTCAGTGAAGTAGGCGTCGATAATCCATTGGTGACGTTTACCACGTTGCTATTGGTCAGCCTGACTCTGCCGCCCTTGTTTGAACGATTACGGTTGCCCGGTTTAGTCGGCCTGTTGTTCGCTGGGGTGTTACTGGGTCCCAGTGTCTTAGGATTGCTCGACTCAGCAGGTGATGTCGAAAAACTCTTTGCCGATGTGGGCAAGGTCTATCTCATGTTTGTGGCAGCCTTAGAGATTGACCTGAAGGAATTTAGGCGCAATCGCGATCGCGCCATGAAGTTTGGTGTCCTCACCTTTGCCATTCCTCTCATAGGAGGCATTTTGTTGGGGCGCTGGACGGGGTTTGGCTGGGTGGCAGCGGTACTGATTGGCTCCCTGATGTCGTCCCACACCCTGCTAGCCTATCCCATCGTCATGCGACTAGGCGTTACCCACGATGAGGCTGTCACCGTCACCGTTGGCGCGACAATTTTTACTGACATTGCAGCCTTGCTAGTCTTGGCAGTGTGTGCCTCCCTCCAAGGGGGCGATTTTTCGGCGTTATCCCTGACCTCGCAAATGCTAGGGTTGGTGGTTTATGCTGCTGCCGTGCTTTTTGGTCTGAACTGGGCTGGTCGGTCCTACTTTCGCCGCACGGGTAGTGAACAGGGCAACCAATTTTTGTTTGTGTTGCTTGCGGTGTTTCTGGCGGCGGTTGGCGCGCAGATGATGAACATCGATAAAGTCGTGGGCGCTTTCCTCGCTGGCTTAGCGGTGAATGGTGTGGTGGGCGATGGCCCAGTGAAAGAAAAGGTGGAATTTGTTGGCAGCTTCCTATTTATTCCCTTCTTTTTTGTCTGCATGGGACTGTTGCTTGATGTGCCTGTGTTTATCGAAGCCCTGACTGATCGCCTGGGATTGACCCTGGGCATTGTACTCGTACTGTTGTTATCCAAGTTTTTGGCAGCGGCGATCGCAGGGAGTTGGTTTCGCTATAGCCGCATACAAATCTTGACCATGTGGTCCCTGTCTTTGCCCCAGGTAGCCGCGACCTTAGCTGCTGCGTTAGTCGGGGTACAGGTGGGATTGATCACGGCTCCAGTATTCAACGCGATCATCGTGTTGATGCTGGTTACATCCCTGGTCGGTTCGACGACCACCAGCCGCTTTGCCAGTCAATTGCCACTGCCCGCCGAGCCTTTAGTCCTAGATGACCCAATTGCGGATGACTGGCTCGCAACCGAGGGGACACCTGAAAACCCATTTGTTGTGGTCGTCCCCCTATCCAATACTTCAACCCAGCACTATTTAATTGAGATGGCTGCCTTCATTGCCCAACATGAAAAAGGCTATGTGGTGCCCCTGGCGATCGCCCCGGCCTATGCCCACATGGACGATCCACAATTGCTGGACGCTCTCACCCACCACGAGCAACTCCTGGAAACAGCCCAGGCTATCAGTGAATCCGTCGGCACCAAAGCCCGTCCCCAAATCCGCATCGACGACGATATTGCCGAGGGTATCAGCCGCGTTGCCCGTGAACACCATGCGCAACTTGTGGTGATGGGCCGCACTCAGACTGAAGGGTTGCGGTCTCGTCTCTTGGGCAGCATGATCGACAATGTGCTGTGGGCCTCCCACTGTCCGGTAGCAGTGACTCGGTTGAAACAAGCTCCGATTGAGCTACAACGCATCTTAATTCCGGTTAAAATTCTGACCTCACAAACCATCCACACAATCCGTTTTGGTCAAGTGTTTGCAGCTACCCATGGGGCTTCCATTACATTACTGCACGTCAGCGATCGCACCCATTCTGCCCAAGACCTACAACGGTTCAAGGGCCAACTGCGGGCGGTCTTAGCCGAGGGAGACCCGATCGAGTACCGCATTAAATGTGTGCGCCATGATGATCCGGCGGCTGTCATTTTGGCGGCGGCTCGTCATGTGGATCTGGTGATTTTGCGATCGATGCGCCGCCGCACTGCGGGGGGACTGGCGGTCAGCGATGTGACTCATCAGGTGGTTGATACCCTGACCTGCTCCGTCGTCCTATTTGGTGAGCCGCATTCCTAAAATAATCGTGGCCCTAAGCCTTCCCCAGAGCATTCGTCAATGCCCCGGAGATAATTAACGTACCCCCTATTAGCGTCCACAAAGTCGGGATTTCAGCAAAAAAGATAATGCCAATAATGGCAGAAAAAACAACTTGAATGTAGGAATAAGATGTGACTCTACCTGCTTTTTCTACCGCCATTGCTTTGGTCAGGCCAACCTGTCCCACCTGAGTAAACACACCCACTAAAAGTAATAGTAAAAGCTGATAAAGTTCTGGGAAAACAAAGCCATTACCAAGCAAGGTGAGTGAAACAGGCAGGGCTATGAGTGGGAAATAGAAAATAATCACAGAGCTATCTTCTGTCTGACTGAGACGACGCACAATCACGTAGGCCACAGCACTACCAAATGCCCCAGCCAATGCCGCCATTAAACTCAAGGGTGGCAGTCCCAATATGGCCCCGGCTCCGGGACGCACCATCACCACTAACCCAATAAAACTTAGGATAAGGCAAATTAATGTTGAGCGTTTCACGGACTCACCCAGAAAAACTAGGGCCAGAATTGCCGTAAATGCAGGATGGGTATATTGGAGAACCGTGGCATCTGCTAATGGCAATGTGGTCACGGCATAGTAAACACAGCATAAGGCCAATGTACCCACACTTCCCCTGGCGATTAACAACCGATGATTATGCCCCCAGACAGAAATGCTTTTACGCCTTACATCTAAGTAACTTAAACATAAGGAAACTAAGGCTCTTGCCGCAATAATCTCTAATACAGGAATGCCGGAACCTGCCACAGTTTTTACACAAGCCGACATCATGGCAAACCCTAATGCTGATAGCAATATATAACGAATCGCTAAAGGGATTTTGCCTAGAGTCATGAGTCTTTTATTTAATGAAAAGAATGAAAAGGGAGTTTTCATATGAGTAGGGGCTCCAATGATCTATCGAGGATGAACCAATAGGGCTTACGAAAATATGACATAGCGATCGCGCCCTTGAGTCTTAGCCTGATATAAGGCCGTATCGGCCTGTTTAACAAAGGTTTTAGGAAAGACTTCAGCTAAGTTATCAGCACAAAGTTTAATGCAACTGATCCCAATACTCACAGTCACAACTTCACTCACCTTAGAACGGTCATGGGGAATTGTGAGTTGTCGAATGGTCTGTTGAATTTGCTCTGCGATTACGATCGCGCCAGTTAAGTCTGTTTCTGGCAAAATAACGACAAATTCTTCGCCGCCATAACGGGCCGCTAAATCCATAGGGCGTTTGACCGCCTGCTTCAGTGCCTCAGCAACCTGAATTAGGCATTGATCGCCTTGAGGATGACCGTAGAAGTCATTATATTGCTTGAAAAAATCAATATCCAGAAGTAAGAGGGACAGCCATTGTTGGGAGCGTTTCAATCGTTTAACTTCCTGGTTCAGAAAGCGATCGAACTCCCCCCGATTCGTGATCTGGGTTAAGGCATCAGTCCGAGATAATTGCAGCAATTGAAGATTAGCATTTTCTAGATCCTGAGTGCGCTCTTTAACTTTTTCGGCCAACTCTCTCTCACTTTTTGCTAACATCTCGAACGCTGTTTTCAATCGTCTGGCCATCTTCTCAAAGCCTTGATTAAGATGCTGAATTTCTAAAATAGTGGTAGGAAGCAAGGTTAGATTGAATTGATCGTGATCGATAGCATTGGCCGCTGCTTCCAGCCTCCGGATAGGACGAATCATCCAATTTGCCGTGAAGATGCCCAGGCCCATGCTGACCACTAAGGCTAACCCACAGAGAAGCAGGGTGCGCTGAAGGTTTTCAGAAATCACGCCCATAAAGTCATTTTCCGGTATCGTTAACACCAGCAACCAATCGATACCATAGTCATCCTGAAAGGGATCAACTTTGAGAAAGTAACGTTGGGCAGCGCGATCGCCCCCTTTAACCCGGAAAGTAGCTGGGTAGGGAACGGCCTGAGTTTGGGCATTCATCACAATTTGTGCGGTGGTGCGGGTGAGTCTGTCCTGGCTTTGGGTTGCGGCAAGACGCACCAGGGTTTGACCTGCAATATTCTCCACAAAAGCTTGTTCCTGGGTGGAGGTAGCAACGAGGTTTCCCGATCGCTCCATGATAAAGACCTGTCCTTGAGGGGAAAAGTCTAACTGACTTAAAAATAAACTCAGGTCCGACACAAAAATTCCTGATCCCATCGCACCAATGACGGTTTGGTCCTCGTAAAGCGGTGTCACTAAGCGAATGGCGGCAAGAGGCAGTCCCTGAAAGGCATAAACGGGAGTCCAACGCAAAGAAGCAGGGGGTTGCTGGATGCCCTGCTGATACCAGTCGCGATCGCGGGTATCCCAGTCCGGTTGGGTGTGAACAATCCGCTGCGCCTGTCCCTGATCATCCGTAAGGTAATATTGGCGCTTTCCCGCTTCCCGATGGATGACGATGATGGAATTCACTGGACTCACGAAACCATTTTTATCCCGTCCTACCCCCACAAACCTGCCATCCGTGGAGGAAAAGGTTAAATCTGTCAGGCTCTTATAGGTGGAAATATTTTGCCAGAACAAGCGCTCGATCGCGGCTTGACTCTGCTCATTCACCCCTTCGCCTTCCAGGGACAATCGATTGGTGGTTAGCACCGATTGAGGAGTCTGTAAAAAGTCTTCCAGGGCAATCTCAACTCGTTTAACGGTCTGATTCATCAACTGATCTGCCAGGTGGCTGACGGCTTGGCTACCGGATCGATGGGACAAATACCCGACCAACCCTACAATACTGGTGATCTGTAGCACAAAGGGCACAACCAGTAACATTCGGAGTGGACAATGCTTCAGTAGTCTTAGCGGCCAATACCCGAAATACCCTTTAGACATAGCTGCGACCAAGTTAGTCAAGTCGTTCCAAAGATAGTCCCTATCTATATTAAAGCAATAGTCAAAGACGGACTCTGAATGAAGTTCCCCAGCTAATATTTGTTCACATGGCGTGGCTCCAGTTGAGGACGAAATTCTACCATTCAGCTTGTACAGTGTTCCCTCAGTGATACAATCCTCATTATCTCAAACTGAGGCACCGGACCCATCACCTGGCTCGGAAGCGATGCTGTAGCGAGAGAACACTTGCATTGAGCAAGACCCAAACTAAATAACTCATCGGTTCTAGCGGGGATCAGCCGCTGGAGGAAACGGGGAAAGTGCAGTGAGACTCTGCCGCTGTCCCGCAACTGTAAGCCGATTTTAGATGGCCGATTTTAGATTTCGGAGTGAGTCATGCGTCTCTATGCCAAAATCTAAAATCCAAAGTCCAAAATTGTGTCAGTCAGAATGCCCGCCGATGCATGATTCCTGTTGTACAACATCTGCGAGGTACGGATGATGAAGACTTTAGGGTGCGTTTCCGCATGGACACGATATTTTCTCTGCACCAGTAAACTAACGCGCAACGTTACATCGAAACAACATATTCAGATTGCAACTGTAGTCGCGATCGCTTCTCTGGGGGTATTCGCACCACCGAGTTTTGCCCAGGATGCATCGGATGAAATACCAACTGAGATACCAATTGAGCAATCGACTGAACTGCTAGCAGAGGAGACGGAAACTCCGACGATCCGCATTAACGTGACGGGAGAATTGCTCGACTTGCCTGTTTTTACGCCGTTTCGACGGGAAGGCACGGTACGGGAAACCAGTCAGCCTGTGTATGTCATTAACCGTCAGCAGATCGAGGCCCAAGGTGCCCGGACAATCGATGAAGCCCTGCGC
>JBFRWC010000177.1:0-21444 GCA_051439365.1 Leptolyngbyaceae cyanobacterium
GACTGATGACAATGCAAAAGAACTACCTATATCTTCAAATAAGCTGATTGCCATTTAATTTGCGTGGCTGAAACCCGCCAGCGGCGGGGTTCAGCCACCAAAATACGCAAACTAAAATAGTTTTAGCTTACGATGCTCTTGCTGGGTAGTGCGCAGTTCTCAAAAGAGTTGAGCGGTGCAGGTAAACCGAAAAGAAGACCTATGGTTCAGCGCATCGATCGCTGAGCCGGGGCATCACTAGGAATTGCGGTAAAGCTCAGATGAACACTAGCGGTTTGTCTTTGAAAGGCGCAAAAGCGTCAACATCAAACCGATAGAGGCTAGCAGGCCGTCCCGCCCCTCGCGACACTTTTTGCCCTGTATCGGCTAGAAAACCCAACTTTAGCAATCGACTACGGAAATTAGAATAATCTGAAAAGTTCTCCCCCAGGACAATGGTGTAAAGCTGATACAAATCGCTTAAAGTAAAATTTTCCGGCAGCACATCAAAGGCGATCGGGCTATACTCTAACTTATTGCGTAATCGCTGATGGCCATACTTGACAATTTCATTATGATCAAAGGCCAATGCCGGGATTTGGTCGAAGGGATACCAGGCAATGCCGCTGACTCCGTCGGCAATCAGTTTGGCGTTGCTGAAGCGCACCAAGGCAAAATAACTGACTGAGAGATAGCGAACCCCAAAGCTGTCCTCCCGTTCACGGGGATCACGATAGGGACCACCAAAGGTAAATAGTTGCTCTAGATACAGGCTATTGACCCGCACTTTTTCCGAGAGGGCACGATCGGCAGTTTGGCCTAAGGACTCTCCCTGCTGCACCAAGGCACCGGGCAAACACCATTGCCCTACAAAAGGCGCATCATGGCGCATCACTAACAGGACTAGCAACCGATTTTGGTCGGTATCCACTGAAAAAATAACAATATCAACGCCGACCTTAAAGTCGGCCAAGGCATGGTTAACAGCAGAAGAGGGTTGGGGATCAGGATCATGTGCCGACATTGGTGCGTTGCTTGGGTGAGGGACAGGTGTCGTACAAGTGTTCCCGCAAGATGTAGGCGCGGATGGGAGGGGTGAGGCCAAGGCTGTTGGCGGGATTGTGACGCACGGCCTCGCGGGAGGCGGTAGAGGATACGGGCAGTCCTTGGAGGTTGGCGATCGCTACCGTGGCTCCCATTCGCTGCAATACTTCTAGGTCATCCGATTGAACGTGATACCCCGGTCGGGGGACAACCAACAGTTTCACTTGCTGAATCAATTGGGTAGCCTGATACCACCGAGGCAGTTGACGCACCAAGTCAGAGCCAATCACAAAAGTCAGATTGGCGTCGGGCCATTCTTGACGCACTCGCTCAATGGTCGTGATCGTGCGGCGATGGCTCAAATCTTGGCGACAGTGGCAATTTAGGCGGGGTGGCTCGATATCATGAATGAGTAACCGAAGCATAGCGGCTCGGTGAATTAGGGGAGTCTGATCCGATTTGAGCGGGTTATCAGAGGCCCACGCAATCACGTGATCATACTGATAGGAAAGCCAACGCAGAATTTGTTGGTGTCCTGCGGTGGGTGGGTCGGCACTGGTGCCAAAGAGTGCGAGAGTTGTCATGGGTTGGGGAGTTGGGGAGTTGGGGAGTTGAGAATTTCCTTGTTCGTCGTTCTTCGTTCCTCGTTCTTCATTCACGGACTGTTGACTGAGTATAGGTGCGTTGAATCCGTTGTTGGGTGTTTTTTGCCAATGTTTTAAGTGAGGGAGATGGGGTAGCTTCTAGGGGAATGGGGCGGTGAATTTGGCGAGAGGTTGATGGTAAGTGGGTGATAGTGGTGCGGGTGCGGTGGGCGATCGCGTCTAGGGGTTCGGGTGCCAGCGATCGCTCTCCTTGTTTCATCACTTGTTGCAATAATGGGATTTCAGTGTGTTCGGGGGTGGGGGTGGGGGCTTCAGTCCAAAGCCCGAGGCGATCGCCGATGACTTTCCCGTGGGAGTCCACCTGACGGAAGATTTGCTTACGACCGGGATAGGTAATTTTGCCTGTGGAGGCTTTCATGGTGGGAATCCCGTCAATCTCCACTAGCTTGTAGACTCCGTTGACTGGAGCACCCGTTACTAGTTTGGTCCCAATGCCGTACCCGTCTAAGAGTGCGCCTTGTTGTTGGAGGCGTGCGATTTCCGGTGCGTCCAGATCCCCACTCGCAAAAATAGTAGCATGAGGCAAAAGCGATCGCACGATTTTGGACAATTTTACCAAATCTCCAGAATCGAGGCGCACTGCATCCACCTGCAGGGTTCCTGCTGCCACTTGATTGGCTAAACGCTGGGCCGCTGCTTCTACGTCGTAGGTATCAATCAGCAAAGCTGCTCCAGGAAAATAGCGGTGGAAGGCCATAAACGCCTCATCTTCGGTGCCATTGAGCGCTGAGAGGGCCATCACTAGGGAATGGGCCATCGTGCCTTGGGGGCGGTGGCCTAAGGCAATTGCTGCGAGGACATTGGAAGTGCCATCAAAGCCTGCGCCAAGAGCGGCCCGTGCAGCCCAGAGGGAGGCTTGGGGACTGAAGGCCCGCCGACTCCCAAATTCTAAAATTGAGGCGTTTTCCCCAGCAATATCCCGAATCTGAGCGGCACGGGTCGCCACCAGCGTTTGATAATTAATGGTGTTGAGCAAATAAGTTTCCACGATTTGGGCCTGCCAGAGGGGCGCTTCAATTCGCAGAAATGGCTCATGGGCAAAGAGGGCTGTCCCTTCTGGCACGGCCCACACATCTCCGGTAAAGCGTCCTGCCTGGAGCAACTCCCAGAATTGGGCG
The DNA here is from genome assembly GCA_051439365.1 of Leptolyngbyaceae cyanobacterium. Classification (GTDB taxonomy): domain Bacteria; phylum Cyanobacteriota; class Cyanobacteriia; order CAKZMO01; family CAKZMO01; genus JAAHGY01. The sequence goes on from JBFRWC010000177.1 coordinate 2,807, forward strand.
GGGGTATGGTCAAAGATGCCCGTGTGCTGGAGCGATCGCACCTGTTCTTGACTAAACTGAAATGCTTCCAAATACTCCAAGGCTTGCTGCAACCCCATCGCAATCAGATAGCCAAACCCTGGGGGCAACCGCCGCACAAATAGCTCAAAACTAGCCTGTCGCTGATCCAAACCCTCCCCAGCATAGCAAGCTGCCATCGTGAGTTGGTACAAATCAGTCAACAGCCCGTAGTCCGTCGGATTGGGCACCAACGGATGGGCCTGGGAGATCGGAGTCGGGAGAGATGACGAGGTGAGGTGAACCATGACTAGAGCGTAAGGATGGATAATGGCTATATCGTAATTATAGTAATTTTTACCAAAATATGTCTATGGGGATTGAATCAAGAGAATCAATAAGTTGTGAAGAATTAGAAAATTTCGACCTCTTTTATCTTCTTTATTCTACAGAAATCTATCTTGTCTATAAGTTTTTATTGATACTTGCCGTGCTGTACTCTGGCTTGGCCAAAGTTTCGACGGCCAAGGCAGCAAATAACACTAGCAACCTGCTGAGGCCCAAGGCAAAGATCGATTGGGAGTGGGTTGGCTGGTTCGTGGATGAGGCGATCGCCTACCATTAGGTTAAGAGCGCAGTCGCCCTGATCGGAGGATGCTGACAATCAGCCACAATCCGATGAGGCTAGCGGCGACAAACAGAGCAATGCTGATCAGGTATAGCCGCATGGCTTGTTGATTGGAGGTGACAATTGCCGCGCCCATAATCAGCGACCCCACCAAAATGCTAAAGGAAAGTCGATTGGCAGCATCATCCATCGTCAGCCGCACACCTTCCAGATCTTTGAGGGTAATATTCCAGCGCAGGGTTTCGGAACTGAGGCGATCGAGCAAAAATTCCACTCGTCGTGGGGATTGCAGGGTCAGGTTCTTCAATTCCAATCCGGTACGAAGCAGCGCCTGTATGGGATCATCCCCTAGCAATTGTTGACGGAATAAATCACTGACAAGGGGCCGGACCTCATCCAAGAGGCTAACATCGGGGTTAAAACTGCGCCCTAATCCCTCTAAGTTGGCGATCGCTTTGGCATACAGTCCCAAATTACTCGGCCAGCGCAGTCGATGTTTGCGGGCGGCTTGCAGCACTTCATAAAACACTTGGCTGAAATTAATTTCAGCCAAATTACGGCTATAGTAACGCCGCAGCAGGCGATCGTAATCGGCCTCTAGACGGGCAATATTGACGGCTCCAATGGGAGTGGCCAACTGGAACGTTAACTGGCTACAGCGCTGGGCATCCAAACTAATGACCGCTAATAGCATTTCAGTCAATGTGGCCTGGGTGCGGGGGTCGAGCCGTCCCATCATGCCGCAGTCCAGCAGGGCAATCTGGCCACTATCTAGATAGAAGACGTTGCCGGGATGGGGATCGGCATGGAAAAAGCCATCAATAAAGAGCTGTTGGAAGAAAGCCCGAAAGAGTAAAGTGGTCATCGCTTGGCGTTGGGTGGCGCGATCGCTCCCAGTCCCTTTCCCAGGCCCCTTCCCAGCCTCTGCCAAATCCGCCGTCAAAATGGGCACTCCGTCCAGCCATTGCAGCACTAAGATTTTCTCGGTCGTCAGATCCCAATTAATCGCTGGAATCACCAGTTGTTCTGGGTCAAACCATTTGCTGACCTGGAGGTTTTGCCGCAGTTGATCCGTGTAGCGAGCTTCCTGGGTAAAGTCCAACTCTGCTTGTAGGGCCATCGAGAATTCTTCTGCCAGGGACACTACATCGTAATATTGACCAAAGTTGGTGCGGGATACCAGTTCCGCTAGGGTGGTAATCAGGGCAATATCCTGATCCACGATTGCCTCGATACCTGGTCGCTGAATTTTGATGGCGACTTCCTTGCCATTTTTGAGAGTCGCCTTGTGGATTTGGGCAATGGAACCCGCAGCGATCGCCTCCAATTCAATGGCCTCAAAGACCTCTTCTAGCGGGTGGCCAATTTCTTGCTGGAGAACAGGCTTGAGTCGTTCCCAGGGCACCTTTGGCACATTAGCCTGCAAATCTGTCAAGGCATCAATGTAGTCTGGTGGCAGCAAGTCAGGGCGGGTACTCAGTAATTGTCCCAGCTTCACGTACACCGGACCCAGATCAGACAAGATATTGCGTAACACCGCAGGGGGCGGCAATTCCGGCTCATCATCACTATTGATGCCACTGAGCAAACGCCGCATATAGTCCCAGCCATTCTTGAGAACAACCTCGACAATTTCCCGCTGACGACCACTGGCTTGAGTTAGCCCTGAAAAAACCATGAAGTCTCCACTGGTAGGTAACTGGTAGGTAACTGGTAGGTAATGATGATTTGCACTTGGCTTGACCATGTCATTGGTCAACACATCCACTGCAAACTTTAGCGCATTCACCTGGGATTTGGATCAGTCTTCAGGTCGCTCAAAGTACCCATAAACCTGCCATCTCTTTTTCAAGATCTAGTCGTCAGGGTTCCCCCCAAACGGTTCTGGAGTCCCCTGCCAGTCAAAGTCACTGATGCGTAGGTTGATGCTTCCCTGCTGTCGATCAGGGGAGTATCGTAAGGTCAGACCGTGGGTGCGGCGGCTGTATTCAAGGATAAAGGTGTTATCAAACTCTTCAGTTTCAGACAAGCTTAGGGACGTTTGAAAGCCAACCCGAATGGGGCCAAAGAGTTGTGCTGTCACTCCACCAGAGATGACCTCCCGATCAACAGCGCGGTCAAACAGAAAGGGAGAGTCTGCGCCTTCTGTGCTCCGACTATAACCGAGATTAAAGCCAAAGAAGTCTAGATAGGGCCGAGAAAAGTGGCCAAATTGCCCCAAAAGGGAAACTCCTCCAGTTAAGGTTGTTTGGGTGTCTCCACTACTGTAAAAACTCGTCACCCCCTGAATACTGGGCAAAACAACGATGTAGGGCACAACGGGGTTGGCCGTGTAGCGCAGTCCGGCCTCTGGAGTTGCGGGTAAGGGTTGGCCAATCCATAAAAAGGTAAATCGTTGCAACCGAGCCGCGAGTTGGTAACGCGTCAGGGTCGTCCGTCCAAATTCATTCACTGGAATTAGGTCATCGATCAACTCAAGCTCGTTGCGTTCTTCAAGAATGAGTCGATTCAGCAACGTATCATGGCGATCAAAGGAAATCAATGCATTGATCTGTTGGATACCCCCTTGGTAGGTGAGTTGAACACCGCTTTCTCCTAGGGGAATCGTGGGTGAGGTGAGAACAACTCCGTAGCTTTTTTGAACGGTTTGGAAGCCAAGGGTTCCGTTAAAGAGGCGATCGCGATAGCTGTATTCTGTGGTTAGCTCATGGGGGCCAATGGGAGTCATAACCTTGCGGCGGATGCGTACACTCCCCTGCAAGTCATCTTCATTGACATCATTCAGATCAAAACTGGTAATTTCCATGTTGCCTTCAAAGGCAGTCTTGGAACCAAAGTCAATCAATAGACTTCCTAGCAAGCCATACAAGTCAGGATCGAGCAAGCTGTTTGTATCGTCGGGGTTTGGAGTCCCAAACTGGTCAGTCGCGTCGCCATTTTCCCAAGCCCGTTGGATAAAAAATTGGGGGGTGAGGGTGAACTCTACGTCATCTGTGGCAATCAAGTTAAAGTCTCGCTCAATAAATAGGCCACCCCGTTCGTCCTCATCAAAGCCGATGCTGAAGGGCGCAGGGTTGCGATCGCTCTGGCCAAAAATAGTTCGTTCTCGAAACAGAGGAATGTGTAATCCCTGGTCGAGGACAGCGCGGGGACGGCGTGCTCGTAATTCACTGCGATTTTCATCTAGGCGGCGGAAGGTCACTAGGCGCGATCGCACCTCCAACTCCGGCGGCGAAAACGGATCATTCGTCAGGCGCACATTAGTGGCTTCCCAACCATCTGGAGTAAAAATGACCTCTTCTGCCTCAAACCGAATCCGACTGACCGTGCCTGCGGCCAGACCATCCTGAGTCTGACTTCCTCCCTCTGGAGAGGCCAAAGTTCCCCCAATGACTAAGGAGCCTGTAGAAGTCGCTGTTGTTATGGGTTGCTCATTGGCAAGCCGTTCCGACAAGGGAATGTCCGGTGCTGTACTCAAGATATCCGACTGTTCGGTGGGGCTAAAGTCGGAGGTCGTTTGGGGGATGTAAACTTCCCCCCTGGCATTGGACACCGACCCCTGATCTTGAATCAAGTCATACTCCAGGCGATCGCCCCGAATTACCTGATCCCCACGGGTTAACACCGCATTGCCTTGGGCCACGACCACTCGATTGCGGAGATTGACCCGGAGTCGATCGGCTTGGAGCAGTGCGCCTCGAAATGTCATCAAGGCATTGCCCTCAGCCAGAAACGATTGTCGCTCCTGATCGTAAATTTGGCGATCGGCAGTCACCTCCAAAGCATCGCTGGTCCCCTCGCTGGCTTGTATTGGGGGAGACCCATTGGGTAGGGGATCATCGGAAAGCGTTTCCGTGTCTCCAGCCTCTGTTGTATCCCCAATTTCCCCTTCTGAGCTAGCTTCATCGGCCAGGTCATCTTCCCCTATCTCCTCGGCTTCCCCTTCAAAGCTAGCTTCATCGATCAAGTCATTCGTGTCCTCAGTTTCGCTATCTGGGCTAACTTCATCAACCCAGTCATTGGCCTCTTCATTCCCTTCAGTGATGGATTCGCCCTCTGTGGACACCGGATCGCGGTCCGAAGCAGGACTGGGGGCAAGGACTGGAATCGTCTCTAACAAGAGATCGTTGGTGGTTTCGTCAATCTCATCCAAACGCGGAGCCGCATTGTCTATGTTGTCTGGTGGTGGCAGTGTTGGCACGGGTTGACCTGTCTCTGGCACAAAAATCGGAATGGGCACAGAGGGTTGACGGATCAGGGGTGTATTCGATTCCACCGGATCGCTATCGATGAATTCATCAGCATCGTTAGTGGTATCGATGCCTTGGGCAATGGTCGTGGTTGGGGTAGGCCGAGAGGCTAAATCCAGGGAGAAGGTGGTAATCTCCCGTGCGGGGCCAGGGTGCTGCTGCTCTAGTTGTTGTAACGAAGGTAACGCCAATTGCTCGGGGGCAAACGTTTCAAGAATGTAGGAAATATCGGCTAAGGGAACTGCTGGGGGAATCTGCTGTTCACGGTCGATTGGGGTAGGCACAATCACTCTGGACATCAGACCAGACACACCCAAATTAGGGTTGACGTTCCCCTCAGGATAGCTCGATGTTCCCTGCTGAGAAGGGGGTGTGACTGTTGCAGACTGGAATGACTCTGGTGACTCATTCAATGAGCTGCTACTGACGTTAGATTGTGGCCGGTAAGGTGTCGGGTCAAACGTGGTGTCAGAATCCCGATCAGGAGTTACGTTAGAGGGAATAACTTGGGACGATCGCTCTGGATTCTCTGGAGGATGAGCGCGGGTCGCAGCAGCCTGTTGGGATGAGAGCCATGCGGATGATTCGGGGAGCGATCGCTCCGGTGGGGCTAAAGAAGGTGGGCTGCCGACTGGGACGTTTGGGGAGAGGCTTGGAAGCAACGATGTGGGAGGTGTGATCGGATCAGGGGTCGAGAAGGGTAAGAATGCTGGCGGCGGTGCTGGGATCTGGGTCTCAGGTGGAATCACCTCAGCCCTTACAATCGACGTAGATGGGGGGGGAAGGGAGCGATCGCCCATTACGTTAGCAGCAAGATCGCTGGGTTGCGCTAGTTGCCCTGGTTGCCTTGGGTGGCCAATAGTCGATGTTTCCTGCGAGATCACTGGGGCGATAGACTCAGCCTGATCGGAAACCACAGGAGTCACCACAGGGGGAGGAGGTGGCGGTAAAACCGGATATGGCATTATTTTTCAGACACTCACACCAAAAACACAATATCAACGCGATCGCGCTAGAGCCAGACACACCATCCACTACCGGAGTTGGAGATCACTTGGAGCCAACTTTGAGGCAATGCCTGAGCCATCTTGCTCAACCAACCCAGAAAGTTACGGCCCAGTAAAGTTACGGCCCAGTCAGTATGTCAATCCAACCATCGCCATGACCCAGAGGGAACTGAGGACAGGGATCGATGATCGACTCTGACAACCAAAGCATACGACAAGAGAGCAGCAATGGGAGGTTCCCCTGACCGCTCTCCGTCCATACATCTAAACATAGTGCACATAATGCAACAGTCTAGCTAGTATTCAGTCTCCGACTATCCAGCTAAGCAACACGTTCAAGCCGTGCTAACGGGGTCAGCGCTAATCACTGACACAGTATCCACTGGATGGCATCACTGATCAGTACCAATCAACCTTGCCTTATTCAAAATCCTTGCGGCCAGGGTTACGGGATGGGTCACTGGCAAGGAACCCAAACACAAACAACGCCACAAAGAACGCCACAACGATATAAACGGCCACTTTTAATGTCAGCATAATTACCTTATCCCACTGCAAACTACTCCTATGATATAGCGATCTGGCGGGATTTTTGAATAGGGCCGACTTTAAAGGTGAACCGCGATCGAGAAACCTTGTGAGGGAAACCTGGACTAGCTCCGCCGAAATGGGAGTGTGCGGTATAGTGCGGAAGTGGTGGTGAACAAGGACGTGTTATGCAAGGTCAATTCAATCAAGCAATTCCCCCAGAAATTCCTTCTGTATCTTCTGGAGCAGAGCAAGCTCAATCAAAGAAGACTAATGAAACGATAAATCCTGCCCTGAGCAGGGTTAAAGCCGAACGACTGAAAGAAGCGATCGCTATCAGCCAGCGTTATCTCCTTTCCCAGCAACACGCTGAAGGGTATTGGTGGGCGGAACTAGAATCCAACGTCACGATTACTGCGGAAGTGGTGCTACTCCACAAAATTTGGGGCACAGATGGAAGCCGTCCCCTTCCCAAAGTCGAGACCTACCTGCGGCGAGAGCAACGGGAGCATGGGGGTTGGGAGCTATTCTATGGGGATGGGGGCAACCTCAGCACCTCTGTGGAAGCATACATGGCCCTGCGGTTATTAGGCGTTCCCGCCACCGACCCCATCCTGGTTAAAGCAAAAGAATTCATTCTCGCTCAAGGTGGCATCAGCAAATGTCGGGTGTTCACCAAGTTCCACTTGGCTTTGATTGGCTGTTACGACTGGCGCGGTGTTCCCTCAATTCCACCGTGGATTATGCTGTTGCCCCAATCCTATCCCATCTATGAAATGTCAAGTTGGGCGCGGGGCAGCACAGTGCCATTGTTGATTGTCTTTGACCAAAAACCGATTTACCTCACCGACCCAACGGTCAACTTAGATGAGCTGTATCCAGAAGGGCGAGAGAACGCGGATGACTCGTTCCCTGAAAGTGGCGATTGGACCGATCTGTTTTTGGGCCTGGACCAGGCATTCAAGTGGGCGGAAGAGTGGAACTTAGTCCCCCTGCGGACAGAAGGATTACGGGCAGCAGAACAATGGGTGTTGGAGCGACAGGAATCCACCGGGGATTGGGGCGGAATTATCCCAGCAATGCTGAACTCTATGTTGGCCCTGCGCAGTTTGGGCTACGATGTCCATGATCCCATTGTCACGCGGGGATTGGATGCCATCGACCACTTTGCGATCGAGTCCGACACCACCTATCACATTCAGCCCTGCATTTCCCCGGTGTGGGATACGGCGTGGTGCATTCGGGCACTGCGGGATTCGGGACTGGGAGCGACCCATCCCGCCCTGGTCCAATCCGCCCAATGGTTGCTGGATCAGCAAATTTTGGACTACGGCGATTGGGCGGTGAAAAATACCCAAGGTCGTCCCGGTGGCTGGGCTTTTGAGTTTGTCAATAACTGGTACCCCGATGTAGATGATTCGGCGGTGGTAGTGATGGCGCTGAGTCAGGTGCAGCTACCGGATGAACCCCGTGCCAAGGGCAAACTGCCAGCAACGGAAGCCGTCAAACAGGGCGCGATCGCCCGGACGGTAGACTGGATTGCTACCATGCAGTGTGATCCGGGGGGCTGGGGTGCCTTTGATCTCAACAACGATCAAGACTGGCTGAATGCCTTACCCTACGCCGATCTCAAGGCTATGATTGACCCCAACACCGCCGATGTGACAGCGCGGGTGCTGGAAATGGTGGGCTATCTCAGTGCGGAGCCAATGTATGAGCGTTCTGCTTGTATTCCGCTACCTGCAGAGTTGTATCAACACAATCCCTACCGCACGATTCCCAATTTACTCCCCACCCCCACCCTGCCATTACCTGGAAAATTGTGGCGATCGCTCCAATATTTGCTGAACGAGCAGGAATCGGACGGAGCTTGGTTTGGCCGCTGGGGAGTCAACTATATTTACGGCACGAGCGGTGCCCTGTCCGCGTTGGCCTTAGTCAGATCGGAACATCATCAGGGTGCGATCGCCAAGGGGGCCGCTTGGTTAGTCCAGTGCCAAAACGACGATGGGGGCTGGGGTGAAACTTGCTGGAGCTACAATGATCCCAGCTTACGGGGCCAAGGGGACAGCACCGCCTCTCAGACCGCTTGGGCGTTAATTGGCCTGATGGCTGCAATGGATGCCATCACGGATACCGCCATTATTGAGGTATCCATGCCAGCCATTCATCGAGGGATTCAATACCTGATCGAGATCCAACAAGCTGACGGTAGTTGGGATGAGGACTACTTTACGGGCACCGGATTTCCCTGTCATTTTTATCTCAAATATCACATGTATCAGCAATATTTTCCCTTGATTGCTCTGGGGCGCTATCACGCTCGTTTTAGCTAACACCAGATCGCTGCCCCGCACCTCGGTAAAGTCGATGTAATACTTTTGATCGTTGAGTTCAGTCAGGTTCAGCGTTTTGCTGGGATTACACGCTCGGAAGAATTTCCCTAGGCTCAGTACCATCGTCAGGCTCCTCGGTAGATGCAATTGCAATCAATTGGATAGGAACAATACCTGTACTATGCCCCATTTGTCCGTGAATCAGGCAGGTCTGATAACAATATTCTTATAAGTGCCTACAGTGACACTGGTCCCAACTGGGCTTGTGGATCGTCACGCGATCGCATTCAACTAGTCCATCCTATGAAAAAAACCTTGAGCACCCGCTTCCCCCTAGAGATAGAGGTCGTCGCGTACATCAAGGCTCACATGGCTATCTGAACCGTATTTTTTCTTGGTTGTTAAAATCCGGTGCTAATCGGAAACGGGGGACTACTGAAGTGTCCCGCTGCTGATCGTCATCAGACCAATGACACTAGCACTCATGGCTACAAAGAGGAGTGCCATCGCAAGGGACTGACCTAGGTGATTCGACTGATTCATATTGCTACTTCCAACGTTATGCTAAAGGTTTCTTAAGGGTAATTAGTGAACGATGATATCAGTTCTGATGCGATCGCTCACGTAACTATACTAAACTTCAATCAAGTCAATATTTCGTTACTTTTTTGAGAGTGATGATCTCTATCGATTTGTGTAATCTGTAAAATAGTGGATATTGACCCATTTATTTTTACATTGCTGGAGGTAACTCATGAGACATCGGCAGCATCCAGAAACCGGCGAAGTCTGTGTGAAAATACTGGTGTTGCCTCGTTAAGCAGCTCTAAAGAATGGGAATACTACTACAGAGCGAAGTTTAAGGGGGGAGTCTAAGCCGAGCCGCCTTTATCTCTACTTGTAGTGATCCGTTGGCCTGGGGTAACCGCATTGATGCCAAATGTTTCTATCTAAATGATCTGGAAATTGAACATGCCTGGAAGTGATATTGCTGATAAAGTAAGTGGCTTTGGGAATATTGGTCATTCACTCGTGAAGTTGGCACAACAGCCTGTTTGTCTCTTGCGACAAGAGCGACGCATCTGGATCACGGCCCTGGGAGTGGCAGCGGGTGTGATCTTGCTTAAAACTCAAGGAGTGTTCCAATCCGTTGAGTTGGCTACCTTTGATCAGTTCGTTCGGTTGCGACCGAAGGAGATGCTGGACGACCGAGTGGTGGTGGTGGGAATTGACGAAGACGATATCAACAATTTTCAGACCCATCCTTTATCAGACGAGATCATTGCTCAAGTGCTGAGGAATATCAAAGCTCAGAATCCCAGAGTCATTGGTCTGGATATTTATCGCCACATTCCCCACGGTCAGGGCCATGAGGAACTCCAGCAGGTGTTTCGTTCAACCCCCAATTTAATTGGGATTGAACGGATTCAAGATCAGTCGAATCAGGGAGTTGCGGCCCCACCGCTGCTCGCTGAACTCGGTCAGGTGGGATTTAATAATGTGCTTCTCGATCCGGATAATCGAGTGCGGCGCAATCTACTCTACTGGACCGTTACTAGTGCTGAAACTGGCGAACCAGACTTTAAAACCAGCTTTTCTCTGATGTCCGTCTTCCTGTATTTGCAGCAAGAAGGGATTGTGGCTCAGGGAACTCAGTCTAATGAGTTGTTGTTAGGCGATACGGTTTTCCATCAATTTGGAAAAAATGATGGGAGCTATGTGCAAATGGATGACGGTGGGTACCAAATTCTGGCCAATTATAGAAATAACACCGAGCCGTTTCCTGTTATCCCCATTACGGACGTATGGGAGGGAAATATTCCACCCGGTTTGATGACCGATCGGATTATTTTTATTGGTTCTACAGCCCCCAGTCTGAAGGATACATTTTTTACACCGTTTAATGGTCGCTTTGGTGTGACCCAAGCTGCTCCGATTTCAGGGGTCGAACTTCATGCTCACATGGCCAGCCAAGTGCTGAGTGCGACCTTGAATGATCGGCAATTGTTGGAAGTGTGGCCAGACATCACGGAGTATGTTTGGATCGTAATTTGGGCCTTTGTAGGATCTTTGATGAGTTGGATGGTGCGGTCTCCGGCTAAATCTGGTGGGCTGATGTTGTTAGCTACTACGGGGCTGTCCGGACTTTGCTACTTGGCCATTTTGGCAGGGGTGTGGATGCCGTTGGTGACGCCAGTGGTGGCGTTGGTGGTGTCCGCGATCGCCATCATCAGTCACATTGCCCACATGGAGGGGGAGCTTCAGAAGTCGAAAGAGTTTCTCAATTCCGTAATCAACACGATTCCCGACCCCATTTTTGTCAAAGATAAGAACTATCGCTGGGTGGTTTTAAACGATGCTTATTGCCAGTTTCTGGGACGGTCTCAAACAGAATTGATGGAGAAAACGGAGGCGGACGTGTTGCCTCAGCATCAGGCCCAGGAATTTCGGGCACAAGATGAGTTGACCTTTGCCACCTCTGGAGAACAGGAGAGTGAAGGGGAATTGACCAATGCACGGGGGCATACCTATTCTGTGGCGATGAAGCGATCGCTCCACCATGACGGCGCAGGGAATTTGTTTTTGGTCGGCGTGATTCACGACATCACCCATCGGAAGCGAATGGAAGAGGAACTGCGGCGAACGGCAGCAGAACTGGTGCAATCCAACGCTGAACTGCGGCAAGCGGGGGACAATTTACGCCACATGGCTTATCACGATCCCCTCACCGGTTTACCCAACCGCAAATTGTTCCAAGAGCGGTTTATTCAATCCATTGAGTGGGCTGAAACCAATGAACATGTGGTGGCGTTGCTATTTTTAGATTTGGATGGGTTCAAAGCCATTAACGACACCCAAGGCCATGTTGTTGGGGACTTGCTGCTCAAATCCGTGGCCCAACGCTTGAAGGGTTGTCTCCGGGGTAGTGATACGGTCGCCCGACTGGGTGGGGACGAATTCGTGGTGATTTTGCCCGGTATCCCCGAAAAGCAGGTAGACCGGGTGGCCAAGAAAATTCTCAGTACTCTGGCCCAACCGTTTGTGATTCAATCCCATTCTGTTACCGTCACCACGAGCATTGGGATTAGTCTCTACCCCTTCGATGGTAAACAGTTTGACAAGTTAATCGTTGAAGCCGATCAAGCCATGTACCGCTCCAAAGAGGCAGGCAAAAACCAATACACGTTTGCCTATCACAATCCCTCGTGAGGTTTAAACCACTTGTTGTCGTAAAAAGGGAATCAAAGCTTCATTCACTTTTTCGGGCCAGTCTTCTTGGACGTAATGTCCCACTTGATCCAACTGAACGAGTTTGCCATCGGTTAAGGCGGCCACAATGGGTTCCACAGACTCAAGCGAAAGCCACGGATCGGACAGCCCCCACAGAACCAGGGTTGGCTTATCCCATTGGGCGAGCCCAGTTTGAATTTCAGCAGTGATGGTTTTGATTTGGAGCCTTTTGACAGCAGCCAGGAGGGCACGCCCCGTATCAGAGGTTTGCAAAAAGGGACGGCGATAGATGTCTAGATCCTCATCGTCTACTTGATAGGGTCCACCGCCTTCAAGGGTTCGATCGACCAACAGGGGGTCTTGGGTAATCATATCTCCGATAAAGGGCCAGCCCATTTGCTGGATTTTGAAGGGCAGCTGATGTTCGGTAGAGATGGGGGCGTTACAGATGACCAGACGCTCGATGCGATCGCCATTTCTCAAGGCATACTGGATCCCCACGGACCCCAGAAATCCCTGGGCTACCATCACACACTGGTCAATTTCTAGAACATCCAAGAACTGCCCCAGTGCCTCGACATAGGCATCAGGAGTATAGGCAAAATCCCAGCGATCGGGTCGGGCGGAAAAACCCATGCCCAACCAATCAGGTGCGATCGCCCATCGCCCGGTCTCCGTGGCGATCGCGGGGAGTGTGTTGCGCCAACTGTAGCTTTGGGACACAAGGCCATGCAGAAATACCACAGGAGGTTTATCTGAAGGAGTCGTGGGTTCAACGTCACGCACCAACCAATCAAACTCTCCCACTTTGACAAATTTTTCGGCGATCGCCACAGTGTCTTCCCCCACCCCAACAACAAAGTCATGGCACAATGCCGATCGTCTCTATGGTGAAACGGTCCAGTCGCGCCGTATCCATATCCTACAACTATCTGGGATCACCCCGTTCTGGACTAGAGCGATTTTAGTGGCCGGATCGTTAGTTCCTAACCATCGTTAGGTCTACCGTTTTAAAGCGAGGGTTAAACCATCGGCAATGGGCAGTAGGCTCACACTCACTCGCTCATCTTGGTGAATCGTCTGGTTCAGGGCACGGATAGTCCGGGTCCGCTTCTGAGTATCGTTAGGGTCTGCCACTCGCCCCGACCACAGCACATTATCGAGAGCAATCACGCCACCGGGTCTCACAAGCTGGAGCGATCGCTCATAATACTCCCCGTAGTTCGATTTATCCGCGTCGATAAACGCAAAATCAAAGGTATTGGCTTGCCCCTCGGCTAGTAGTGTATCTAAGGTTTCCAGGGCTGGGGCAATTCGCAGGTCGATCTGATGGTCTACGTTGGCTAAAGACCAGTATTTGCGGGCGATCGCCGTATACTCTTCACTAACATCACAAGCGACAATTCGTCCATCTGCTGGTAAGGCTGCTGCCATCCATAGGGAGCTATAGCCCGTGAACACCCCAATCTCTAACACCCGTTTAGCCCCCATAAGCTGGAGTAACCAGGCCATAAACTGCCCCTGCTCTGGGGCAATCTGCATTTGACCCATGTGGTGGGTTGTCATCTCTTGTCGTAACTGTTGTAATTCTTCTGATTCTCGTAAGGATACCGACAACAGATAAGCATAAAGAGCGTTGTTAAGATGAAGGGTTTGATTCGCCATGTCAGGAGATAACAAAAGTGCAGAGGGTACAGGCTAGAAGTGGAACACCCCAGTTCTGCCCCGCTGTCTCAACGCTACAGGTTAGCCCAATTCTTCACAAGGCATATCGATGTAAATCGTCATCTCCCGATACAAAATTCTCGAATTCCCGTCGATCGGTGTACAGGTCGAATTTTTCCAGCAATCCGGCCCGTTCGATGCTGAGTCGAACATCGGCATGAAGAGAACACAAGGCCAAGGTGCCGCCGATGCGTCGCACCCGATTGTAGGCAATCATCAACGTTCCGAGACCGCTACTATCAATGCGGCTGGTATTTTTTAAGTCAATCAGCAAAAAAGTAGTGCCTGCCTCAATATTACTGCTGATCCAGTAAAGCAGGTCAGGAGCCGCACTCGTGCCTAAAATCCCAGGGTTTGGTTCAAAAACGTATTTTAGTGCCATCCATCCACCCAGTCGTTGATTAATAGAGTCATAAAATCGTGAAGGTCGAAATTTCACGGCAGTGATACTCTCTCTCAACACTATCCAGCCCCTAAAGCAGGGGTCAGGATCAGGCACACATTTCGTCAAAGGTTGCCATCGAAACTGGTCATCAACGGTTGGGGGAGGAATTGCCGATCTAATGTGATGCGATCGCGCCAGACAGGTTGCCTGGGCAGTAGACTACAATCCCCGATGAGATCCGTAGTGTAGCACAGGGTTCTCATCGGGGGGATGGAGCGAGAGGGTGGAGGAAGTGGGGCGATCGCCTTTAGTGGTAAGCCCTAGGTTCAGGCGATCGCTTTGGGCCGATGCTCCGAGTCAAGCTCTGAGGTTAAGGATGGAGTTGTAGCCCAGACCCCCGGCTTCTCAAAGAGGCCGGGGGTCTAAAGGGGGTCTAAAGGGGGTCTAAAGTCAGTTTATTTCAGGACATTTTATTTCAGGCCATTGGACCAAAGTCGGTCTCTGTAAAGGTACCGTGCAGGCCATAGGGGATGTGATGCTTGAGCCGCAGTACGGCCACCGGACCTGCGTTCAAGTCCCGCGCATCCAAAATCACCAATTCTGAGTTCCCTCGTTCGGCATTAAACACCAGCGTCAACACCCAGCCATCATCTTCGGCCTCGCCGTTGGGTCGGGGAACGAACACAGGTTCACCCACAAAACCCCGTGGGGCTGCGCTCCAGAGTTGCTGATCCACCACTTGCTGTCCAGATGCGCCTAGATCCACTTTCCAAATGGCTTGCAGGGGCGCATTCCCTGTCGGCTTATGGGTGGCGGCGATGTAAATATACCGATGGGACTGACCCACATAATCAGGATGGACAGTGGGAAATTCGCAAGGGCGAGAGTCTAGGGTTGTCTGTTCGACTTGGTTGTTGTCCAAATCGAGGTGAAACCGAGTCAGCGTTCCGGGGGGCACCTGGTCAAAGTCGGTTTCGAGGAAATCGTCGGTTTCTATCTCTGTCAAGAGTTGGTCATACCGCACCGAATCAACCACTACGTTGCCCTTTTGTTCAAAGGCGTTGACGTGATGGAAGATAAACCCAGTTGGGGCATCAAGGGTGATCATTGGGTCAGGACGATGGCGCGGAATCAGGATCACCTTGGTGGGTTGATCGGATTGGGTCCGGAGACATTGACCCGCTCCTTTCAGGCCCAATACGAAGGGGAGGGGGTTGTAGCTGACCGGGTTTTGAAAAAAGATGACGTAGTTGGGGGTGATGGCACAGTCGTGGAGGAAACAGAAACCGGGGACGTTGTGGGACTTTTGTCGTAGCACCGTTCCTGCGGGACTCAATTCGTAAATCGTAATTTTTGAGGACAGCCCTTGCTCAACGGAGAAGTTCACCAGGCAGGGGTTGCCGTTGTCTACGGTACAAGCGGGGTCAACCCAGGGATGGGCCGCGAAGGTCGCACCTGATTGCAGCACCCCATCCAGGGTGTCGATCCCAAGGGTGTCTAGGGTCTGTGGATCGAGACGGTGGGGTTTGGCGGCTTCCCAAAGGGCTAGGAGCTTACCGCCCCAGTAAATCACCTGGGTGTTGGCAATATTTTTGAGCCGAATGTCAAAGATGTTGGCCAGCCAACCACCGGGCTTTTGGGTGCCGAATATGCCCCGATACAGCATTTTGCCTGCTTTTTGTTCGCTAACGTACGCTTCGGTACGGATAAAGCGGTTGCGAAAATGGGCGCGGCCATTGCGGAAGGCGATCGCGCATACCATCCCATCCCCATCAAACGGGTGGTGTACTCGCTGCCCGTGGACATCTAACAAACCGGGGCCGTTGCGAAAGAGGGTCCCGGATAGTTCGGGAGGAATCGCCCCGTCAATCTCGTCAATCCAATAGTCATATTCATTGGGCTGGGACCGATAGCCCTGCTGCCAGTCTTCACGGTTGTAGGATGGTGTCGTTGTGGGAATAGTAGCTGTCATAGTGATGTTTTAGTGATGTTTTAGTCAACAAGGTCCGGTGACCAAAGGGGAATCGATTGAAACAGGGTGCAAGAGATGGCACGCAACCCTGAATGGAGGCTGACCAGAGCGAATGGCTCTCAATCAACGGTTAGCCGTGCTAGTTAGGGGGACGGTATCAGGCTGAGAATCTGGTTTAGGATCGCCCACAGCGTCTGTATCATCAGTAAGTTGGCTCGTAGATGTATCCGTTGTCGAAAGGAGTCCCAAAAAGGGGAGGGGTAACAAACTACTGAGGGTCGTTATTAACACCAACAACCAGAGCTGATCAAAGCTGGTTTCTGTTACTCCCAATAGGTGGGTCAAGATCGCTCCTCCTTCTTGTGACACCAACGTCGCACCGTTAGAGATAGACATCAACAGAGCAAACAGCGTTGCTTCAATACCCACTGGACAGACTCGAGCTGCGAGGACCAACAAGGGCATAAACGCAATCTTGCCCATCACGGCCAGAATAACAGTATCTCCCAGGCTGAACCACTGATCGTTGATACCCATGGCTCGGTTGGCGTGGGTAACTAGCACTAGGGCACTTAGCCCCAAGATCGTGGAGATCACAATGCTCCACGCAATGATGCTGCGAATGGGGATGGCTTTGAGGAATTGCTGGAAGAGCCACACCCCCAACAGTCCAGCCATACTCGCCATCAAGCTCAATCGGCCTAAAAATTCGGGTTGAAAGCCTAAGTCGTTTGTCACAAAGTAGAAGAAGGCGGAGCCGGAACTGGGGGTGGCTTGCCAGAGGAAAATAAACAGGGCGGGCATCCAAATCGATCGCTGTTTTACCGTTTGCCACAGGGTCTGGACTTGTTGGGCGATGATGTTGTGGTTGTGGTCAGGGCTGACGGGGTGTTCGTCGATCAGCCAGGACACTCCCAGGACGATGAGGGGAAATAGGGCGGTGATGGCAAATATGGTGCGGACGCTGATGTATTCCAGCAGAATTCCCCCCAGGTAGGCGGAGATGATACCTCCCAGAGCGGCTGAACTCCAACAGAGGGATTGCAATGATCCGGCGGCGGCTTGGGATTCGAGGCGAACCCGTTCCACAACGATGGAATCGACAATCACATCGCTCATGGCGATCGCCATCCCACTGACCAGAATGGCGATCGCAACGGCCCATGCCGTCTGCACCACCGTCGCCATTGCCAGCCAAGCGGCTGTTCCCAGGAGGCCCGCTAACACCAAGTAGGGCCGCCGCCGATACCGGGCAATGGGGAGTCCATCGGAAATGAAGCCAAACAAGGGTTTAACGGTCCACGGCAGAATGCCGATCCCTAGGAGTGCTGAGGTTTGGGCTGGGGTCAGGCCTAGATCATCTTTGAGGTAGAAGCTAACGGCCAGTTGAGAGAGACCGATAATCCCTTGGACAAAGTAAGCCAAGATAATGGCCGCTAATTCTGGTGTGGGTTTGTTGCCAAACAGGACAGCCTTGATGAGGGCTTCCCTCATTGGGGTCAGACGGGAGGCGATCGCGATCATACACAGCCTTCACGTTAAGATTTGCTAAACTTATTTACTTATCATAACGTGAATTTTCGCAGCGACTTTGGGTGAGGTGGTGGTGAGGTGATGGGGTGATGGAGTGGGGGAAACATGGCTGCTTCCCCGTTTCTCATCGGCCATGCATGAAGCGCCTATGCCCCAGACTCCGACTCCACTGTTTCTAATGGTTTGGAGTCTGGACGAGACTGCTGAAATCGCAAGCTGATATGGTCCAGCACCTTGTCGAGACCTGCGCCATCCCCAAACGTCTTAGCGGCTTTGTAAGCCGTTCGAGCCGCAGCGTAGGCTTCGCTACCCGCCACCATTTGGGTATCTTCCACCAGTTGGTGCAGTTCCTGCAGATTTTGCACCACTGGGGTCAGTGCTGTAAACAAATCGAGATCGCGCTGGGCTGCATCTAAGTCCAGTCCCCCAGGCATAAATTCAGGGTGCTGAGCTGCCATATCTAGGGCTTGAACCGTAAAGGTTTGAGATTTACGGCCAATTTTGGCGAGGTGCCGTCGGTCGTAGGGGGAAAGCCCTACTAAAAAGGACAGCTTGGTTCGGATTGTCTGTAGGGCATCCATGACCTCTTGAGCATCCTGATCAGAGAGCGTTGCGTCAACTTTGTTAGGAATCATGAGTCCACCTTAAATGAGTCAGTGTAGTGATTAAGAATCATCTTTGTTACTTATACAAATCCCTAATCTTTACTGAAGATATCTCAGTAAATACCCTTAACTTTTATCTGTAATCTTTTAAAGACCGGGCTAAGGCTAGTCTGGTTTACGGATGTTGGTGACTCCCCTACAAGGGATTGGGACAATGTAGGGGTCATTGATGTATGGTTGTTTATCCTTAATCTCGTTCAGAAAGGGGTGAACGTTGTTCGGAGAGTCGTTGGTCTCGTTCGGAGAGTTGTTGGCCTCGTTCGGAGAGTCGTTGGCCTCGTTCGGAGAGTCGTTGGCCTCGTTCGGAGAGTCGTTGGTCTCGTTCGGAGAGTCGTTGGCTTCGTTCGGAGAGTCGTTGGCTTCGTTCGGAGAGTCGTTGGC
>JBFRWC010000178.1:0-5149 GCA_051439365.1 Leptolyngbyaceae cyanobacterium
CACCTAGTGGACCTAGACCAGGCAAATCTCTCTGTGACTCTGTTGAGCTTTTTACAAGACAGGAATCTCTAAAGTTGCTTAAGCAAGGAATTAAAAACGGACTGATCAGCGATCGCTGTGAAGGGCAGTGGCCCAAGAATGTTTGGTCAGTTATGGAAGATGAAACCCCGCTAGAAGCACAGCTTGAGTCTGCTGAACAGGGAGCATACCATGGCTATCCTATGCAAACAGAAGATCCATTTTGTGAAGAGGTGATTAAGCAATGGAGGATTCGGAGTGAACTCGCTAAGTCTCAACTTTGACTGGCTTACAAGCGGAAATGACTCGCCCGCAATTCAACAGACGATGGGAATGTTTGAGTTAAAGGTCAGAGATATCAGTCTTACAAGAAATGAGGATATTTGGTCCCAAACGCTCCGTGACAGCGTTCTTGTTTCTGCTTACCCTCTTGCTGCATGGATAGTGTCGTCGTGGTGGAGATTACTCTACGAGCCTCTTCCACCAACAGGAATTAAACCTTCTGTTAGTTGGAAGATGTCCCATGAACTTACAGCCGCGAATCAAGGATTTATTTGGCCAAGGGTAATACTCGCGTCAGATACTGAACTCATGTATATCTGGACTAAAGCTTCTAGTGCTGCTGAACGGCAGTCAGTTAGGTACATCAATAGCCTAGATCGACCATTCTCGATAAATTTACTCGAATTTGAGCAAACAGCTAAGGCTTTTATTGCATCTGTTTTATCCCGTCTTGAGGCAACAGGGATTACGGACACTCCGCTAGCTAACCTTTGGCGAGAGGTTCAGGAAGAAATTGCTGAGCCGTATGCAAGTCAGTATCGTCGCCGTGAAGCTGAATTAGGCTTTGATCCAGATAGCTGTCCTGAGGACATTGTGAAAGATGCGCTGATCCTTGCTGGACAGATGGGAGACGGAACATTTTCCGAGGTGGCTCCTGCCTACAGCGAAGAAATACTAAAAGCAAGATCACTAAGCGCAAAAATCGACGAGTTGCTCCAAGAATCAGGATTGGAGGGGAGACCCGAAATTTCTATTGATTACTCTGCTTCACAAGAATTTTCAAAAGCACCTTGGAAAAAGGCTAATGAAGCAGCCTCTTGCCTTCGCAATGCGATTGATGTTGAAGAAAAGCCAGTTACGGATGATCAACTCTATGATTTACTTGGCCTACAAAAGGCTGAACATGAAGCGTTTGATCCTCCTCGTAAACGACGCATCTCGATTGCAGTCCCATCACAACAAAATGGGTTCAAATTTCATACTAGAAAAAGACACCCAGTTGCAAAAAGATTTGAGTTAGCCAGGTTTATTGGTGATTATCTACTTTATGGGAATTGTGGGGAATCCTGGCTTGCAAACACAGATTTGAGAACGTCAAGGCAAAAGTATCAACGTGCTTTTGCGGCAGAATTTCTTTGTCCTCTCAGTAGCTTGCAAGCTTACTTAGATAATGATTATTCAGAGTCGGCTATGGAAGATGCAGCTGAACATTTCAAAGTAAGTCCACAGACTGTCGAATCAATACTTACCAATAATGGACTAGTTTTCTCTCCTCAGTCGGCTAGTTGTCTAGAAGCTAGCCTTCCCTATTAGGTGATTCAAAAAAGTGAATAAGGTGTTTCGTCTACTAGCAAGTCACTCTAAAACTGCATTGAAGCAGACGAAACAAAGGTTGTTTGTGGGAATCAAAGGTTACTTACCGCAGCACAACCTTACCTGTTAGTGTGATGCGATCGCCCCTCCAACCTTCAAACCTGCTTACCTTCAACTAAATCGCAACGGCTTGAGCATTAGCCAGATCAACACCGGAGCACCAATCAGGGCAGTAACAGCATTAAGGGGCAAAATCGTTTGACTACCAGGTAATTGAGCAATCAGATCAGCCAGTAGGGCCAACAAAGCCCCCAGCAGCGTTACGGCTGGCACCAGAACGCGATGATTGACCGTGCGAAACAGGCTGCGGCCTAAATGGGGGACTGCTACACCTAGAAAAGCAATAGGGCCACAAAAAGCAGTGACGGTGCCTGCCAGGAGGGATGAGCTGAGGATCAAATAGCCCCGCACCAGTTTAATCGAAAGCCCTAAACTCAGCGCCTGTTCCTCACCCAGCAACAACAGATTGAGCGGTTTGCAAAATAGTTGGGCTAAGAGAACTCCTGCACCAATCAGTGACAAAAACATGGGCATCTGCGGCCAGGTCGTTCCAGAGAAGCTGCCGAAGGTCCAGTTGAGGTAGGCCAGGGTTTGATCCAGGCGACTGAAATGGAGCAAAATTGTCACCAGCGCCGTGGTGGTGTAGCCAAACATGAGGCCGAAAATCAGGAGAGCCAGCCCACTCCGCACTCGATTTGCCACCAGCAGAACGAGTCCCATCGACGTGGCCGCCCCCAAACTGGCAGCAGCAACCAGGCTGAGCTGCGACAGACTCGCCAAGACGGTGATGCCAGCGACATTTCCGGTCAATACCACCAGTGCCACCCCCAAACTGGCCCCCGCATTGATCCCCAACACCGAGGGTCCGGCCAAGGGATTGCGGAAGAGTGCCTGGAGTTGCAAGCCACTGGTGGCCAGGGCGGCTCCGGCAGCAGCAGCAGCGATCGCCCTCGGCAACCGAAACTGGAGGATGATATCTTGCCAAGCGGGTTTAGTGGCAGTGCCCCCCAACAAAATCGTGATCACCTGCGACAGGGGAATGGAGACTGACCCCAGGGCTAAGCTGGCGAGAAATACCCCCAGCACCAGTAGTCCCAGAGCGCAAAAGCCACTGTACTGTCGGAGGGGAATGGTCTTATCTTGATGGGATTTTGGGGATGACACTGCGGTCAAGGATGATGGGGACGATGCACGATTAGTCATGGACAACCACCTGGGTTTGCACCCGTTGGATTTGGGTTTGATGACTGCCATCCTCATTTAGATACAGGAGGCGAAACCCTGGCAAGTCGGCATCGGGTACAGGCTGGGGTGGTGTTACTTGGAGGCAAGTGGAGGGACAGCCATAAAATGAGATGGGCACGGCACCGGGAGTGAGCAATTGCTCCTGCTCCAATTCGTGGTGAATGTGGCCAAATACTACCACTCGCACCTGGGCAAAGTCTGCGAGAATGGCCAGGAAATCAGCGGAGTTCTGCACAGGCATGAGATCGACCCAATCAATTCCTGTGGGGACCGGATGGTGATGGAGGGCAACCAAAGTGGGGCGATCGCGCCACTTAGCCAACTCTTCTCGCAACCAGTGGAGTTGATCTGCTGCTAGATAGCCTTCCCCCCACTTTGCCTGGAGCAGCACCGAGTTTAACAGCAACAATCGCCACGCCCCCAGATCCACAGCCTGAAGCCCATACCACTCAGATCTTGTACCAATAACCTTGAATACCCCTCCCCAGCCCTCCCTACGCCCTCTGGGCACGCTTCGCGAAAGCAAAGGGGAGGGAGTTTCCCCCCTTTGCAAGGGGGGATTAAGGGGGGTAAATGCAAAACCTGAGTGGATCTGTAGCTGTACCTGCATCTGGGTCACGTCATCATGGTTCCCTGGTAGCCAGTAAACGGGACAGCCGAGGGTGCTAACTGCGGCAACCAGCGCATCATAGGCAGCAGGTTGGCCTTGATCAGCCAGATCGCCCGTCAGCAGCACGCCATTGGGCTGATGTGTGGCGACCTGACGTAGGCAATCTTGGAGTGTCTGCCAGGGATTGCAGCCTCGCAGTTGGGCAGTTGGATCGGCCAAGAGATGGGTGTCGGTGATCTGGACTAGGGTGAAGGCGGTCATGGTTCCAAGGGCTGGTAGAAGACAAATTCGTGATCGGGCACGAGGGCGGGGTGGAAAATTTTGATCAGGTCCGCCAGAATCAAATGGGGATTGGCGGTGCCGCTCTCCCAGTAATCGTTGCCACCGCTGGGATTGAGACGAGCATTGTTGTTAAAGACTTGCTGTTGTTGCCATGCCTGAAATTGGCCATAGCGGGGGTCGGTGGCGATCGCATCCTCACGGCTCTGCCAATTCTGACTGAGGTTGACCCAAAAATCGGCGGTGACAGCCCGGTCATAGACCACTTCAAAATCTAGCGGTAGACTCCCGGTTTGGTCAATATCGGCCCAGAGATAATCAGCCCCAGCATCCTGCAAAAATTGGGCCACATAGCTTTGTCCCCCCGGCATATACCAAGTGCCGTCATAGCTAAAGCCAGTGAAGACGGTGGGGCGTTCCGTGAGATTGGCCGTCAACTGTTTCATGGTCTCGTATTCGGTGGCGATCGCCGCAAACACCTGCTGAGACATTGCTTCTTGATTAAAGAATAACGCGGTAAACTTGAGCCATTCCGATTTTGCCAGGGGTGAGGCTTCCATATATTCAGCCACAATTGCCACGGGGATTCCCGCCTGCATCAGACGCGGATAGGTATCCGTCTCCGGATCACCGACCGCAAACGCCATCACAATATCCGGGTCCGCCACCAGCAATCGCTCCAGGTCCAGCGTCGTCCCCGAATTAAATTCTTGAATGGTGCCCTGGTCAATTTTTTGGCGGACGGCTGGCGTGTTGACGTGCTTAAACTGATTGACCCCGATCAGTGTATCCAATTCACCCAGCAAGTCTAGATGGGGCAGATGGGTCGTGGACAGCGTGACCACACTTTGAATCGGCACCTCGATCACCTGCGCCTGGTCAAAGCCGCTAGGTGTGGGTGTGCCGCACTGCACCAGCACATACTGAAAGAGGCGATCGGCATTTTTCCAGGGACGATTCACCGTCACCACTTTGTAGTGATTGTGATAGTCCACCGTAAAACCCGTCGCATAATCAAGCTGAGCCTTATTCGGAAAATAATCCTGCCCTGGGTCATAGAACTGGGCACACTCAGGTCTAGCTGATACCCCCTCAGTTAATTCCAATTCCGCCTCAGGATCGACCTGACCTTGGCAACCGCCACCCAAGAGACCGACCAACACCAATCCCAGCCAGAACCCAGACCGCAATCCGCCCCCCCCACCAACCAACCAACGCACAACCCCACGATTCATGTAGGGGCAATCCCCCCGTGGTTGCCCCGATACCAATTGGGTCGGCACAAATGGGGTTGGCACAAATGGGGTTGGCACAAATGGGGTCGGCACAAATGGGGTTGGC
>JBFRWC010000179.1:0-10394 GCA_051439365.1 Leptolyngbyaceae cyanobacterium
AGTCACACCGCAGGGAACCGAGGGAATCCACGGTGAGGCATTCGGAATGCACTCTCACTAGGACGGGGCGATCGCCAATCGTCCTAGGATCACCTTTGACAATGGCCACATGTTCCGACTGATCCAGCAAATTGCGATAGGCGTAGATCTGAAAGAGCCCAAATAAAGTGGGTAACTCCGCTATCGTTTCCCGTTGCACGAAGCGCTCATGTTCTAGGCGGTAGCGAATCAGATCGGCAATGCTGATCAACTTCAAGTCATGGTGACGGGCATACTCAATGAGCTGTGGTAAACGGGCCATCGACCCATCGGGATTCTGAATTTCACAAATGACCCCAGAGGGGTACAGTCCGGCAAGTCGGGCCAAATCGACCCCGGCTTCCGTGTGGCCTGCTCGTTTTAGCACGCCCCCTTCTCTGGCTCGCAGGGGGAAAATGTGACCGGGACGGCGCAAATCATCGGGGTGAGTGTGAGGGTTGATGGCAATTTGGATAGTGCGTGCCCGGTCTTCAGCAGAAATCCCAGTGGTCACGCCCAAGCGCACCGCCGCGTCAATACTAACGGTAAAGGGAGTTTGTTCACTCACGTCCGTTTTGTTACTGACCATCAGGGGCAAATCCAGTTCATCCAAGCGATCGCCCGTCATCGCCAGACAAATCAACCCCCGCGCTTCCACCGCCATAAAATTAATGGCATCAGGGGTGGCAAACTGAGCCGCACAGACGAGGTCGCCCTCATTTTCCCGATTTTCGTCGTCCACCACAATGATGATGCGACCTGCCTTGAGTTCGGCCAGCGCGGCATCAATGGAGTCAAATTCAAAGGATTCCTGGTACGCAGCAGGCGTAGTTGCACTCTCCATCAGTTGGTTATCCAGCAGTAACAATGACACAAATCATGTCTCAAGGGACATGTGGTTGTATTCTAGCGCCATTGAGGAATTTGGTACTACAATGCTACAGGCATCGCTATTCACATCAGTTGGCGATCGCGATTACGCCTCAGGCCATCAATGGTGCAGTTTTACAGCAGATGCAGGTCCAATATTATGGGAGAACCAGAACGAATAAGGGTGGGGGTTGCGGGAGTGGCCAGTTACGCGGGACTGCAACTAGTCCGGCTACTGTTATCCCATCCCAACGTTGAACTGGTCTATCTGGGCGATCGCCAACATCCCGGTCGCCGCATTAGTGAGTTACACCCCAACTTGCAGGGCTATTTCACGAACAAGTTATTGACCAAGCTGAAACCCGTTGAAGCTGAACTCATCAGCCAAACCTGCCAGCTTGTATTTTTGGCAGAACCCCACGGTACAGCTTGGACCCTGGCTCCGGCGCTGTTAGATGCAGGTTGTAAGGTGATTGACCTCTCCGCCGATTATCGCTTCCGCAAACTCGATTGGTATAAAACTTGGTACCGGGATGTGTTTACCCCACCGCGCACAGATATTGCGGCACTGCGGCAAGCAGTCTATGGCTTGCCTGAACTGTACCGCGATCGCCTCTCCACGGCCAATCTCGTTGGTTGTCCCGGTTGCTATCCCACGGCAGGGTTGTTGGCGATCGCCCCCCTGTTCAAGCATGGGTTAGTGGTCTTAGAAACCACTATTATCGATGCCAAGTGTGGCCTATCGGATGGGGGAATTCAGCCCAAAAAACGGCTGTTGTTTGCAGAAGCCGACCAAACGGTTGCCGCCTATGCCGTTTTGCGCCACCGAGCCACTCCCGAAATCGAGCAAGTCTGCAACGAACTCGCTGGCCACCACATCGCAATCCAATTTGTCCCCCATCGGGTGCCAGCGGTGCGGGGACTGTTGGCCACCGCCTATGCCACGTTACGTGATCCAGGGTTGGTGCGGGACGACTTGCTCACCATCTACCAAGTGTTCTACCGCCGCTGCCAGTGGATCAAAATTCTCCCCAATGGCACCTATCCCCAAACCAAGTGGACCACAGGCACCAACTTTTGCCACATCGGCATCGAGACGGACCAGCGCACGGGGCGAGTCATGGTGATGACCGCGCTGGATAATTTGCTCAAAGGCCAAGCAGGCCAAGCCATTCAGTGTATGAACATTATGATGGGGTGGGAGGAGCAGGTGGGATTGCCGGAGATGGGGGTGTATCCGTGAGGGAATGGATGGGAGAGTGGGGGAGTGGGGGAGTGGGGGCATTTTGAGTTTCCGCCCTCCGTCTTCCGCCCTCCGTCTTCCGCCCTCCGCCCTCCGCCCTCCCAGAAGGTGGGGATGGTCAATCTTGGGTTGGGCTGATATCGTCATCCTAAGGATAAGTTTGGATCAATATCCTAATAGCTAAATTTGGGTCAATCTAGATTGGGAGAGGGTGAGGTTGCGGGGATGAAGATTAGTTTGCTGGGGACGGGGTTGATGGGTGCACCGATGGCACTGAAGTTGCAGCAAGGGGGCCATGACATGATGGCCTATAATCGGACTCCAGCGAAGCTAGAGCCGTTGCAGGAGCAGGAACTGGCGACAACTTCGGACCCGGTGGCGGCGGTGCAAGCGTCAGATTGTCTGATTCTGATGGTGACGGATCGGGACGCGATCGCCTCTCTCCTCTTTGACGAAGCGACTCATGCCCTACTAGCAGGTAAAACGATTATCCAAATGGGGACCATTGCCCCCACCCATAGCCGCGAACTGTTACAAACGGTGATGGCCGCAGGCGGAGACTACTTGGAAGCACCTGTGTTAGGTAGTATTCCCCAAGTGAAAGATGGGAGCCTGATTGTGATGGTGGGGGCCACGCCGGAGCAATACCGCACGTGGGAACCTGTTTTATCTTGTTTTGGCCCGGACCCCATGCTGATTGGGGAAGTGGGGACGGCGGCGGCGGCGAAGCTGGCGATGAATCAATTGATTGGCTCCCTGACCACTGCTTTTGCCCTCAGTTTAGGGTTTGCCCAAAAGCAGGGACTCGATACCGAGATCTTGATGACGATCCTGCGCCAAAGTGCCCTCTATGCTCCCACCTTCGACAAAAAGTTACAGCGGATGTGCGATCGCAACTACAGCAATCCTAATTTTCCCAGTAAGCACCTGCTCAAGGATATGAACTTGTTTGCGGAAGAAGCCCAACACAGTGGCTTGGATGCCCGGTTAGCAGAAACTGTCGGTCAAGTCGTGCAGCAGGCCATCACCTTAGGCTATCAGGATGACGATTATTCTGCTCTCTTTTCAGCGATCGCCCCTGACCCCACTGAAACCTAACGGACAACAGTTGGAAAGAGACAAGGGGAGAGACAAATGGTAAAAACTTTATTAAAATTACGAATTGTAACGAAAATATTGTTTACCGCTCTATCCGCAGTTATTGGACATCATTTATGAATCCTTCAACCTTTGATGCGATCAAGCCTTGGCTCAACTTTTTCCACCCCATTCTCATGTGGGGCTTGCTGGCTACGATGGTCTACGCCCTTTACCTGGGTGGCAAGGTTCGTCAAATTCGTAGCGCTGATCCCGAAACCCGTAAAGCCCTAATCAAAGCCAAGGTGCAAGACAAGCATCATCAAGTTGGCTCTGTGATCCTCGCTCTGATGGTTCTGGGGACCATTGGCGGCATGGCCGTTACCTATATCAATAATGGCAAGTTGTTCGTTGGTCCTCACTTGCTGGCAGGTTTGGGGATGACTGGGATGATTGCGATCGCCGCCGCCCTCACCCCTTACATGCAAAAGGGAAAAGACTGGGCACGGTTTAGTCACATCGGCCTTAACATTGGTCTGCTGGGTCTCTTTGTCTGGCAAGCGGCTACGGGAATGGATATTCTCCAGCGCATCTTAAATTCCATGTTTGCGGCTTAGATTGTGGGATGGGTTAGTGTCAGCTAACCCATCAGCCTCCACAGCACTGTTGCTCACCATCAGGAAATGCTAGGAGTGTCGCCAGCGAGCGCGATATCCTCTGGCATCAAGGTGGCTCATCAAATAGCGATTGCCGCCGTATACGCCCAACCCCCCCGGCCACCAGGGGGTGAGGGCGTTGTATAAGTCCCGGCTTGTTAGTCCTTCAACGTAATAGTCAAAGGCATCACCAACTACATGGCGGCTAAACGTCGCCCCACCCACTGCTGCGTTAATGGCTGGGGGGCGGTACCAACTGGTAATGATAAACGGACGACCAATTTGGTTCCGTGCCCGCTGAGCCAATTGGGCAATCCGGACAATGGCATTCACGGTCGCCTGGTCGGGGGGCATCCGTTGTCCCCCACGGGTCGCCTCTGCCCAAGTAAAGTTCCCGTTGGGGACAATACTAGCGGCAATCTGGATATTGCGGGGAGTCCAGCGACTGGGGCGGCGGGGCAAGGCTGGTGGGGTTGGGGGTGGGACAACCACTGGGGTAGAGGGTTTATCTGCCTCAAGTTGCTTCAGATCTTCAATCAGGCTCTGAAGGGTTGCTTGGCGTGACGCTAGCTTGCGCCACAACTGCACCAGGCGAACCAAACTTTCGCGCTGGTTGGTCGTCTCACCGTAATTATTGGGAACTCGACGGGCGAACCCCAGTAAGGCTTGGTCCAGTTGTCGGGCAACTTCTTGGGCGGTTTTAGCATCTAAGGCATCGGTGAAAATATCTTGTTGAATTCCTAGATCCAGTAGGGCTTGTTTCCGGGAGGCGATTCCCCGCCACAGCCGAAAGCACTCGGTTAAGGCATGGCGCTGGTCCCCCCGACCTTGGTAATAGGTGGGAACTCGTTTGATAAAGGCCAGTAGGGCCGGATCGAGATTGCTGAGGTTGGTTTCCGGGGAGGAGTCTGATTGGAGCGACTCGATCGCGTCTTCGCGGGAGGGCAGTTGTCGCCACAATTGCACGGCCCGGAGAATCGCTTCCCGCTGGTGGGGAAACCCGCTATAAAAGGTGGACATGTTGGTGGCAAAACGGCTGATTTCCCGGTCAAGGGCTTCCATGTCGTCGGGAGTGCTGAGGACGGTCTCTGGCCCTAGCAGGCTGGCGATCGCCTCCTCATCGGTATTCAACTGTCGCCAAATCCGCACGGCTTCGATCATCGCCTCCCGCTGATAAGCCAGCTTTTGGTAATAGCGCGGGACTCGTTCGGCAAAGTCCAAGAGGGCGCGATCGAGATAGTCCATACTTTGGGGTAGTTGATCCCCAGAATAGTCAAGATTCAGATCGATAATGTAAGCTTGGCGCAATTTTGTGAAATCACTCGAGGCTAAGTTGCCTGCAATGCGATCGCTCCTATCCGGACGATACCCCGCAGCCATGCGCTCTAAGAACTGATCGGTGTAGCGCCCTGCTTTTCCATCCCAGAAATCGTTGCCTGTCCATCCTTGATCAATTAACTCATTGGTCAAACTCCGAATCGTATTGGCGGCATACTGGACCTGTTCCGGAAAGGTATCGATCTGGGCTGATTCCACTTGGTTGGCCGGGGAGATGCCTAGTCCCTTTTCACCGTCAGCCAAATCCGGTTGAGCCTGAACCACCCGTAATGCGTATAGAATTGACTTATGGATACCGACTCGTCCTGCCGCCAGCAGATAAAAATAATTGCGTTGATCGGGTGCGAGGTCAGCCATGATGTGTCCCCTAAATAATTCAGTAATCTGGGTGGGAGCGCAATCCCACCGCCGTCTTTAATAACAAGTAACTAGTGTATGTTGCCGCCGACTCCTGCCCCGGAATTATTACCAAATTGTTTTAGGAATGCTCGCCTGATCGTCACGGATATGGATGGAACCCTCACCTGTCAGGGCAAGTTCTCATCTATGTTGCTAGCTACCCTGGAGGCTTTAGCAAATGCCGGATGGCCTGTGTTCATTGCAACGGGCCGCTCAGCGGGGTGGGTGAGTGGGATTGCTCACTATTTACCTGTAGCCGGGGCGATCGCTGAAAATGGCGGGGTCTTTTACGATGGCCAGGGCGATCGCCACCTGCTCTTGAAAACGGCTGACCTTGCCACCCATCGCCGCCAGTTAGCGGAAACATTTCGCTACCTTCAAAGCCACTATCCCAATTTAACCGAATCCGTTGACAATCCCTTCCGGCTCACAGATTGGACCTTTGATATTCAGAGACTCGCCCCAGCCGACGTTGAGGCGATCGCTCACCTTTGCCAGGACCAAGGCTGGGATTTTACCTACAGTACCGTCCAATGCCACATCACCCCTCCCGACCAGAACAAGGCCAATGCAGTGGTCGCAGCGATCGCCCAGCAGTACCCCCAATACCGCCTAAACCAAGTGGTGACAGTGGGCGACAGTCCCAATGATGTCAGTTTGTTTGATCCCGATCGCTTTCCCTGTTCGGTAGGAGTCGCTAACTTGGAGTCCTATCGCGATCGCCTCCCATATTTTCCCCGTCATCTCACCACGGCCCCCGAAGTTGAAGGATTTTGCGAATTGGCCCAAGCCCTACTACAAGAAATGTAGGAGCACGTTTAAGGTGATTTTTGAGAACGAATATCCTGCTGTAGGGCGCTGTATAGCCCAAAGGGCATACCAGAAAAGCGTCAGCGTAACGCACCGCAGGTTGGTAATTTCTTTGCAAGAAATCACCTAACAACGTGATGGTAGCGATTGCACGGTGGCATGTAGGTATAAGCATTTCTCAAATCAGCAATGATCCCACCGTATAGTGGCGCTTTCTCCTTTCCCAGATTGATTGCTGAATGCGATCAATCAACGCCATTCTGAATAGAGCGTATAGCCCAAGGGGCAAGCAGAAAGGTGTAGCCTTCCCATCGGGCGATCGCCTTCCTCGTAAAAAGTTGCATCTATTGAGCTTGGTGCCATTTTATCGTACAGGAATTGAGGTGATCGCCTCCTCCCATTTTCCTATTTCCCTAATTCACCGCAAACCCACTATATTGCCGCGTGAATGGGGCTTGAAAGGCCAAAACGATATCGGTTGGGGGAACACCTAGTTTAATAAATTCATTGGCGAAACCAATTTCGGTCCCATCGTGATGAATCCAAATTTTGCCGTTTTTGATGCTGAAATGAAGCACGCAGCCGTAGTGCGATCGCTGTCCGTTCCAGCCTGTATATACCACTTGATAATGGTCATGGTCAGAATCAAAGATCAGGGCTGCTTCCACGTCTCCATCGGTAGGGCTATTACTCGCATAGTCGGTCAAAATTTTCCTAATATATTGACGGTATTGATCTATTTTTTCCATTCTAGAATCGCCTCTTTGATTGGATCATAAATCAACAAGCTAAGGTGAAAACGTTCAACAACAGTTTGCACAAATGGCAGTCGAAAGAATGTTTCAAAAGTACTTAAAGGAACTGCTAAAAAAAGCTCAAGTTCTGACTTTTCCTGTTCTAGGGCAACTTGATAGTTGAGAAATTGCCCCAAAGCTGTATGGAATTCGGAAATATTGGAGGGATTGGTAAAGCTTTTAATTTCGACTGCAATTTTCTCAGAGCCTCTGGTGGCAGCGATGAGTCTTTCTGCTCCCAAATCAATTTGCATATCCACTCGTCCCGATCGAATCCGCAACGGATCATCGGTAATGGTCCACCCGTCTTGTTCCAGCCCATGTCTGACAGCATCGTGAAATTGATCTCGCATCGGTTAGCAATTTGTGAATAAATAGGCTTAATACAAGTCTACTGTATGGTGCTTGGTTATAAAATTCCTTTGAAATGTCCTGATCGCCCAACGCCACACTGAATGGAGCGTATAGCCCAAGGGGCATAGCAGAAAGGTGTAGCCTTCCCATCGGGCGATCGCCTCTTGACCCGTATCAGTTCCCTGTACCTGACATGCCTGAAACCAATGCGCCAATGGCAGGGGCAATCGCTTGCAAGACAGGTGATAAAATCACCACGGAAGCGGCTGCAATCACAATAGTTGTGGCAAGGCGCATCACTTGGTCGGAGGCTTTCTGATACGTATCAAATTTATAGTCGATTTTCTCAACTTCTGTTTCTAGAGAACCTATGCGTGTTTCTAGAGAATCCAAACGTTGATTAATTTGACTAAGTCCTGCTAAGACTTGTTGTTGGAACGTTTCAGGTGATTCGTTAGCTTGCATATTGGTTTATTAGAGGTTTGATGTTTCTTAAATTATAACCTGATTAGTTCAAAGATATTGATTCGGTTGGCGCTGGATGAGTTGTATCATTTCCTGCAATATATGCAGTTCAAACACGGAATTGATTTGGAAACGGCGATCGAATGTATCGAAGATGAAATCGACTGCTTTGATGTAGCGGTGGCGTTGCAAGAACCGGGTGAAGTTTCTCTGGCTCAACTAAAACAAAATTTAGGTCTGGAATGAGTTATTGAGTAATAAAGTGAACTTCTTGCTGGATGCCATCGAAGCGGATGCAACACTGGTTCAGCACATCCCGTCCTACCAAAACCCTTTGGCTGAGACGATTGGCGGGGCGACCATAGGCCCGTACTGCCTGAATCTGTAAATCCCCGATACGAAGATTGATGTAGCAAGCAAACCCCTGAATTTCCCCACCCCCAACTCCAGTAATCGGAACGTTCGATTCAACGAGCTTGAGTTGCAAAATGGACAAGACTTCTAGCGGAATCAAGGTGCAGTCTGAGCCTGTATCTAGAAAAGCATCCAGATCGTAAGGGTTTGTTGGGGGTGCCCAATCAGGCGGTGAAATCTCTATTGGAATGATGGGCACAGGGGGCAATCCTGGTTCTAGCTCCTGATACGGAAACGATGGCACTCTAATATCCTCTCTGTGGGGCGATCGCTCCACCCACGGAACGGTGCGGTTCATGGGCCAACACTTGCTTGATTAACAGGTCACGGTAGCTGTAGGTTTGATAGACGCGACTCAAAAGGGTCTGTTCGTCTGGGTCGTGATCCAACACTATGCCGTTTTCAAAAGCGACAAATTCACCCAGATATTGATGCAGCAATTGTGCTTTGTTTTGGGCAAACAGATTATTTTGTTGGTCGAAGTAGTGGAGGCGTTCAGGGGAAAGGTCAGTGTTATGGGGATGGGATGTCATGGTAAGAATACACGTTCAAAGGGTTGTGTTCGATAGCGACGATAAATATTGAAGTCCTTGTCTAGTGTTGCGATCGCGGCGATGTTCAGCCGTTCGGAAATTGCGACCAGAGATAAGTCGGCAAAGTCACCAGGCAAATCAGCATATTGAGTGTTTAATTGAATGATTTTCTCAAAGTCTTGGAGGTGCAGCGGTTCACACTCATATACTTGATTCTGTAAGTGGGTAAGAAAAAGATTTTGCACAGGTGGACTCGATGACAATAACCACATTACTTCTGTCGCACAGGCCAATGTGGTGATCAAACGACTGCGAGTAACGGCAAAAAAATCTCTAGCTTGGGGATGGTATCGATCTTTCACGTTATAAAACGCAACTAAAACTGAAGCATCCACCAGAATTGCAGGATAACTGTTCATGAACCTTGCTGTTGTTGCTGCTGGCGCTGTTGCAAGTGTTGAGCGATCAATGCTCGGCGGACATCTCGGTCTGATAAGTTATCTTGTCCTTCCAACAATTGGTCAGGATACCCCCCCATCCGTTCTAAAACCGTGGGTTGGGGGTTAAGGGATTGCCATTTTTCGCGCAGTAATGCCTTAATCAAGGCGCTGCTTGTTGTTTTTTCCTGGGCCAATATTTCAACTAGGTATTGTTCGGATTCTGGATCGAGAACTAGGTTAAGCATAGGTTTTTCTGGGTGAGATTTTTAGGTCAATCTGGATGGCACTGTTGGTTGCTCCAGGGTCTTCTTCGTAAAAGATTGCATCTATTCAGCTTGGTGCCATTTTATCGTAGAGTCTTGGGGCGATCGCCCAACGCCACATGGCGCGTATAGCCCAAGGGGCATAGCAGAAAGGCATAGCCTTCCCATCGGGCGATCGCTAAGCCCATTGCTTGGTTGCCTCTTATCGTTGGTTATGGGTTTTTACGTTTGGAGATAGTCCATTGGTCTGAACCTGTTGAATCTTTTCGCTACAGACCATTTTGATCCAAGCTTGACGGCTGATCTTTTGTCGTTGACATTCTGCATCAATGTGTTTCAGGAGTTCTAGTGGCAAGGCAATATCAATGTGTTGCTTGGCTTGAAAGCGACCTGTGAAGTGTTCAGAAATATCGATTCCTGCATCGGCATCCTGAGCAATTTCCTCAATATCTTTAACTTCAGTCAATTTGTTGTTCATAGCTTTTTCGCTCCTGTCTCGTTGATTTCCACGCGGTGACAACCCAAATGTATTCTCCAACCTCGTCAATCTGATATTCAAGGATAAATGTCGTTAACTGTCCCTCGGCAAAGCCAATAATTCGATATTGCTCCGGTACTTCTGAGCGTTGATCTTCAAGATAGGGCGCGTAGAGCAAATCGCTCAATCGGGCGAAATCAATGTCACGGTCTGCTAATACTCGCTGGCGTTTTGCTTCATCC
>JBFRWC010000180.1:0-24410 GCA_051439365.1 Leptolyngbyaceae cyanobacterium
GAGTGAGCAAATGTCCCCAAAACTTAGATTGCTTGGGGGTAGAATCAGCCGATCTTGGGTCTGACTGGGAGTGCGGTTCCATCACCTGAGTGGTGAAAAGTAATCCTAAAACCCCTAGACCTGCTGACAGCAAAATGGCCGGGGGAAATCCTGCGGACTCCAGTAGAAAACCGCCAATCGCCGGACCAATGGCCAAACCGAGGGGGTTGACGAGGCTCATGTAACCAATGATTTCCCCCCGATACTGTCGAGGCGAAAGATCCACAACAAGGGCGCTGTAAGCCGTAACGAAGGCCGAAATACTAATACCGTGGATGGCTCGAAAGCCCGCCAGGGCCGGGATGTTGGGAAATAGGAGATAGCCCAAGGGAGTGAGGGCGATCGCACTAATGCCGATCAGGAGCACGATCTTACGCCCCCGAACATCAGCCATCTTGGCTAGGGATGCTTTCGAGAGCAACAGCCCCAGGGCAAAAAAGGCCATGACATGCCCCACCCACTCCTCACCGCCCACCTGTTGGATGTAGAGAGGTAATGTTGGCAATAAAGACGCTAACCCAGCCCAGAAGAGTAGTCCGGCTAGGAATAACGTCAAAAGGTTAAGTTGCTGCGCCCCATCGAGTTCACGGAAAAACTTCACGGCCCTACTATCCTGATTGTGTGCTGATTAAGCTGGGGTAATGCGATGTCCCGTGACCACTGTCCCGTGGCCATTCTCATGGATTCTCATCACCCCTCCTCCTATAATGACCGAAAGACCTCAGGGTTGCAGATGCACAGGATGTTCGGGAGACGCTGTTTACACAGGTTGGGGGCTAATCCTTACATCTCAACAGCGAGGAGACGGTTCGGGTAAGGTTGGTTGTACCCAGGCTGTCGCGTGTTGAAGATAGTGCTGGGCCTCAGGGCAAGCCAGCAAATCGCCCGCTTCGGTGATCCGGAAGTGCTGGTCAGGATAGTAACCTGCGACTATCAGCTTTAGGATCGTCATGGTGACTTCGGGAGTGGTAAGCAAACGTTTCATTTCAAGCCCTCAATTGTAGTGTTGGCAGACGTTGCGTGTGCAGATGTAGCCGTTAGGCCAACCCAATTGGCAGAGTAAGGTTGGCTAGCTAGGGTTGAGCCAAGATCATTGGCATCAGAACAGCCATCTAAACTGTCGTTGCTGAGGGCGATGAGTCGTCTCACTAGAGAGAATTAAAAATGATGATCGTTCCCCTACAACTAGGGACGTCATCATCACCATCCTCTAAAGTGAAACAACCTTATGTTTAACCCAAAGCTAAGGTTAGATAGCACTGAGGAAAAGATCACGAGGAAAAAAGTTTAGGAGAGTTGACGACTCAGGTCAGCCTTCTCCTAGTAACGATTTAACGTATCGTGGTTATATCTTATCCTTTAACTAGCTTAAACTAAAGACTGATAAATATCACGGAATTGCAGGGGTTTTTATCAGAGAAATATCATGAATTCATGGGATTTTTATCAAGGAATACAAAATCGCCAAACGATTGACTCTGCTTTACCTTGGCAATAAGTAATTATGCTTGTTCTAGAGGGAAAACTACATTTCAGGAAAACTACATATTTTCCATAACATACAAAACCAAGTCCTATTTAATCTTGTAATTTCTTGACTAAAAGATACACAATTTTCAGCAAAATAAAATGCAGCATAATATGAGCGATCGCCTGAGATTGGGCGATCGCAGCCGAATCTTTACGACACCTAGATTGTGGTCAGGAGGACTACTGCATAGGCAGCAATCCCCTCTTCTCGGCCTGTTGGGCCTAATTTTTCGTTAGTGGTGGCTTTGATGCCTACTTGGTCGGATTGTAGTTTCAGGGTTGTGGCGAGGCGATCGCGCATCGATTCAATATGGGGTTTTAACTTGGGCCGCTCCGCCACCAGCACCGAATCCACGTTACCAATTTGCCAACCCTTTTCATGGATAAGCTGATTGACTTGATCTAGCAATACTAAACTATCTGCCCCCTTCCACTGGGGATCACCAGGGGGAAAATAGTGACCAATGTCCCCCAAACTTAGCGCCCCCAACATCGCATCCATGATCGCATGGGTGAGGGCATCCGCATCGCTGTGTCCATCTAGGCCTAGTTCATGGGAAATCGTGATGCCACCTAAAATCAGAGGGCGATCTGCCACCAACCGATGGATATCGTAGCCATTACCAATTCGTATGTTCATATTGCAGTTTAAGGATTAAAGTTGACCTTAGTGCGATTGAAAAACTGAGCTTAAGAGCAAGGCATTAAAATGGGGTGTTGGGATCATAGTGTGCTCCTGGCTGATTGACTGACAAAACTGCCTACAACTTTGTCCCTGCCTTGGGTCAGGAGACCTGACCCCTACATTGTCTCAATCCCTTGTAGGGGAGCGGTTTCCGCGCCCAAGCCCAAATTTTTGTCAGTCAACCAGCATTGAGAGACCAACCCCGTAAAAAATATATTAGCCCTAGTTTTGCCAAGAGCAAGAGTCTGTTGAGGCAGGTATGAGTGACGGTTCAGGAATCAAATCTAGAGGACATTTACCCTACATCTACACATACTTTTGCAACAGCAGGTGTAACTTTTCCTTGGTTGCTGCTGGCATCGCATCCACTGGAGTAATCAGAGCGTACTTGAGGGCATCGTGGGCGATCGACGCTGGAGGGTTGGCTGCAAGGCGGTGCACTGTTTCTTGAATAATCGATTGGGCGTGAGCCGCATTTTTGTGCAGATACTCTATCACCATGTCCACTGTCACACTGTCGTGGTCACTATGCCAGCAATCATAATCCGTTACCATGGCGAGGGTAGCGTAGGCCATTTCGGCTTCCCGTGCTAGCTTCGCCTCAGTTAAATTAGTCATGCCAATCACATCAGCCGCCCAACTCCGATATAGATTAGATTCCGCTTTGGTGGAAAAGGCGGGGCCTTCCATACAGACGTACGTGCCACCCCGATGCAGGTCAACACCGGGAATCTGGAGGTGGGCGATCGCGTCCTCTAGGCAATGGGCCAGTGCCAAACACACCGGATCACCAAAACTAATATGAGCACCAATCCCATCGCCAAAAAAAGTAGCGATTCGGTGCTGGGTCCGATCAATAAATTGGTACGGAACCACCATATCTAAGGGCTTAATTGGTTCTTGCAATGACCCAACTGCCGAGGCTGAAATCAAATAGCGGACCCCCAGAGATTTCATCGCGTAGATATTGGCTCGGAAAGGTAGTTCTGACGGTAAGAAACGGTGCCCCCGACCATGACGGGCTAAAAATACTACCGGAACCTGATCTAAGGTGCCCGTAATCAGCGCATCCGATGGCGAGCCGAAGGGAGTCTCTACAGTGATTTCTTCAACATTTTTGAGAGCTTCCATTTGATAGAGACCGCTACCACCGATAATGCCAATGGAAATATCCGCCATATTCCTATCATCCATCCTGAATTTATTAATGATGACTGGTGCTGCTATATTAGACCGACGAGCAGCACTAAACCCATTGGCTACGTTAGCCCAATTTGGGGTCGAATGTGAACACTTTTGAGGGGTTGCAATCCAGGGTTGGCAATTTTCCTGAGAACTCAGGCTCAGTGGTTCGAGAATCCCCAAGAATTGGCTACTCCCTTGATCCTTAGCCATTGGACTTTGGACAAAGT
The DNA here is from genome assembly GCA_051439365.1 of Leptolyngbyaceae cyanobacterium. Lineage (GTDB taxonomy): Bacteria > Cyanobacteriota > Cyanobacteriia > CAKZMO01 > CAKZMO01 > JAAHGY01. Next base: position 3,667 of record JBFRWC010000180.1, read on the forward strand.
GGCGCTGAGAGGATGCTGGCTATGGTACTGGTGGTCATCAGGTCCAATTATTTCTACAACGTTCTGATGTTTCCTCATTGGGGGGATCCAGTGCAACATACGCTGGAGCTAATTTGAAAGATAAAGCCGAGCTTAGGGCGAAGGGGTGCTGGGTTGGCACGGTAGGCAGACGGTTACGGTGGTCCCGTGCTTCTGGGTTGAGGTGATACTGAGATGACCATTGTGGGCTGCGATGATGCGGTTGGTGATTGCTAGACCGAGACCTTTGCCGGAGGATTTGGTCGTGAAAAACGGCTGGGTGAGTTTGGGCAGCAGGTCGGGGGGGATGGGATCGCCGTCGTTGTGGACGCAGACTTGTACTTGTTCAGCATTGGCAAGGGTAATGATCCAGGCGACGGTTTCACCATCAGCGACCGCTTCACAGGCATTGCTGATGAGATTGATAAATACCTGTTTGAGCTTGTCCCGGTCGCCCTGAATCCAGATGGGGTGAGGACAAGGGGTGAGGTGGAGATGGCGATCGCACACTCCCGGTTGTCCTCTCAGTAACTCGGCCCATTCGGCTACCATTGCGTTCAGGTCCAGCAGTTCTAGGTCTAAGGTTTGCTCCTTGGCGTACATCAAGATTTCGTTGAGTAGCCGTTGCAGTCGCTCGGACTCTTCTAGGGCTAGGGTTAATCTAGCTTGGGCGCGATCGCTCAGGTCCATGTTGCGAAAGGAATTCAGTCCCATCAGCACGGTGGTGAGGGGATTGCGGACTTCATGGACAATCATGGACGACAGTTCGCCAATTTCCGCCAAGCGCTCTATCGTTTTTTCGGCCTCTTTGCGTTGCGCGATCGCCTCGGTCACTTGGTCAATCATCTGGCCAAACGCCCGGATTACATCGCCCAACTCATCCCGGCGTTGGCTGGGGAGGGACACAAACTGGGGCGGTGGATCGAGGTCTTCTCGACTAATCACATCCCCAGCATGAACCAAATCGTCCTGCAACTCACAGATGGGCATAATCACGATGCGACCAAGGACAATCATGGTTGCCCCGGTCACAAAGATGGAAATAATCACCACTAACCCTGAAATTCGCAGGATAAAGTAATAAAATTCCCGATTCACTGCTGAGGCATCATGGCGTATCACCAAGGTGTAAGGAGCGGCCAGGGAGGACATTTGCCACACCGCATCATAACGGCCCATGGCTCGGTGAAAGCAGGCTTCTTTGCGGTTTTGGATTTCAGGCCAGGTCAGATCCGGCGGTTCGCCAAAGGTGCCCACTTCCTGACCGTTAGCGTACAGTCGTCCTCCGAACACCACATTATTAATTTGGGTATCGCTGATGTAGTCCAACAGTTCCGCGTCAGAGGCATGGGCGGGTATGGCATCGAGAATCCCGGACGCTTTGGCAGCGGAAATTTCCCGTAAATTCTGGAGCAATTCCCGCTGGCGACGATACACGGAGGGAATTAGGATAATCACCTCAATGACAATGATGCTAGCAAACACCCACAGCGCAATCTGTCGGGACAGGCTGGCTTTGAATAGCATGTGATAGGGTTGCCATCGGGTACGCGAACGGGTCATACTCCCTTGCTTCTCAATATCCTGCTTAGCTATCTACACTGGGAATAGAAACATCAATAGCGGTGACGAGGGCATCGGGGCTAAGTTGGGCCAGTTCTGGCTGAATTTCGGCCTCGTTACCCACAACCAAAACGACCATATTATCAGGGTTAAGATGGGCCGCTGCGGCCGCTTGAATATCCTCGATGGTGGTGTTGGCGATCGCCTGCTGATATTGAAAGATAAAGTCTTCGGGGTAGTCGTAGTAGGCATAGCGCATCACCCGCGAGAGGGTCTGGGCCGGACGCTCAAAGTTAAACACAAAGGAGTTGAGGACGGAATCCTGGGCTTGGGCTAATTCCTCTGGGGTGATCGGGGTGGTGCGAATCTTATCCAACTCGGCTAGGGTGGATTGAATAAAGGGAACCGTGGCATCGGAGCGAGTGTGACCGCCACCCACGAAAATACCAGGGTAGTCGTAACGGGCACTCCAGAAGGAGTAGACCACGTAGGCGAGACCTTGGCGCGATCGCACTTCGTTGGTCAACCGTCCGCCCAGGCCATTCAGCACCTCATTCATCACCGAGAGGGTGGCAAAGTCGGGGGCATCTAACTGTCCCCCGAGATGGCCCAGTTGGATGTAACTCTGGGTGAGTTGGGGTTGGTTGACAAAGAAAACCCCCCCCTGCTGTTGCTGACGGACCTCCGGCAAGGTTGTCGGTACCGTGGTTTCCCCCACAGGTTGCCAGTCGCCCAAATAGGTTTCGAGGAGCGATCGCATTTCCACCGGGTCAAAATCCCCATTAATCCCCAGCATGATCTGGTCTGGTCGAAATGACTGCTGATAGAACGCCACCAGATCATCTCGATTGATATTGGCCAGGGTACCGTATTCCACCGTGCGAGCATAGGGGCTGGTATCCCCGTAAATCAACTTGCGGAATTCCCGGCTAGCAATGGCTTCTGGATCATCATTACGACGGGCAATGTCCCCCTCAACTTGGGTCAGGGCTAAGTCAATCTTGTCCTGGGGAAACAACGGTTGTCGGATCACATCGGCAAACCGCGCCACTACTTCAGGCAAATCTTCAGTCAAGGTACTAAAGCTAGCGCTACCGGAGGAGTTGCCAATCCCCGTTTCAATCGAGGCCGCATGGGTTTCCAGGTAGGTATTGAGGGCATCGGCAGGATAATGCACACTACCGCCACTGCGCATGACATCCCCCGTAATGGCTGCCAATCCCGTTTTGTTCGCTGGCTCAAAGCGATCGCCCGTCCGCACCAAGGCCGTCCCACTCACCAGCGGCAGTTCGTGATCCTCCATCAGATACACCTGTAAGCCGTTATCCAGGGTGAAAAAATCGTAGGCGGGAATTTCGATATCAGGTAGGGGCGGAAACTCCAACTCGGTGTAATGGCGCACCTGGCTAGCGAGGGCGGGTTGACGACCCATGCTCCAGATAGTGAGGATAAAAACGGCGATCGCCACCACGCCATAGCGAATCAGAGGATGTAGGCGCATCAGTCGCCGAGGCAAAAACTCTTGTCTCATGGTTGTTTGAATGGTCACTAGTAAGTTAATGAATGAATTGAGGGTTACGTGTGATGGCTAGTTGTTACTGTGATGGAGGTTGGCTCAAGGATACGCCCAGAGATCGCTCCAAGAATCAAGTACCGATGCGTTACGGCTACCGCCTAACACATCCTACGCCTAACACATCCTACGCCGTAGCAATCAACGGATGCAGATGTCGGAGCAGATGCCGTAGGGTGCGTGGAGCGACAGCATAACGCACCCAATTAGCTATGGCACAAACCTACTCTGCGGGAATCAGCCGACCGATGGTTCGATTTTCGGACCGCAGGGTCGTCTGGGCCACCCGCATCACATCATCAGCGGTAATGGATTCAATGGCCTTGAGATCTTCAAACAAATTGCGCCAACTGCCCGTCTTGGCTTCGTATTCGGGCAATAAGCTGGCCATGCCTTGATTGGACGCGAGCCGAGTCAATAACCCAGCGCGGGTTTGGGTTTTCACCCGATCCAGCTCAGCTTGGGATACGGGTTCAGTGCGGAGTTTTTCCAGTTCAGTGGCGATCGCCTCCTGTGCCTCCTCCAACGAATGACCAGGAGCCGTCAACGCATAGAACAGCATCAAATTGCCAAAGCGATCGCCCGGAAACGCATTTAGACTCTGGGCGACCAGGGCAATCTGCTGCTCCTCCACCAAAGATTTGTACAGCCGCGAGGTGCGTCCCCCCGACAAAACACCATCCAGGACATCATAGATCAGATGATCGGGATGCCGAATCCCAGGACGATGATAACCCTCCAAATGCCAGGGCTGGGACGGCAGTTCTAGAGTAAATTCCTTCGGGGCCGTTTGGGGCGGTTCCACCGATTCCACGCGGGGAGGCGCTGGACGGGATGGATAACGGCCAAAATAAGTGGTGGCCATCTGCTTCACGTTTGCCGTGTCCACATCCCCGACAACGGCAAACGTCATCCGATCGGGGGTGTAGTAGGTGCGGAAAAAGTCTGTGATTTGCTGGCGGGTCATCTGGTCCAAGTCATCGGTATACCCAATCACCGGACGACGATAGGGATGAACATCAAACGCTTTTTCCAACATGACTTCAATCATGGTGCCGATGGGACTGTTATCCACCCGCATCCGTCGCTCTTCCAGAATGACATCCTTTTCTTCGTAAAATTCTCGAAAAACGGGAGTCAAAAAGCGCTCCGATTCCAGGGACATCCACAGTTCCAACTTATTCGAGGGGAAGCTGTAGAAGTAGCGAGTGGCATCCGCTGAGGTGGTAGCATTGAGACCCACACCACCTGCTGTCTGCACAATTTGGGGCATCTGGTTACGGATGACGTAGTTGCTAGCCTCTTGGCGCACCTCATTAAATTCCGCCAAAATCGGTGCGGTCAACTCGGCTGATTCCCCCGCTGCCTTCGCTGCCTGGAGTTGATTGAACAAGGTATCCAGCCGATTCAGCAACGCTTTTTCCGCCTCATAGTCCGTTGTGCCAATTCGCTCAGTCCCTTTGAAGGCCAAATGTTCCAGGTAATGGGCTGCTCCCGTTTGCCCCTGGGGTTCCTCTGCCGCGCCCACATCCACGTAGGTCATAAATGACACCACTGGAGCTTGATGCCGCTCCATCACAATAAACTTGATGCCGTTATCCAAGGTAAATTCGCTAATGCGTTCGATAGCCCGGTCGATATAGGGCTGAATCGCATCCTCTGGAGCCGCTTCAGCCCGACTGAGGCCACCGACCGTCAACCAGCCCCAACTGAGCAGGGTGATGAGGAGGGCGATCGCCCTCCGCCGCCATCGGCTCAAAGGCGATCGTTGGGGTCGGTCCCGGTGTGAGGGTTGCGCGGTAGCAGAGGTAGATCGCACAGCACCGCTAACGATAGGTTGTCTCTCCATGTGATATCCGATAACACTGACATTCCAGAATGACTAACCCTCAGTGTATTGTGAAAATTGGCCAAACGACAAAAGCGATGGTGTTTGATAATGCAGATCTCGACTACTACAAGATGACAGTGGAACATCCGTTGTGGTTGGCAACCCAGTTCCCGTCGTCATCACTTCCTTAGGCCGATGAGTAGGGCAAATATCACTAAAATCAAAGCTTCGGTCCCGATAAGCCCATGTAGAACTTGGGCATCGTCTGAGTTAAGCACAAGTTACGATCGCCATACGGTATGGGGCACGATTTGCAGCAGAATAATGCCACCGAAGACCCAACCCATGGGCCAGAACACCCCCGCCAGAGGGCGATCGCGCCGACGAGATCAAAGACGAGCAAGACAGCATCTAAACTTTGCCACAGTAGGGGAGTGGATAGCCAGGGGGTTCTCGTTAGTCCAGCCATATTACCAATGTGAACCGTAGCTCCGTAGAGTAAGACAAGGGCAACCAGTTTGGCATTAGTTCCAGTCCAAGGATTTTAGAGAGCAGTGGCCAACAAATATTTCATGAGGGTTCACCGATCTGCCAATCAAGAACTCAAAAGGTTGTTCTATTGTTCCTAAAAATATTAAGAAACTTAGAAAGTGTAACCAAAGTTCTCAATATCTTGGCTGAACCACTTTCCGACCGTATTCATCGTCAAATCATCATAGTATTCACGATAATGCCCTCTTTTTGATGGCTTGACATGGGGCAACGTTACATGGATCTTTCCAATCTTTTGGCAGATATTATCAAAATCCTTATTAAAGTGTTCAAAACGACCAATATAATCTACCAGTAGTCTTCCTTTACGATCAGTAATCCAGCTAGTTTGAGGCATAAACATCATAGGATTGTCATAATATTGGGGATCTTGCTCACCATAGGTCAGTTGCACCCAATCTTTGAAATCGATGGGATTGATACCCAAACCAGTCTGATTTGTCTGGAGTCGATAATGATAATGGGAGACCACTTTATCCCAAGGGTTGCGCACAAATGCAAAGGTATATGAGGTATACCAATCCTCTAGACCCACCTGGTTTTTTTTCTGTAGGGCAGTCTTATGCTCAAATACCAAGTTGAGAGCTTTTGTAATGCTACTACCCCCAGTTTTATTGATGTGGATGAAAATAAATCCGTCAAAAGGACGGTTAGGAATTCTTTTGGCTTGGCGCATCAACCTATAACCAGTAACCAAACACTCATTTTTGACTTCACGAGCTAACGTTCTCATACTCATACAAAAATACTCTCCTAGTCATTATAGATATCTAAGTAGAACCTGAATTATGCGTACTTCATATAGACTACAATCTATTCATTTGAGGTGGAATTATCCTGAAAAAACTCGATCAAATTGAAATTTAACTCATTTCCAGCACATCAACGCCTGGAATTTGTCCAAAAATCTGTTCTGATAGGTCACAAATTTCCTGATCCTTAAACAACTCAATAAAATGCTTATCCTGAGCAAAAGCTTGAAAACGACCCAACAGTTTCATTTCTCTAGTGTTGCCTTGGAATGACTGTTTATCAAAAGAACTTCCTCCTCCATGATGGCTAACCTTTGCTAGGCCAACATCACTAAACTGCAATCCTAACTGTGTAGATATCTGTTGCCGATAGTCTTGTTCTTGAAACCAACGGTTGAAGTTGACTAAGACTTTTTTCTCTGGTAAGTAATGTGTTATCCCAAGAAACTCTTTAGCATAGTCTTTCCAGAGCTCTAGAATTAAAGGTGTTACCTCCCAGCCTGACTTAAACCAACTTGCAAAAGTATTGTAGGGATCACGCAAAACTAAAATAGTGTACTTACTTAAACTCCGGCCGACATAGTATTTAAGTTCAGGATGACTGCTTGAGAAAATGTCGGTTAGGGCACGATTTTCATAGGAGCAGATCAGCATGTTCTTGGCGACAAAAGCCCCAACTTCATCGCGCTTACCAGGCCAATATTCAAAATCATGGTAAGAGATACCCCAGTTTTTGTTCCAGGGGTTTGCCTCTGGAAATACACCGTTGATATGACAGATTCTTGACTTTTCTTGGGCAATGATCCAGTTAATAACGCCATGATTTCCTGACCTTTGTAAGCCACAAAATTGGATTAGCTTCTTGTTAACGGGATAACCCGCGATCGCCCGTGTCTTCCTTGCCGTGGTTCCTAACTGATAGGTTAAGTCTCTGTAGTTCAACAGTGAATTCATTCTTGCCATTCCCAAATACAAGCTTTTTGAATAGTAGCTTTTTCAGATTCATCTGACGAGTTACTGGTGCCTGTCCATAGAGTTCCCAGTAACTGACAGATAATATCAGTAGAGGTCAAATCTATCTAGAACAGATGCATTTCTGCTCACTGCGTACACTGCCTCGTCAATCGCAACGATGGACTGAGGCTGAATGTCTGGCTCTGAGGCATGAGCGATCGCCGTAGTCAGGCGATGGTGAATTCCTGCCCAAAGTCCGGGATGGTCCAGACAAGGTTCATCTCAGGGAAAGGGAAGGCATTAAGTCATCAAGGTTGCAATTCTGACTCTTAATTGTATGCGATCGCCATCCCCATCAATTCAGGTGGATCTGGATGGAGTATTGGAGTACCGCAATACAGTTTCCATCATTTACTTTACGCATTCATCATCTTTGTGCTTGAATGCAGGTATCACGCTTAAGTAGACGAGGATGAGCGCTTCTACCTTTCTGTTCTTCTGCCACTTCATTTCCCCTGCTACTTCCTTGGTGCAATGGTTCTGTGAATTCTATGAATGATAATTCTTTGGATCGTCCAGCTAGTATTACCACGCCTGAAGCCCTACTCCAGGCTTACCACCGGGGCGATCGCGCCTTCAATGGCATCAATCTGGTTCGCAAAAGCTTAAAAGGTATGGACTTGAAAGGTGCGGACTTGAGCTATGGTGACTTTAGTGGAGCCGATTTAAGTCAAGCCAACTTCCGAGGCGCGGACTTGAGCTATGCGACCCTACAAAATGCTAACCTAACTGAGACGAATCTGCGGGGAGCTATGCTCATCGGCACGGACTTACGCACCGCGACGCTGGCTGCCGCGACGTTGACTGATGCCGACTATGATCCGGAAGAAACCCTATTTCCCGAAGACTTCGATCCGCAGCAAGCCGACATGAAGAGCGATCGCTAAGTCCCGGTATTCCTGGGGACTTATTCGAAAATAAAGTATCGGTTGGTGGTCGTTGGACAAACCCCACCCACCACCGAGGTTAGTATCTTTGGTATTTTCTTTATTGGCAGATTCCCTAGACTGGTGACGATTGGCAAGGGGGTGGATTGAAGGAGATGGGTGAGTCAATTAACATCACCCATCTTAACCCTAGCTACACTTAAGACGCGACGGCTGAAGATGCCTTGCGACGACGACTACTGGGACCACGGGTTGCCTTTTGGGTCTTAGCGGCTACCTCCGCTGGGGCGATCGCAGGGACTGTCGGTTTCTGGATCAACAGCAGGAGTAACGGATTACTCTTGAGTTCTCGCCGCAACAAACGCCGCAGGTCAGTTTCTAGCTGCCCTTGCAAGCGATCCCAATCTACCTCGATTTGCCCGTTGGCCAGGGTTTGGCTGTATTCGCTCCATTTGTCCCTGGCACTCCGCTCAATTGTATCTGTCACCCATTTCTCCAGTCGAGACAGTTCCACCACAGAAACCACGCCTCGCAAATGCACCACAGGTGGCACCATCAGCTTGCCATTCCAGTCGATTGCGGCAGAAACCGTCACTAGTCCTTCTTCCGCAAGGTGCTGGCGATCGCGCAAAGTCCGGGCCTCCACAACCCCGGCACGGGAAGAATCCATGAGGGCAATACCAGAAGATACAGTTCCTGCTTTCGCAATACTATTCGGAGTTAGCTCAACAATATCCCCATTGTCAATCACTACCATATTTTCTGCCGGAATTCCCATGCCTTGGGCCGTTTCGCTGTGTTTAACCAGCATTCGATGCTCTCCATGCACAGGCATAAAAAACTTGGGCTTGGTCATGGCAATCATTAACTTTTGGTCTTCCTGAGCACCATGTCCTGATACGTGCAACCCCGCCTGCCGACCGTAGAGTACCTTCGCCCCTAACATCATTAGCTTGTCGATTGTATTGACGACCGCAATTGTGTTGCCTGGAATGGGGTTTGCCGAAAAAATCACCGTATCCCCTGGTTGAATTTTGACTTGGCGATGGCCTTGGTTCGCAATTCGCGTTAGTGCCGCCATCGGCTCCCCTTGTGACCCTGTGGTCAAAATCATGACCTTTCCAGGGGGTAGGCTGTTGGCCTGCTTTAAGGGTACAAATAAACTGTCAGGGCAAGTCACGTAGCCCAAATTACGAGCATGGGCAATCACATTCAGCATAGAGCGACCTACCACTGCTACGCTCCGATTGTGCTTTTGGGCCAGCTCTAGAAGCATATTCACCCGATGCACCGAGGAGGCAAACGTAGTAACAATCAATCGTCCATCCGCTTGACCAAAGGCCCGATCCAAATTGGGAAACACCGATCGCTCTGAAGGGGTCGAGCCGGGAACTTCAGCATTGGTGGAATCGCTCATTAAACAGAGTACTCCCCGTTCCCCATACTCGGCCAGCTTCTGAAAATCAAACCGCTCTCCATCGACGGGAGTATGGTCAATCTTAAAATCTCCGGTGTGAATTACCACACCAATCGGCGTGTGAATTGCCACGGTAAAACTATCGGCCATCGAATGGGTGTTACGAATGTATTCCACCAGAAAGGACTTACCCACCCGCACAATATCTCTGGGCCGAACCGTTCTAATCTCTGTGTGGTCAGCAACTCCAGCTTCTTCTAGCTTCCCTTCCAGCAAGGCCATTGCCAACCGAGGCCCGTAAATGACGGGGATGTCAAACTGCTTCAGATGAAAGGGAATGCCACCGATGTGATCTTCGTGACCATGGGTAACGATCATGCCCTTAATTTTGTGGCGATTTTCAATTAAGTAGCTCATGTCAGGCAGGACAATGTTAACCCCATGCATCCCATCCGTTGGAAAGGCTAGACCTGCGTCTAGCAGAAGAATTTCATCTTCATATTCAAATATGCAGGTATTTTTACCAATTTCATGTAACCCACCCAAAGGAATAATTTTGAGGGAACTGGAAGCTGGATTAGAAGTATCTTTTGGGTTCATCTGTAGTTGATTCATGTGTACTCAGTATCGTGTAGAAGTGTTCAGCGATTGACTCTACCTAGCGAGTGATCAGTAGAGAAGGGCTAGCACCCTCAGTCAAGACAAAATGCAATACGGCGTTTCAACGGTGAAAAGCGCTGCAATGCAAAACATGGGAAGCAATGATTGGAAGTAGATATTCTATTGTCTTGGTAATATTCAGTTGTCAGAAACTTGGTCTTGAAAGGTTTGAGCGCTTGGCATCCCTTCACACCTGACCTATCGCTGGCCGTACGGAGCGCGTCCGTTTTCTGAGAATGCATAGGCTGATAGTTAAGATGCACCTCAGTGATTTTCCCTTGCAGATAGATAGTGATATCTGATGCTCTGGTGCAGAGAGCCTAGAGGTAACTCATGTGTAGAACAAACCCTAACTTACAACTCCAGCCTGTGTATGATTGCTTCTAGGCGATCGCCCATCGCTACATCGTCAGAAACCAGTGGCAATCGGGTATGGCCCACGTCCCACCCCTGTAGTCGTAGTGCTGCTTTGACGGGTATGGGATTAGTCGCCATAAACAGCGCTTTGAATAGTTGAAACAGCTTGAGATGCAGCGCCATTGCGTCTCGCACTTTACCCTGCTCATGGGCTTGAATCATGTCTTGTAGATGATTTCCTACAAGATGACTTGCGACACTAACAACGCCTTGCCCTCCTACTGATAATAACGGCAGTGTCAGTGAGTCATCACCAGAATATATGCTGAATATAGGGTCGGTTAGCTGACGGATCTGACTGGCCTGGTCAAGGCTACCGCTCGCTTCCTTGATGCCAACTATATTAGGATGGGCAGCAAGTCTGGCAACAGTTTCAGGTTCTAGGTTGCGGCTAGTCCTCCCCGGTACATTATATAGCAACATGGGCAGACTGGGGCAAGCTTGGGCGATCGCTCGGAAATGCTGATATAGCCCTTCTTGAGGTGGTTTATTGTAGTAAGGCACCACTTGGAGCGTCCCATCTAATCCCAACCCATTGGCTTTTTCTGTGGCTTCAATGGCCTCCTGGGTCGAATTAGAACCAGTGCCAGCCATAATTTTAGCCTTGTCGCCAACTGCTCGCTGAATGACCTTAAACAGCTCGTATTCCTCATCCCATGTCAAGGTAGGAGATTCGCCCGTGGTTCCACACAGAACAAGGGTATCGGTTCCGTTGTTAACCAAGTGAACTGCCAAGGATTCTGCCACTTCGTAGTTGACACTGCCGTCTGGGGAAAACGGCGTGATCATCGCTGTCAAAACCCGCCCAAAATGAGTCACACGCTACCCTCTCCTCGTTTCAAAACACCACTCCTGTTACAATTCCGTGAAATACTACTCACTGGCCAGTCGCTCCGTGGGCTAGATAAAGCAATGCTTGGCCTACTCTACGGATGAGTCCCTATTTGGGACCACTGAACAGTCATGCTTAGCTACTTGCTGCGGCTACGGCTGGACGTGTCGATTTTACCCACTGATGTTGAACTAGGAGTTCAGCAATCTGCACAGCGTTGAGAGCCGCTCCTTTCCGGATTTGATCCCCACTTAACCATAGTTCTAGGCCACAGGGATGGGAAATATCATGACGAACTCGACCCACTAGCACGTCGTCTTGACCACTGGCATCCATCGGCATCGGAAAGTAATTGCGTTCCCAGTCCTGCACGAGTTTTACCCCAGGCGCTTGGGCTAACAACTGGCAAGCCTGGTCGACCTCAAAGGGTTGGTCAAATTCCAAGGTTATGGCTTCCGAATGTGCTCTCAGAACGGGCACTCGAATGCAGGTGGCTTTCACGCGCAAGTCAGGAACCTCAAAGATCTTACGGGTCTCGTTGACCATTTTCATCTCTTCCTGACAATATCCCTGGTGATCTAGTGGAGAGTTGTGGGGAAAGAGGTTGAAGGCGAGGGGATAGGGAAATGATTCAGCCATGGGCGGTTGCCCGGACAAGATCGCTTGAGCCTGGGTTTTGACTTCCTCCATTGCCCTAGCCCCAGCCCCGCTAGCAGACTGGTAAGTCGAAGCAATAATGCGCTGGACAGGTTGGACTTGATGCAAGGGCCATACGGCGATCGCCATCAGGATCGTTGTGCAATTTGGATTGGCAATGATACCTTGGTGGCTTGACGCAGCGGCAGGATTGACCTCAGGAACCACGAGCGGCACAGCAGGGTCCATCCGGAATGCACTCGAGTTATCAATCAGGACTGCGCCTGCCTCGACCACAGTTGTTGCCCATTGTTTTGAAATCGAACCGCCTGCTGAAGCGAGTACGATATCCACATCATCGAAAGCGCGATCGCCCACCACCTCAACTGTGAGGGTTTCGCCGCGAAACTGGCGCGTTTGTCCTGCTGACCGCTCAGAGGCCAACAGCTTGAGCGTTGATACGGGAAATTGGCGTTCCTCAAGCAATTCAATTAATTCAGTGCCGACTGCACCTGTCGCGCCTAGAATGGCGACCCGATAAGACTGTGGCAAATCCCATCCTCCACTACTCTATTAAGTCTTCAAGCTAAATCGTTTTCAACCTGGAATCATTTCCAATTTGGAATCGTTTTAATCTAAAACCCTTTCTAATCTAAAGATCTTCACTTTTCAGTCTAAATATCTTCATTCTTTACTAAGACATAACTCTCAAGTCAGCATCAGCACGGTTTGGATTTCAGTCTATCGCAGTCGGTCGCAGAAGTGACTGAACCTTGGCACCGTGCGGTGAGTCCCCTGTATCTGTAGAGCTTAGCCCGTTCGGCGCTTCTATTCCCAACTAATCTGCTCATCATATTACATCGATCGTGGGCATACATCTAGTCAAATCCCTTGGTTTCCCTTCCTCAACCCCCAATCTCTCAGCCAGTATCGCGGCCAATCCTTCGTGTCTCTGACCGATGTGATCCCAATTACCTTATAAGAATCAGGAATTTTAGGAGAAACGTATCACAGTATTGCCATCTTAGGTTAGTATAGCTAACTGCGGCTGGTTCTGGGCTTTTAAGGTCAGTCCAGCTTTAGTCCTAACATGCAAATGCTGTCCAGTCTAAGCGATGTCAATCGCCCAGTAAATCCTAATGAAAGTTACTCAGGAAAAGTTGCCCGCTAGTCAAATGGGTCTTAGTGTCGAAATTGAGGCTGATGTGTCTCAAAAAGCGTATGAAAGGACGCTGAGGGACTATATGAACCAAGCTAATATTCCTGGGTTTCGCAGGGGAAAGGTTCCTCGCAAGGTTTTGATTCAGCGATTTGGGGCCAAACGGATTAAGGCCACTGTGCTGGAAAAGCTGGTTCAGGACACCTTAGAAGCGGCTATCAAGCAGGAAAAGATCGAAGCTCTGGGGAATTTGGAGTTGCGATCGCCCTTTGAGGAACTCCTGGATCAATTTACCCCTGGTGAATCCATCACGATTACAGCCTCTGTGGACATTCCACCAGAAGTCACTGTCAGCCAATATAGTGGGTTGACCCTACAGGCTGAGGAAGTCAAATACGACGAAGAGCAGGTGAATAAGATTTTGGAGGACTATCGCAACCGGACGGCGACGCTGGTTCCCATCGAAGATCGGCCTGCGGCAATGGGGGACACGGTGATTGTAGATTTTGATGGCGTTTTGGCCCAAGCCGAAGGCGAAGAAGGAGAACCCAAGCCTGTCCCTGGAGGCCAAGCTAAGGATTTCCAGGTGGACTTGGAAACGGACAAATTTATTCCTGGCTTTATCGATGGCATTGTTGGCATGGGGTTGGGTGAAACGAAGCAAGTTCCGGCAACGTTTCCAGAAAATTATCCAGAGGAGAGTGTGTCTGGGAAAGAAGCTCTATTCACTATCACCTTAAAAGAACTGAAAGAACGAGAATTACCGGATTTGGATGATGACTTTGCCCAAGATGTCAGTGAGTATGAAACGCTAGCGGAATTGCGCCAGTCTCTTGAGGAGCGCGTTAAAGCTGACGTGGAGCAAAAGGTCTCTGACAGCACTGCGTCCGTTTTAGTTGCCAAGTTGGTGGAGCTAGTGGAGACTGAGCTTCCAGAAAGTATGGTGCAACAAGAGTGCAACATGATTGTCAACCAGACGGTGATGCAGCTTGAGCAGCAAGGGATTGAGATTAAGAAAATGATGACCCAGGATATGCTGAAGAATATGCAGCAAGGGGCACGCTCAGATGCGATCGCTCAAATTAAAAAGCGGTTGGCGATTGGAAAAGTGGCAGAACAGGAGCAACTCAAAGTCGCGGACGAAGCGCTTGAGGCCAAGGTAAACGAGTTTGTCAAAGAATATGGCGATCGCAACATCGATATGGCACGCCTGCGACCATTTCTAGAGGAGGAGTTGTTGCAGGAACAAGTGCTAGACTGGCTCAAGGAAAATAACACGGTTGAACTTGTGGAAGCAGGAAGCCTTAAACAGGATCAGGATGAAACTGCTGCCACGTCCAGCGCTGCCGACCCTGTAACCGCAGAAGCCTCCCCTGATGCTTCTGAACCTGAGGCAAGTACCGTAGAGGTGGAAGCAGTGACTGTTTCTGTTGAGTCAGATGAGCAGGCGTCCGACTAAGCCATCAGATAGATGTAGAACCCTCTATCTGAACCCGTAATCACCTGTAGAGTCCGCTCCTTAACTTCTAAAGACATTATAAAATCAGGCGAGTTTTCAAGAGTTGGGGCATAATGACGGATATACCCATCGTTAACCGTATAAGCGTGCGATGTTAGGTTTCAATACTGATGGAGAGAATGAGAGTATCTCAAGTGACCAACATAATTTCTAGTGCCACTATTCACAGCCTTTGTTCTAGTAACATTGCAGCGATGAGTCAGATTCCGAGTGGTGTTATCCCCACTGTTGTCGAGCAATCTGGCCGGGGAGAGCGGGCATTTGACATTTACTCACGCCTGTTGCGGGAACGCATCGTATTTCTGGGAACCCAAGTTACGGCGGAGCTTGCTGATGCCATCGTTGCCCAGCTATTGTTTTTGGACGCTGAAGACCCAGAGAAAGATATCCAATTGTACATCAATTCTCCAGGTGGTTCGGTCACAGCAGGGATGGCGATTTACGACACCATGCAACAAGTGCGCCCTGATGTTGTCACGATCTGTTTCGGCTTAGCAGCAAGCATGGGGGCGTTTCTGTTAGCGGGCGGTGCGCCTAACAAGCGAATGTCTCTGCCTAGCTCTCGGATTATGATTCATCAGCCATTGGGGGGTGCTCAAGGGCAAGCGGTAGATATCGAAATCCAGGCCAAAGAAATTCTGTATCACAAGCGTCGATTAAACGAACTTTTGGCTTATCATACAGAGCAACCCCTGGATAAGATTGAGGCCGATACTGACCGTGACTTTTTCATGTCGGCGGAAGAAGCTAAAACCTATGGGCTGATTGACCACGTCGTCGCCCGTTCACAACCGTCGGTGGTAACTGCAGGAACTTGAGAGGGACACATGCCTAAGTACGATTCCCATCTAAAATGTTCATTCTGTGGCAAGTCGCAGGAGCAGGTCCGAAAGCTCATTGCTGGCCCAGGAGTTTACATTTGTGACGAATGTGTCGATCTATGTAACGAAATTTTAGATGAGGAGTTGTTCGACTCCAGCACGGCGGTTCCCCCGCCCTCGCCTCGTCGGGACCAAGCTCCGGAGCGATCGCCTAGTCGCTCTGCCCCCATCACCCTGAGTCAAATCCCCAAGCCTGTAGACATCAAGCGCCATCTAGATGCCCATGTCATTGGCCAAGACGAGGCCAAGAAGGTGCTCTCGGTAGCGGTCTATAACCACTACAAGCGGCTTAGCTTTGAGCAGAAGAAGCGATCGGGAGCGACTGATGATCCCGTGGAGTTGCAAAAGTCTAACATTCTCTTGATTGGGCCAACGGGGTGTGGGAAGACGTTGTTAGCCCAAACTCTGGCTGAAATGCTAGATGTACCGTTTGCGGTTGCAGATGCGACCACATTGACGGAAGCCGGGTATGTCGGCGAGGATGTGGAAAATATCCTGCTGCGCTTGCTACAAGTAGCGGACCTAGATGTAGAGGAGGCTCAGCGGGGGATCATCTACATTGATGAAATCGATAAGGTTGCCCGCAAGAGTGAAAATCCCTCCATTACCCGTGATGTTTCTGGGGAAGGGGTCCAGCAAGCCTTACTGAAGATGCTAGAGGGAACGATTGCTAATGTTCCGCCTCAAGGAGGACGAAAGCATCCTTACCAAGACTGTATCCAGATTGATACCACCAACATTTTGTTTATCTGTGGGGGTGCTTTTGTCGGGCTGGATAAGACTGTTGAACATCGTATCGGTAAGAAGTCGATGGGATTTGTTCAATCTGGGGAACGACAGGCCTCCAAGGAAAAGCGAACGTCTGATGTTCTCAAGCATCTAGCATCTGATGACCTGGTTAAGTTTGGCATGATTCCTGAGTTTATTGGCCGGGTTCCGGTTGTTGCGGTGTTGGAACCGCTGGATGAAGAGGCGTTGAGTGCTATTTTAACTGAGCCGCAAAATGCGTTAGTGAAGCAGTACCAGAAACTGCTGAAAATGGATAATGTTAGTCTGGAGTTTATGCCCGAAGCAATTCGGGCGATCGCCAAAGAAGCCTATCGCCGCAAGACTGGGGCACGAGCACTGCGGGGCATCGTGGAAGAATTGATGCTTGAAATTATGTACGAGTTGCCATCTCGCAAAGACGTGACTCAGTGTGAAGTAACGCGGGAAATGGTGGAACAGCGATCGACAGCTCAGTTATTGCTCCATCCATCATCATTGCCAGAGCCAGAGTCGGCATAGGGTGAAGTAAGGGCACTGATTTGAGGGGGTTGCATGGTAACAGTACGAGTACGGCAACATGTTAATCCGCTTGCTATCCAATACCGAGAACCCGCAGCATTACCAGATTGGTCTGTTCTATACGGCCATTTAGATCGGCCCTTTCATCTGGATATTGGTTCAGCCCACGGTCATTTCCTATTTGCGATGGCTCAGCAATATCCTGATTGGAATTTTTTAGGCCTGGAAATTCGGAAGCCGCTGGTAGACTTTGCCAATGAGCAGCGGCAAGCGATGGAGTTGGATAATCTCTACTTTTTGTTCTGCAATGTCACTGCCTCCCTTCGTCCTTTGTTGGCTTCATTGCCGGAGCGATCATTGCAGCGGGTCACGATTCAGTTTCCTGATCCGTGGTTCAAACGACGGCATCGCAAACGTCGGGTGGTTCAGCCAGAGTTGGTAGATACCCTGGCTCAGCATTTGGCTCCAGGGGGCTGGCTCTTTGTGCAATCAGATATTGAGGGAGTGGCCGCAGAAATGCGCGATCGCATTCACGTTCATCCTGACTTCGAAAGCCAAGGAAATGATACGTGGTATCCTGAGAATCCTTTTGCCGTACTGACAGAACGGGAAGCAATGACCCTAGACAAGGGAGAACCTGTCTATCGCGCGCTCTTTATCCGCAGTCTCGCGACACACTAGACCTCTGCCAAAAAATAATTGACTGTGAAACCCCTACGAGACCGCACATTTCAGAGTAACGTTGTAACGTTTGTACTATTCGTGGTTTGGGCTAGGGGATAGTTTAGGGTCACGTTGATCCTTAAGCATTACTCATGTTCTTTTAAGGTGGCGATCGCCCTACCCCCTAGACTAGGGGCAATCCATCAAGTTTTTTACAATTATGGCTGACGTTTCCGTGGGCAATCGGCGTGATCAAGTAGCTAGCACAGAGGCTGCTTCCATCCCTTTTCATCTGGATGAGGTGTTGGTAATTATTCCAGTGCTCAATGAAGAAGCGGCATTACCAGGGGTGATTCAACAGCTTCAATCAGAGGGGCTGTGCCACATTCGGGTAGTAGATAATGGGAGTGGCGATCGCAGTGCTGAAGTTGCCCAACGGGAAGGTGCTGAGGTGGTTGATGAACCCCGTGCAGGCTATGGTCAGGCTTGTTGGCGGGGATTGCAAGATCTGCCCGTCGGCATCCAGTGGATTTTGTTTTGTGATGGTGATGGCAGCGATGATTTGAGCGAATTGCCACGGTTCTGGGCGATCGCTCCCGACATGGATTTAGTGCTAGCTAATCGTCGAGCGACAGCCGCGAGTCGGTCCAAGCTCACCTGGACACAAAATTTTGGCAATGGATTAGCAGTTGAACTCATGACTTGGGGTTGGGGCTATCGCTACAGCGACTTAGGTCCACTGCGGCTGGTGAGGCGATCGGCCTTGGAGCAGATCCAGATGCAGGATCGGGGCTTTGGCTGGACGATTGAAATGCAGGTGCGGGCGATCGAGTGTGGGTTACGGGTACAGGAAATTCCAGTGGAGTATGGCGATCGCCAAGGAGGACAATCCAAAATCTCCGGCACCCTTCCAGGCATTTTCAAAGCAGGCAAAGGCATTCTAGGAACCCTCGCCAAATTCTACTGGCGCAAACTCACCTACCTCCCCACTCCCCACTCTCCCACTCCCCACTCTCCCACTCCCCACCCTCTATCCCACACACCATTGGAGCGCGATCGCCCCAAACATAATCAGGCTGAGCGATCGCCACCGCTTGCTGCCATTCTGTCGCGCCCCATTGTGCATTTCCTAAAAAAACACGGGAAACCGTCCCGTGAGCAGCGAAGAATCCGGCAAGGAACCGCAGGGGGTCGGATTCTGCCAGGAGAATGGATTGTATCGGCTGACCTGCCCGTTGGTGGTGACTGAATTCGTGCTGGAGGGACTGGGCGATCGCCCAAAATTCCTGATGATCTGGGTTCAGTAACCACCCCTCCTGACATCGCTGTTCCAGGAGTTGCAGGGGATTGATCCAGTGAGTGGTTGAATTCATGTCCCCCCTTCCAGATAATGGCGATGCAGATGGGGAATGTTCGCGGTTTTGAGGGCGGCGATCATTTCCCGCTGGAGGGTTTGGTGGAGGGTGAGGTTTTCAGCACGATCGCTCACCACCTCGATCACAGTCGCCTGCCCTTGCCGGAGCACTGACCGATAGATTTGCTCAAACTCAGCGACAGTGCGGGGTTGATAATAAGTGAGGCCAAACATCCGGGCGGCATCGCCAAAGGTCCAGCAGTGAGGCGTGCCAAAAAAGGGATCAAAGACATCCTCAAATTGGGCGATGGGCAAAAATGAAAAGATGCCTCCGCCCCCGTTGTTTAACACCACTACCGTGACGGGGTAATCCAACGTTTTCAGCAAGGCCAGGGAATTCAAATCGTGCAGCAGGGATAAGTCTCCCACCAGCAACGTCACCGGACTTTGCCGCCCCACCGCAAAGCCAGCCGCCGCTGCGATCGCCCCCTCAATGCCGCTGGTGCCGCGATCGCACCCCACTGCTGTGACCGCACCGTCGGTACAGCCATAACGGTCCAAGTCCCGAATGGGCATACTATTGGCCACATACAGACCGTGATCTGCTGGCAGCAACCGGGACACCGATCGCGCCACCGCAGGCTCACTCATGTCAGTTTGAATCAGCACCCAGTCAATCACACTATCAATCTGCTGGGATGCCTGGATTAACTGGGTGGTCCAGGGTTCCAGGGGACGGGGCTGAAGCTGGCGCAACAGGGCATTTAACAGAGGCGCGATCGCCGCCTGCAATTTGAAGGACACCGTATGATCCGGGTCCAGTCGCTCCGGAGTTTCGCTGATTACTACATGGTTACGGGGGGGATGAGTTGCCAACCACTCCTGCAATCGCTTCGACACCACTCGTCCCCCAATTTGCACCACTGTATCGATGGGCCAGGACTGACAGGCATCCGTCAACCACAACTGATCAAAATAGGGGACTCCGGTGGAGTGTTGCTCGGCCTGGAAGCGCAAGCCTGACTGCACATCTGGGAGCAAAGGCCAGTGCAGATGTTGGGCCAACGCCACCACCTTTTCTTGGGCGACTGCGCTGGTTAGTTGTCCTACCAACAGCACCCCTTGCCCGCTTTGGTTGATCACGGCAGCAAGGTGACGAATATCGGTGGGCAGGGGCAGGGGTAGGGCCACGCCATACTGACTGTAGGGTACCGTTGCCGTTTGCCACTGGCGTAGCGGCTGCCAATAGTCTGGGTCTACCGCTTGGGGTAGGGGGGCGAGGGGTTCACGAAAATGACAGTTGAGATGGACCGGGCCTGCAGGAATATGACGACTTCGGTACACGGCTTGATCCACCGTAGTCAGCACCATCGCAGGGGAAATGTCCTCCGTGGGACAGGGCAGATCCACTTGCCAGCGGACATAGGGGCCATACAAATTGACCTGCTGAATCGTCTGGTTCGCGCCATTTTGCAGCAGTTCCGGTGGGCGATCGCCACTCAAAATCAGCAGGGGCACATGATCTGTCGCCGCCTCAATCACCGCTGGATAATAATTTGCGGCGGCAGTGCCCGAACTGCACACCAACACGGCAGGATTCCCCGTGGCTCTGGCATAGCCCAAAGCGTGAAACCCCGCCGCCCGTTCATCAATACACATGATTGTCTGGGCCTGGGGCTGATGGGCGATCGCCACTGCCAGGGGAGTCGACCGTGATCCGGGGGACACC
>JBFRWC010000181.1:0-3579 GCA_051439365.1 Leptolyngbyaceae cyanobacterium
ATTATGGTTTGGTTATTATCGTCGATACTTTGGAAACTGCGGCTCAGCTATCCAATGAGTTTGCCCCTGAACACTTGGAGTTAGAAATTGCCGAACCGTGGGAATTGCTTGACCAAATTCGCCATGCTGGAGCAATTTTCCTAGGCTATTCAACCCCCGAAGCGGTGGGTGACTATATAGCAGGACCTAATCACACCTTACCCACGTCTGGAGCTGCCCGGTATGCCTCGGCGCTTGGAGTTGAGACCTTTCTGAAACATTCCAGCATTATTCAGTATTCACCCGAAGCGTTGCAATCCATCGCCCACATGGTTGACGTGTTTGCCACCGCAGAAGGGTTGCCATCCCATGCTGCATCGGTAAGAATCAGGCAGCAGGATGCGGATGCTGACTTAGGTTCAAAGCCACTCAATTATCCTTCAGCAGAAAAAACATAAATTGCATCCTTGTACCATTATTCAGGTGCCTCTAAAAATTGCTTGAGTCGAGCTAAACAGAGAGTATGAGCCATATTTAACGGTAGAGGCGATACTCCCTCCAGGCAGGATTGCACCCAGCCATCCCCCCAAGACCATTCATGGAAACCGTCAATGCCCTCAGACAGTAGCAAGCATACGTAATGCTCATCTAAATGGGTCACGCAATGATGGATAGAAATGGGACCCACCCACCCAGTGTAACTAACGTGATCGGTGAGGGTAGTGGGTAGATCATCAGAAAATTGTTCGGGCCAAAGCCATTGCTTAAACTTAGCGGGTTGCAATAAGCTATCGCGAATATCCTCGGCAGACTTATTGACTTCAATTCTTAATCGACTAGTTTGAAACGTGCCAAACATGAATTTTCAGTGGGCTATTTAGCTGAACTTACTCGTTCATCATAAGCTAAAACCCAAAAGTGTGAGTGGGCATAGCCGAGGTACTGCATTGGCTCGCAGTAGAGTACAGTCACATTATCTCAGCCACACGCAACTTGGCCGATCGCGCCCGTGGGTTAGCACCACATTCCGCCACAGTGGGGACAATGGGCTTCTTTGAGATCACCTTCAGCACCTCGCTTTCTCGAAATGCGTATTTGACGATTCGATCCTCTAGACTGTGGAAACTGATGACCACCAAACGACCACCTGGCTTGAGCCAGCTTGGTGCCGTGGCTAGCAGGTCTTTCAGTACGTCAAGTTCTTGATTAACCGCAATGCGTAGGGCTTGAAATGTGCGGGTGGCGGGGTGGATTTTGCCATAGCGATAGGAACGGGGAACGCTGTGCCAGATTTCCTCTGCCAGTTGGGTGGTGGTGTGCAAAGGGCGTTTTTCCACGATGCGACGGGCAATGCGCCGCGATAGCCGCTCTTCGCCATACTGGTAGATGGTATCGGCCAACTGTTTTTCATCCCAGTAATTCACAATATCGGCAGCGGTGAGGTCAGAGTCGGTATTCATTCGCATATCTAAGGCTGCTTCGTGGCGAAAGCTAAAGCCCCGTTCTGGTACGTCAAATTGGGTTGAGCTAACGCCTAAGTCAGCTAAGATGCCGTCAAATTTCTGATTTCCTGGATCGTAATCGGAAAAATTACCCTGCCAAAACTGAACGCGATCGCCATAGGGTTCCAGTTGTGATTTGGCAGCGGCGATCGCCATCTCATCCTGGTCAATTCCAATCACCCGACTATTCGCCATCCGAGCCAAAATCTGGCCACTGTGCCCGCCCCCTCCCACTGTTGCGTCGAGGTAAAGACCATTGGGTTGTAAATTGAGTGCGGCGATCGCCTCCTCCATCAGCACCGGAACGTGATTAAATTCCACTATTGTCCCCCGTCATCATTTTTGTAACCCCACAAGTGCCCACAAACAATTTTTATCGGTAATCACTTGGTTCGATTCTATCGGATAGGGGATGGGGAGTATGGGCGATCGCCCTCACATCTAAATTCCAGAAACGTAGAGAACAGCAACACATTTTCTTGACACTGCAGCAAATCAACTAGTTTAAATATACTAGTTTGGTGAGTAGTTGCCCCATATTCAGAAAACTACTCCCTTCCCACCATATGGCGGATTACCCCTTTGACGGGAAAACCTGAATTTGAGCTATTGCCCTATTGTGCAATCTTGCACTGGGAGTATCTTCAATTTGGGTCAGAGGCTGTTGAACGTCGTCGCCGACATCGATCCGAACAATACTTCACTTCATCCCAGCAGGACTCCCACTTTTTTCGCCAGGTAAAAGGGCGAGCGCACACGGGACAGACCTTCTGAGGTAGATCAGATTTGGCGATCGCCTTTTTGCGTTTTTTCTGCGATTGATTTTTGGAACGACCACGGGACATGACGAATTTTGGGTTTTAGATTTTGGATTTTAGAGTCGGCTGGCTAACAAGCTAAACAATCCAGCCAAAATACATTACTGACTGTTTTGGTAAAGCCTCTCATTTTTGTTGATGGAGTCCCAGAAATCGACGATGGGTTTGGGATAGTCTTGCCCCAAAATAACCCCATACTCTTTTTGCTGGTTACCGTTCAAACTCCAGGGCTTGTGAATCTTGTTTTCATCGAGGGAGGCCAGTTCTGGCAACCAGTGGCGGACATAGTCACCATGCTGATCATAGGTACGAGATTGCTTGGGAATATTGAAGTAGCGAAAGCCACGGGCATCGTTGCCAACGCCAGCGGTGTAGTTCCAGTTGCCCCAATTGCTGCACACATCGTAATCAAGCAGCATGGACTCAAACCACTCTGCTCCGATACGCCAGTCAATTCCCAGGTTTTTGGTCAAAAAACTAGCCACATTTTGACGACCACGATTGGACATGAACCCGGTAGCCGCTAGCTCTCGCATGTTTGCGTCCACTAATGGGTAGCCAGTTGTTCCCGATTGCCAGCGTTCAAACTGCTCCCAATCGGTTTTCCAGGGGAACCGAATTCCTTGAATCCCTGAGAGATGAAAGACGCGATCGCCATGTTTCTGACAAATAAACCGAAAATAGTCCCGCCACAATAGTTCAAATATTAGCCAGTATGTGGACTTATTCTTAACTCGCTGGTTTTCGTACTCTTGTACCTGCTGATAGATGTAGCGGGGTGAGAGACAACCGTGGGCCAGCCACGGCGAAAACTTGGAGGAATAATCAGCTCCCAACATGCCATTGCGAGTTTCCTTGTATTCCTTGAGGCGATCGCCATCCCAAATGTATTGTTGTAAACGCTCTAACCCCTGGGATTCTCCCCCTTTAAATTGCAGAACGCCCCGTTCATCAATAGAAGCCGGTTCCAAGCCTAAGTCAGCCAGGGTTGGTAACGTGCCTGAATCAACGTCAGGAAGTGGAGAGAGGCTTGGGGGCACCGCCAACGACGGCTCAACTGTGCTCTGTTTCTCAACCTGCTTACGAAAAGTGGTGAACAGTTCTGGTATATCGATGATATCGAACGGCAGGTTATCGGGATGGTAAAGCGTCGAGCCCCAAAAGGTTTTGAACTTAACCCCTTGCTGGTGCAGTGCAGCTTTGAGTTTACGTTCAACCAATGTCTCCTCAGCAGTAACTTCGCCCTGAAATAGGACGGCATAGATATCTAACTGTTCGGC
>JBFRWC010000182.1:0-16679 GCA_051439365.1 Leptolyngbyaceae cyanobacterium
CGTTTATCCATCGTTCGCCAACTCCTAATCGTTCTGATGCACTGTTGTCTGCTCAATTAGTTGTCTCTTAACCTAAAAGAGCGCACTACTTTCAGGATTCCCAAAAATGGAGACGATAATTCATGGATGGCGTTGCGTGTATTATGGGCGATCGCCACAGGATCAGAAAAACACCAGACACAATAAACTTCTCTCTCCCAAGCGATCGCTTGATCTGCAAAAGCCTCCATTCGATGCCGCAAAGATGGCGATCGAGCAAAGAGAAGTAGGAGGAAAAGCGAGTGGGGTTGGGGAGAAGCTTGGACGGTCGTCATTCATCTCAGGTAGCTTAATCGATTGATATTTTTAATTTTTCCAGGGTTTACTGCCGAGAACCCAGAATTGCCCCTAGAATTGAGGCGAGGGGGGCAGCAACGATGAGGAGACCACCATGACATTAGCCAAGGCCAAATTGATTGACGTGGAACACCAGTCCAGTGATAGTCACGAAAATCATATCGAATTTATGTTTAATCCAAATGAATTGAGCTTTAGCCGCTCGATCAGTTTGGAACAGTCTAGGGGAGCCAGTACGCAAGAGGGGGATGCAAAACCCAGTTTTAAGTACCCAAATCCTTATTCCCTCACCATCGGCAATATTATCTTGGACACCTACGAGGATCAGGTGAGTGTGCGCCCCTACATTCGTAAGTTCACCCGTGCTGTAGAATTCATGCGGGAGGGAGATGAGGCCAACAAACGCCCGCCCATTTATCTGTTTACTTGGGGGGCCAATGAGTATTTACGCTGTTTTGTCAAAACTCTCAGCTTTAAGCTCACTCTATTTTTGCCCGATGGCACTCCCGTTCGCGCCTTGGTGGATCTGACCCTGGAGCAAGTGGATGAACCCACCCCTCGACCTGGCCAATCGGCTCCGGCACTCAGTGCGGCTCGACGGGCTGCGTCCGGGCGGCAACGATTTATGTAGGGATGATTGTTCTCGTTCCCTGCGACACGCCAGGGACAAGAGGCTTCTGCCTCGACGTGGATTGGAGCCGGAGGCTTCCTTAGTGTTTCTCAGCCAGAGACTGGGAAACAGATGTCAGATGTCAGATGTGTAGATGGAGTACCCCCTGCGATGTGCCCTAGCCGCTATATTCCCGAACCCATCATCGAGATTGATGGCAAAAAGCCCCCCGATCAGATCATGACAGCGTTGCTGGAAGATTTGCTGCAACTATCGGTGGAGGAAAGTCTGCACCGTCCGGGGATGTTTACCCTAGTGGTGCGATCGCCCTACTTCCCTGGCCAAGAGGAAGAAGCAGATCTGCGGGATGACTACGAAAGCTTTTTCCAAATTGGTCAAGTGGTGAAAATTGGCTTCAAATCTAGCACCACTGAATCGGTGGAATTTGATGACCAGATCGAGGGAACTGTGATTGAAGGGGAGATCACCGCGATGGAAACTCACTTTACCTCTGGTGCCCAAGCGCCCTTGATCATTCGGGGGTACGATGTGTCCCATCGGTTGCATCGTGGTCGCCACAATCGCTCGTTCCAAAATTACACCGATAGTGACATTGTGTCAGAAATCGCCCAAGAAAATGGGATTGCCTTAAACACCGTGGACAACAGTGGTGCCCCCCACGATTATGTATTTCAGTCTAACCAGACCAATATGGAATTCTTGCGAGAGCGGGCAGCACGGAACGGGTTTGAGTTGTTTGTGGAAAACGGCAAACTCAATTTTCGGAAGCCCAAGGTGGACAGTACGCTTAACTTGCGCTGGCTCAAGGAAATCAGCAGTTTTCAGGTCCAGGTCAACAGTGCAGAACAAGTGGCCGGTGTTGAGGTGCGGGGTTGGGATTATCAGCAAAAGCAGCCCTTTGTGGCGACCAAAAACTCTGCCAGCGTCATCACCCAAACCGATCAAGGAGATGGGAAGAGCAGTAGTAATGCGTTCAATGGACAGCCTTCCTCACCCACGCTCTTGGTGGTGGATCGGCCTGTGTTTACCCAGAAGGAAGCAGACACGATCGCCCAGGCATTGATTGACGAGATGGGCAGCGAGTTTATCCACGCAGATGCGATCGCCCAGGGCAACCCCGATATCCGCCCCGGCAGAGTGGTCACCCTTGACGGCATGGGCAAATACAATGGCGACTATTACATTACTGAAACTCGCCACCTGTTTATTGAGCGGGTCTACACCACCGAATTTAGCGTCCGGGGGTTGCGTGGGGGCGATTTATTGTCTCTCCTCACACCACCCAACCGCCCCCAACCCGGCCAAACTCTTCTGGTAGGCCGAGTCACTAATAACAATGATCCCGAGGGTTGGGGTCGCGTCCGGGTAAAATTTCCCACCCTCACCGAAGACCATGAAAGCAACTGGGCCAGGATAGTGGCCCCAGGGGCCGGACCCGATCGCGGCTTGGACTGCCTCCCCGAAGTCGATGATGAAGTCCTAGTGGCCTTTGAACATGGGGATATCCATCGGCCTTACATCATCGGCGCAGTCTGGAACGGCAAGGACAAACCACCCGAATCCGTGAAGGACTCTGTTGCCGATGGCAAAGTTCGACTCCGCACCTTCAAAACTCGCACAGGCCACACCCTGCAATTCATCGAAGACGATAAGGGCGGCTCCAAAAAGGGCGTGTATTTGACCACCACTGGCGGCCATCATCTTCATTTGAATGACAGCGATAAGTTTATCGAACAGAACACCAATGGAGGCCACACCTTAAAGTGTGACGATTCTAATAAAACAATTCATCTCACCTCCACTGGAGACATTAATATCAAGGCAGGGAAGACAGGAACCAGTAAAAAAATTAGTCTCAATGCTGGAGAGATTGCTCTGACGGGAACTCAGAAAATTACACTCACGGTGGGGGCCAGCAAAGTGGAATTATCCATGAGCGGCATTACGATTCAGGCCGGAACCACGGTCAAAATTCAAGGGGGAACCATGACCGAGGTTAAAGGCGGGATTGTTCAGGTTCAAGGGGGAATTATCAAACTGAATTAGTCTGGAGCTTAAAACTGACAAACACTTTCTGTCAGGATGGGGCAAACATCAGTTACTAATGGATTCCCTTGAACATTTAATGTCGTCAAAATCTCTGTTAGGGAACAGCTAGCGAGTTTGGCCGAATTTGGGTGCCCAAATGACTTGGGCAATCACGGTGATGACGAAGGCAACGCTACCGCCAGCGATCGCCACCATGGGATCATAACCACTCCGGCTGAGGGTTTCCATCCACAATTCCGTCGTGTCGGAGTGGAAAAAGCGGTTGGCCATCACCGGAGCTAGATAAATCAATGCTCCTCCCACCAGTAACCAGCCCACCATCGAAGCTAGCAAAAAAACTGTTTTCCCTTGGCTCGCAGAGGAAGCCGAACGAGATGAGGAGGGCAAAGAGTCGTTAGAGGGAGTGGACTTGGATTCAGTACTCATGGAGGGTTGGCGCTAGATATTAGGGTTAAAAAGTTAGGGTTAAAAAACTTCAATTAGCTTAACATGCTACTCTCCATCAGGGAGCATTCGCGAACCCAGAACCGAATCCAAGACCGAACTCGGTTCTGAAATGAAGGGCCGAATCGTTGATCCAGAATGTACTACAGTGAGAAAGGCGCGGCGAAAAAAGTTGTTGGGGCGATCGCCATCCCCAACCCATCCGATCTCATGGTTCACTCTGTTCCGATTGATGAGTTTTTGAAGGCTGACGGTCCTATCCTCGACGTTCGGAGTCCGGGGGAGTATGACCATGCCCATATTCCCTCAGCCGTGAGTTTTCCCCTATTCGATAACGACGAACGGGCACAAGTGGGAACATGCTACAAGCAACAGGGACGGGATCAGGCAGTGGAACTAGGGTTGGCCCTGGTTGGTCCTAAGTTGGCTGATTTTGTGACTACAGCTAAACAGATCGCCCCTAATCGCTGTGTACGGCTGCACTGCTGGCGCGGCGGCATGCGGAGTGGAAGTATGGCATGGTTGTTGGAAACGGCAGGGTTTTCCGTGACCCTTTTGCAAGGAGGCTACAAAGCGTTTCGACGGTGGGGGCGAGGGATTTTGGCCATCCCCAAGTCCATTATTAGTTTGGGTGGGATGACGGGTACGGGAAAGACCGCCATTTTGCTGGCGTTGGCAGAACAAGGAGAGCAGATTTTAGATTTAGAGGGTATGGCCCACCATCGGGGGAGCAGTTACGGTGCCCTGGGATTGCCGCCCCAGCCCAGCACGGAACAGTTTGAGAACGTGGTGGCGATCGCCACTTCCCAGATCAACCCCGATCGCCCCATCTGGATTGAAGCTGAAAGTCGGCAAATCGGTCGCTGTCGCATTCCGCCTGAACTGTTTGATCAGATGATGCAAGCACCTGTGATTCAAGTGGAGCGATCGCGCTCTGAACGCATTGCTAATTTACTGGTTGATTACGGTGAGGCCAGTACCACAGGACTGATTGAGGCTACGGAACGATTGCGGAAACGGCTAGGGGGACAGCGAACCAAAGAGGCGATCGCCCATATCCAGGCCAGGGATTTGGAGCCAGCGATCGCCCTCGTGCTGGACTATTACGACAAAACCTATACCTATGACCTGCAAAAAAAGCGGGACGTAACCATTTATCCCGTCAACATTACTGGGATGGACGCAGCGGATACAGCGAGTGCAGTTCGCCAAGTTGCCACCTGTCATCTCTCCCGTCAGGCGATCGCCCCCCCAGGCTCTTCCATCTCGGCTGCATCAAGCTGACTTAAATATCCAGCAATCACCCGCTGTGCCCGTTTGCTCATTTGCTCCTTTTCCTCTGGCTGTCTCAGAAATGAAAACCAGCCTCCGGGTTCAATGGGCATAAAGGCCAGACGGACAAATCCGGCTTGGGGTTGATCCGAGGTGGGAATGTTGAGATAGTCACAGATTTGCGATCGCCACGCCTGATTGGACATCAATGCTTGCAACCGAATGTACTTTTGCCGACTTCCTTGACAACCTGTAAATAATTCATCCCAAAACCATTGCCATTCTGGCTGCAATAGCCAATTGATATTGGAGACGACAGGGACCGTTTCTGCTTGCTCAGCCGATTGAGCCTCCAATGAGTCGGGGGGCAAGTCAATATTGTGGTCTGCCAACTTCGTGTAAAGCCAATAGGCTGGCAGGTTAAAGATCGCGACACCAATACGGTATGGAGCCTCTGGGTTGTGCAAAATTGTGTACAGCACGACTCCCACCAATGGTGCAATCCCGTAGCCCACCAGTGTGTCAACAGGTTGGTCCTGGAGCGGTCTTTGCACTTGATCCCAGGCACTGACGATATATTCCCGCTCAATCACAATGAGCGAAAACCAACCGAGGATGGCGTAGAGATTCCCCATGCCTGCCCAAATATCCCGCCACAAACGACGCACACCAATGCCAAACCACGGCCATCGCTCACTGGCGCTGTTGAAGTAAAAGATCAAGTCCTTTTGCCAAGTCGGTGGCGGCGGATCTTGAATACACAAACTGCGCATCGCCTTGGCGTGAAACACGAGATCCACCCGGCCATGAACGGTGGCCAAAATCCAGCCCAGCTTCTTGACAATGACGAGGAACCCAGCAGCAAACGCCGATTGATGAATCAAGGCCGCATCCCCAGAGAGAGTTAAAACGGCAATGCCCTCAGCAGCCGTGACTAACACAGCCGCAATCAGTGCTAAGAGATTGCTAAAACCCACAGGGTTTAACACGGGGTCGAGGACCGATCGCACCGCATAGCCTGCATCTCGTAAGGTTGGACTATGTTTACTGAGGTATTCAAAAAATGCGGCTGGCAGCAAATTGGACCGAAATTTTCCCTCTAAGCGCTCGGACAAAATCGCCATAGCAAAGGAGAACATCGCGGCTCTTGTGCCCCCAAAGGTAGCATGGCCCGATTTGGCTAACCGCACTTCTTGCTCAAAACAATGAAATTCGCTGGGGCCAAAAACGTCGTATCCCCGATTCGGCAATGCTTGCTCTAGGCTGGTCTTTTGGACCACTGGGTCATGATATCGCCCGTAAAAAATATCGACGAAATAGGTATGGTAGAAAAATAACCCAACACCCGATAAGCCCAAGACAAATTGGAGAATACCCAGAGGAGTCAACCCATCGCTCACGAGAGCAATTACAGGGGCCAAGCTCAAGCTCATTACAGACTGCCACAGAGCAACCAGAACTAAATCTGGGCGCAGAAATAAGCAAAGATAAAAAACATTACCCAGGCTGTAGAATATCCCTGCTGTTTCCACCAGATGATTCTTCTGTTTGAATAATTTGCGGGTTCCTGCAACCCAGCGACCGGGATGATTCCAGTTGGCCCAGATGAGATCTAAAAGGATACCTAAAAACTGGAAAAACCCAACACTAAAATCAATCAGTTTTAGGACTAGCTTGGCACCCAGGCGGAGGGTAAACGCTAGCAGGACAAAGGATAAACCTGTAAACTCAAGTGGTTCCCCCAGAATCGCCTCCAGCCCAGATTTTAGGGATGTCGGGATCTGGATGAGAGATAAGGCCGCAAAAACGATGATGATGAGTGCCCAAATAAAAGTACTCAATCTGTGATACTCCTTGTGTATGTGAGCCTAGGATCGATGAACAATCTGGAAGGATGACTTCCATTTGAGTCAGATTACACTTGAGTCGGGGATTGGAAAGTTTAAGTTCCCCACAATCGGGTCAATTCTGCTAATTCATTGCTGTTCGCTGATAATAAAGTTGTAAGCTGACCGTGTGAACGTTATTGAGCGATATCAGTCCATCATCTACTATAGCTCACGGTCGTTTGCGGCAGAGTGGATCAGGTCTGAATCAAGTTTTTTCATTGTCCCATTTCTATGCATAGTTTTATTCCTCCCCATCGGTTTTTTCCGTACTTGTCTTGGGTTGAGATTGAGTCCATGCCCGATAAAGAGAATGTGGTGCTCACTCAACCCATTGGGTCTATTGAGCAACATGGGCCTCATTTGCCGCTGATTGTGGATGCAGCGATCGCCACGGCGGTCCTGGGTCATGCCTTGGATCGACTGCCAACCGAGATTCCTGCTTATGGGTTGCCGACGTTGTACTACGGTAAATCTAACGAGCACTGGCACTTTCCTGGCACGATTACTCTCACCTCAACCACGCTCATGGCGGAGTTGATGGAGTTAGGAGATAGCCTGTATCGGGCTGGATTTCGGAAACTGGCCTTTATCAACGGTCATGGGGGACAACCCCAACTCCTGGAAATGGTCGCCCGCGATTTGCATCAACGATACGAGGATTTTTGCGTCTTTCCCCTGTTTGTCTGGTCGGTGCCCAATATTACGGGGGAATTGTTAACTGAGAAGGAATTGGAATTAGGGATTCATGCGGGTGATGCGGAAACCAGTGTGATGCTCTCTCTGCTGCCGGATCAAGTGCGGATGGAGAAGGCGATCGCCGAGTATCCCCACCATCTTCCTGATGAGACCAGTCTGCTTACGATGGAAGGCACCCTTCCTTTTGCCTGGACGACCCGTGACCTCAGCCAGAGCGGGGTGATTGGTGATCCCTTGGTCGCCACCAAAGAGAAAGGCGATCGCATTCTCGACTCTCTTGCCCAAGGATGGATGCAAGTTATCCAAGATATCTATCGCTTCCGTCAACCTGCCCCATCTGGCACAAACAATCTCCCCAGCTAATTCCCCCAGTTCATTGGGTTGAGGTGTTGCCGATTCGTTGCTGATTGAGGTGAATTAAATGCATCAATTTCTGATAGGGTACAAAGGGGGTTCTTAATTATCAGCGCTCTGTTGAACTGATTCGCCCAACCTAAGTCAATAAATAGGGTAGGGAGTTAAGGGTACTTAGCTCATCAATGCAGACTCATCAATCTTGGCTGACAAGGGTTAGCTGCCCACGGCTGACCGCTCTGTTAAGCCTAGACTAGGGTATCTAGCTGAACTAATGCTCGCATTACTGGGAGGAAAATCTAAATGTTAACAATTTTGTTTCAGATCTTGTTGGCAGCACTTGTACTGCTGTCGTTCGTAATGGTGATTGGCGTGCCCGTGGGTTACGCCGTGCCCCAAGGTTGGGATCGATCCAAGCAGTTAATCTTGCTGGGGTCAATTTTATGGGGCATATTGGTGGTTGTGGTTGGTGTTCTCAATTATCTGGTGGCCTAGTTGCCAAGTCTCTGGAACCAAATCCATAAAGCATTTATATGGTGTTGTGGAACGCGATGCGTCCCGCAACACTTGTTTCAATTGAGTACTAGTTTTGAACTGAAAGGATATGGCAGTTTTTGAGGGTTCATTTGCGGAAGCAGGGTCCATGCGTTTTGCCATTGTCATTGGTCGCTTCAATGACTTGGTGACAGGCAAGTTGCTGGATGGATGCCAAGATTGTTTGAAGCGGCATGGTGTCGATCCTGACCCGAATGGAACTCAGGTTGATTACGCCTGGGTTCCTGGTAGCTTTGAAATTCCCTTGCTGGCGAAACAACTGGCCCTCACCGCTCGCTACGATGCCATTATCTGTATTGGTGCGGTGATTCGAGGGAGCACGCCTCACTTTGACTATGTGGCGGCTGAAGTGTCCAAAGGCGTGGCTGCCGCTAGCTTCCAGACCGGGGTGCCGATCGTTTTTGGAGTCCTGACCACAGATACGCTACAACAAGCCCTGGAACGGGCGGGAATTAAGAGTAATAAGGGCTGGGAGTACGGCATGTCTGCGATTGAGATGGCCAGTCTGATGCGAAATGTGAGAAAAGCTCAACCTGCATTGATGGAACAATCTGATATCCGAGCTAGGCAAACGCCGTTTGAACTGGAAGGGCAAGCGGAGGTGCCATCTTAAAATATGAGAGTCAAATAATAGGTCAACTCGTAGGGTGCCGTTAGCGTCAGCGTAACGCATTAATTAGGGACAGTTTAGAGCTTATTGAGTCCCATACCTCAAGTTCCAACTCCAGCCTCGGCCCCAACTTCTTCGAGAAGGCGGGGGGAATCCAGAGGTCTGATTGCGGTTCGGGGTTTGGGGACCGTGAGGGCGATCGCCCTCACCCATTTAATGCACCTCTAGTCTGGTTCCCGCTTAGACTCTTGAGCCTCCAAGTTTTCACCTTCTCCACTCATTTCTTCTTTAAACCCACGTAAGGTTTTACCCAAGGCTCCACCGAGTTCTGGGATCTTTTTGGGGCCAAAAATGACAATGCCAACCACTGCAATAACCACAACCTCCGGCCACCCTAATCCAAACATGTTTGCCTCCGTGATGTCTTGTTACCTGCTGCTCACATGGTACTACAAGGGGAAAGCGGCATGAGCGTGCTGAAAGCTGATTGCCATTTAATTTGCGTGGCTGAACCCCGCCGCTGGCGGGGTTCAGCCACCAAAATACGCAAACTAAAATCGTTTTAGCTTAACAGGGTTTGGTCACGGTTTAGTAGAGAGCGCCGCGATATTGAAGGGTAGGAGCAGTACGCTTCGCAGGTTGCAGTGACTTGCGGATGACATAAGAGCGACCCATAAAGGTTCCAGTCATTCCGGTGTCTACAGTCTCAGAAGTAGCAGAGGGTTGAGCAGACTGACCACGGTAAATTAAAGACATGAGTGTGTTCTCCTGTGTGTTGTTGTGTTGTGTCCGTTTCGATGCATCTACTATCGCTGATTCACGCGAGGGAGGAAATACAGTAAAGTTCAGCTTTATTCAGTGAAAAGTTCAGGTTTGTTCAGGTTGTCCAAAGTATCACCAAACCTAGTGACAGCAATGATTATGGACGTTGATCTATGTCACAAAAAGGCAAAGGATTTCAGCAGCGACGTAACGTATGAGCAAGCCCGGAAGCTTTACCTAATCTTGACACTATCCGTAAAATTACGGTGTTATACTCTGATAACGAGGGACTGGTGGCTTTTTGGCTGCACAAGAGGCGCTTTTTGATGGGAAATAGTTTGGGGTGCAATGTCCCTGACATAGCTGTAGGCGTATGGCTTGCCGTGAAGAATTACGGTGGGATATGAACTTACCCCCACTGTGTTGCTGCATATTGAGGTGAACAGCTATGTCCTCAAGCTGTGCAGGTATGTAGAAAGTTTTTTAAACAACGTCACAAAAAGTACAGTATTCTGAGGTGGTTCAATGACTTCGAGGCGAAATTTCCGGAAAGGGCGCGAGCGTAGCGATCGCAAACGTTATGGTCATCGCAGGAAACATCAGGCTTCGATTGGCGATCGCGTATTTTTAGACAGCAACGGCAATGGTATCCAGGATAAGGGTGAACAAGGCATTAAAGGCAGCGTCGTCAAGTTGCTAGACCGTGATGGTCATGTGGTGGCGACGGACGTAACAGATGCCCACGGACGGTATAAGTTTTCGAGATTGGCTGCTGGTGACTATAGAGTCATGTTTGTCCAACCCGAGGGCTTTGTTCCAAGCCCAGTAGATCAGGGTTTGAATGATAAGGTTGACTCTGATGCTGACCCTGCCAATGGTCTAGTCACTGACGTAATCACTTTAGGGTGTCGCGAAAGGAACAGGACTGTCGATGCAGGTTTTGTCAAGGCGGCTGGAACCCTGACCATAGAAAACTTTGAGTTTGTTTTTCAAGATCCGGACGCTCCCGATCTGGCCGATAAGATCCTGACTGAGCGCCCATTTGCCCGTGACCCAAATTCAGAGCTGGTGGATACGGCCCTCCTTATTCCGGATTTAGGCGAGTCTTTCACCCAGCTTTTGACGTTAACCGCAGACGGTGGGGATGTTAAAGACGGCACTCTTGACTTGACCATCACCAACCCTTTTGTTGATGTGACTAGCGTTACTATTCAAGGTGGTTCTGCGGACTTGATTGCCAGCCAAACTGATGATGGTGAGCAGCAAGTAACCACCATTACTCTGCCAGATACCTTAGCCCAAGGCGATGAAATTGTTCTGGAGGTTGTGTCTACGGTAACTAATGCGATTACGGATACCGATGCCAGTACCCCCGTGGATGCAATTACCGATAAGCCGCTCCAGGAGTATAACTTCGAGTTTGAGTTAGTTGACAATCCAGGTATTGAAGCAGACTTGGGTGCTGCAACTTTTGAGGGCAAAATCTATGCCAGTGAACGCTTTTTTGATACTAGCAGTGGCTCAAGCGAGTATGAACTGCTTGAAATTGATGACTATGTCATTGAAGCGACCATTGGTGAAACATCCAGTAGCCTGGAAGCAGAAGTTTTCACTGCAGCGGGTAACCTGATTGAAGGGATAGGCGGAGTCGATCCAGGGTTTCTTCACACCCTATATTTTCTGGATTTAGCAGGGGGGGTTAACCCTAGGAAAAGAAGGAGAAGCATTACTAATGCCTATTACTCAGATCCAACGTTTGTAGAAGAATTCCTCTTAGTTTGGGACAGAATTCCAAGTACTGACATCAGTGACTTTATTGAGGCCAGTGGTCAGGACGGTTTCCAGTTGTGGGTTGACCTGGTAGAGCAAGGTATATTTTCCAGGAACTTCTTTAGCACTACCGATGAAGACGGAAGTGGTAGTGAGTTTTCAACCGATACATTCACACAACAGGCTATTTCCGGAAATTTATTGCCTGCTTCACTGAATAGCTTCACACTAGATTTTGAGCAAGATCTAGCGGGAAACGAACTTTTAACTGGGCAAATTCTTGATGATGAACTAGCGCCACTTGTAACCATTTCATCCGATTCTCTAAGTCAACCAACGATTATCTTTGACTCCTCAAGGCCAACGGGAGGCGATCGAGACTTAGGCACTCCCAATACCGATTTTGGCGGTCCGGGGCAAGGTTCTGGGGGAAGTGCGGGTACTCCTGGCGAAAATGCCGATGCCCTAAATAGCGTTTTGATCATTGCTGAAAATACCATTGATGCGGATGGGGATGGGCTAGTTGACATTCCTGATGATAATCAAAGTGGTGGAACGATTAACTTCGATTTTGTCAGTCCTGTTAGAGTCCAATTTTTAACAGTTGTAGATATTGATCGCGCTGAGTTCTTTAGAGTTGAAGCCTATGACGCGGAAGGCACCCTTGTAAAGGCTGTTGATGCTACCAGTCTGGGTGGAAATAGTGTTGAAATTCTGACTATTGATGCTGAGGATGTAGCCCAACTCAAAGTTGTCTCGGATGGATCATTTGCCATTGACGACCTTATTCTAGGCATCCCAGATAACCTTCAGTTTGATGAGATCCCAGCAGTTTTAGATGCTCCTGAGACTCATTTGTCAGATGGGGTTGCATTCGCTGAGTCTGACACTAGCGATGTTGATTTGGCAAAAGATTTGACAGTTGGTCTTTTTGATCGTGAGACTGATACTCTGATTCGAAAGGTCAGTAGTGGCGACGTTATGGATATCGGCTCCGGACATAATCCCACCCTTGGTATCAAGGTCGCCCCTGGTAGTGCTCTCTTTGACCAAGTTGAGGGTGTTTTGCTTGATCTTAATAAGGGTGCGGTTATGGCAATAGACAATGTTGAACCCTATACGCTGTTTGGCGATCGCCAAGATTCCAGTACGGGTAGCGATATTTCATGGGAGGATAACAGTATTGCACTTACCCTCTTCCCTAAAGATAATGGCAATGGCGAACTAATCGGCACCTGATTGACTGACAAAACCCTTGAAAGGCTGATTTTACCGTAGATTGGGTAAAGCCCAAAGGGCATACCAGAAAAGCGACAGTGTAACCCAACGAAACGCTGACTGGTGTTGGGTTATTGCCAAAGGCAAGGCTTGCGCCAACGTTCCCTCAACCCAACCTACGAAATGATCTTTTGCCAGTCAATCAGGGATAAAACTTTGCATCAATTGGTGTCGATTTAATGGGATTAATCGGTGGATAAGGTATGCTGAGGACTACTTGCTACCCAAAGTTGGTTTTGATGCTGACGGTAAGGATGAAGTTGGCATCACTTGTTCCTGAAGATCCTTGCACCGATTGTTTTAATTGCCATGCCGCCGATATTTAAGCTCAGTCTATTGGGTGGAGCGATCGCCCTCAGCAGTCTTGCTTCCCCTTTCAATACCCCAGCGATCGCCCAAATTACACCAGATCCCTCTCTGGGGAGTGAGCATTCAAGTATCCATCACGATGTTCAGGTATTGGGTGAACTGGGTAGTCGCATTGACGGTGGGGCTATCCGAGGCAGTCATCTATTCCATAGCTTTTCTGACTTTAATGTTGACAGTCTCCAGCGGGTTTACTTTAGCAATCCTGCCTTGGTTGACCACATCATTAGTCGAGTCACAGGCAATTCTCAGTCAGATATTTTGGGCACCCTTGGTGTTTTGGGCAATGCCAACCTGTACTTGATTAATCCTAATGGAATTGTCTTTGGCCCCGATGATGTGCTGGACATCAACGGTGCGTTTACGTCTAGTACGGCTGATAGCATTTTATTTGACAGTGGCTATGCCTTTAGGGCAACGGATGCAAATGCCCTGCCGTTGCTCAACGTCACCGATTCAATTGCAGGACTCCAATCTTGGTTGCCCCAATCTGGCACTATTAGTGTTTCTGGGCCACTAAAAGTAGGGAATGACTTGGCCCTGACTGCTGAAACCGTGAATGTTCAAGGCGGTGTTATGGCTGGAGGCGATGTTCGCTTAATTGCGGCTAATCGGCTGTTCATGTGGGATAACTCAACGACTCCCTTGCTTGTGTTGGCCAACCAAAACCTTATATTACAAGGAAACCAATCCCTTGAAATTGCAGCGCTTTCCCATCCAAGCAGTCAGTTGATTGCTAATAATCATCTCACTTTACGTTCGGATAGCCCGGTGGTTGGCGATGGGGTATTCCAATCTAGTGGCAATATCCAAATTGAGCGTTTGGATGGCCGCTTAGGGGCACTTATTAGCGTTGACGACCCGGTTTTCCAAACCGCCGGAGATTTTGCTGTGGATAACTATGAAGGAGCCTCACTCCAAATTTTAGCGGGGGGCAGCGTCACTATTCCCGGAGGCATTACGATTGATACCGCAGGTGGCCCGTTTAATGACAGTACGGTGGAATTATCCAATGGTACATCGCTAGCTATTAACGGCAGTACAGAACCCACCGTTGATATTCGAGCCGGAACGACTCAGTTTTTTGGCACCGTTAGCTCAGGCGATCCCACTAGTGCAGATATCTCTATTGGCACCATCGATAATCCTGGTGGATTGGTCTACCTGACCAATCAGTTTCAACCCAATCCTAACTTATCCGGTGATATCAGAACAGGTTCAATAACCACGGCAGACCGAAGTGGCGGTGGAGCCATAGTGATTGATTCCCGTGGCGAATTCTCATTTGATAACCGCATCAATGCATCAGGAGGGGAACTATCCGACATCGCAACATTCGGATTGACGACGGATGCCTTCCCTGGCAGCGGGGGTGACATTACATTGTTGGCGGCTGATGAACTGTTTATGCCCTATGTAGAATTTCCGCGATCGCTCATTGTGTCTTTTGGGAATGGTGGTGGTGATATTCTCCTAGCTAGTGACACTGCCATCATTCAAGAAAGTGCGCCCCTTGGCACCGATCCCTTTGCATCGAGTGAAATTCAAAGCCTGGGCGTAGGTAATGGTGCCAATGGCGACGTTTCTCTATCTGCGCCCTTTACTTCAATCGGTGGTAGCGTGCTAACGGCAGCATATGGTGAGGCGAGGAGTGGAGACATTAGTATTGTTGTGGATCGGCTAGAGACAGATCAAGCGACGATTCTCACCGATACCTTCAGTTCGGCAGATTCAGGAGACATAACGGTCATAGCAACAGAGGCGATCGCCCTTGATTTATCCTTGCTAGGGACCTCTACAGAAAGTGACTCTGGAGGGCGAGGTGGGGATGTTACGATTCGTACTGGGGCGCTCACAGGTATCCGTGGAGCCCAAATAGGTTCCCTGGCATTCTTCAATGGTGATGCAGGGAATGTAACTGTGGTAGCAGATACTATTTCTTTATCAGGGTTTCAGCCTCTCTCTTCGTTTCAACCTGATGAAGACCCTATTTTTGCACCATCCAGTATCTTTAGTACTGTTGAATTTGGAGTGGAAGGGAATAGTGGCAATGTTCATATCAATACCAGAACGCTAGAGCTTTTAAGTGGGGCAAACATCTCAACCGACTCTCTTGGTTTTGGTGATACGGGTCAGATTGAGGTGATAGCCAGTGAGTCCATCCGGATTGATGGTGCTGTGTTTTTTATCTCCTTTGATGAGGTGACCCATTCTAGTTCTATTAGCAGCGAAATTGTGCCTGGGGCTGTAGGGGAAGGCGGAGGTATCGTCATTCAAACCGGTTCGCTGGAAGTGACCAATGGCGGCACCGTGACTACGTCTTCCGATGGTATAGGAGATGCCGGATCAATCCGGATTGAGGCCACCGACACCGTTACCTTTGATGGCATCCGCACTTTTGATGACATCCGCACCTTTGATGAAATTATTCCACCACGAATTAGTCAAGCGGCTGTTTTTGTGGGAAGAGAGGCCATTGGCAATGCAGGCTCTATCATCATCAACGCACCGTCTCTTATCCTTTCTAATGGAGGACGGGTGACAGCAGAAGCGTTAGGCATCCCTACCACTGCCAGCAATGCTGGTGGCGCTATCAGATTGAACATTGCAGACGTGATTTCTCTTGGGGGAGGGAGTCGAATTTCAGCCACATCGGGAACATCAGGATCGGGTGGCAATGGCGGTAACATTACGATTGGTACGACCTATCTGATTGCCTCACCGAGTAGCAATAGTGACATCTCAGCAAACGCTTTTGAAGGGCAAGGTGGAATAGTTGACATCACGGCAGCGGGGATTTTTGGGTTAGTTCCTCGTAGTCGGGCTGATTTGGAAGACCTTTTAGGGACTGATGACCCAGCAGCACTCGACCCCATTAACCTGACATCCAACGATATCAAGGCCATATCTCAGGTCAACCCCAACCTAGATGGGATGATATTTGTGCGATCGCCCGATGTAGACCCTAGTGGCAGCATCACGCCACTGCCCACCAATACGGTGGATGTATCCCAACTGATCGCCCAAGGTTGCTCTGCTGGGGGAGCCGTAGCCCAGGAAATCGGCAGTCTGATTGTAACGGGACGGGGAGGCTTGCCCCAGAATCCGGGAACACCGTTGAGCTATCAAGATTTAGCCCTGGACTGGGACGGAGTTGAGTTTGCCCTTCCTTCCCCTCCTGCCACGGAGAGGGTTCCAAATCAGACCGCATCCCAATCCCAATCTTTCTCGCAGGAGGTTCAGGTCACCGGAACACCCTTGATTGAAGTGCAAGCCTTGACCCGTCGGGCTGATGGCCAAGTGATTCTAACCGCTACCACCGCTACCGGTAATCTCTCCACTCATGGCAATCAAGCAGTAACTTGTGTCAGCCCAACACCATAAGATTTGATGAATATTGATTTGATAACCAGTGGTTTGGTGATTGAATCTGTTTAATCCGGTGTATCGGCCAGGTGTATCGGCTTGTGGGGGATAGTCACTGTGAAACAGCAGAAGGGGCAATGATTTTAGAATTGATACCAGCGAATCAGCACAAATGGATACGAATCGGAGTATTACCGATATTAGCGACTGTGGCAGGAATCAACACAGCCAGCCCAACCTTCGCAATAGCACTCCCCCACTCCCCACTCCCCCACTCCCCCACTCCCCCACTCCCCCACTC
>JBFRWC010000183.1:0-7803 GCA_051439365.1 Leptolyngbyaceae cyanobacterium
AAAGGCTTGGGAAATGGGGGAGCAGCCTTCCGCCTGGGCACCGCTAAACCGCACGTCTTTGGCATCGACTAAGCCCACTTTGACAAACTCTTGGAACCCTTTGTAAATCTTGGAGAAGAGGGAACCAGATGCAAGGGGAGCAACAATATGGTCAGGCAATTCCCAACCCAATTGTTCAATTACCTCATATCCCAAAGTCTTGGAGCCTTCAGAGTAGTAGGGGCGCAAGTTGATGTTAACGAAACCCCAGCCATGGGTGTTGGCCACCTCAGAGCAAAGACGGTTCACTTGGTCGTAGTTGCCCCGAACTGCCATCAGAGTCGGGTTGTAAATCAGCGTCCCTAATACTTTGCCCGCTTCCAAATCAGCCGGGATGAACACACAGCACTCTAAGCCAGCATGGGCCGCGATCGCTGCTGTCGAGTTGGCCAAATTCCCCGTACTGGCACAGGATACCGTCGTGAAGCCCAGCTCACGGGCACGGGTCAGCGCCACGGAGACCACCCGATCCTTAAAGCTAAGGGTGGGCATATTTACCGCATCATTCTTAATGAATAGCTTCTTCAAACCGAGGCGGCGAGCCAACCGGTTTGCCTGCACTAAGGGAGTCATCCCCGTCCCTACATCAATGGGGTTCTCACTGGTTACAGGCAAGAAGGCCCGGTAGCGCCAGATAGAATTGGGACCAGCCTCAATCGTTTGGCGAGAAACCGTGTTGCGGATGACATCGTAATCGTAGGTGACTTCTAGAGGGCCAAAACACACGTCTTCGCAAACGTGCAGGGCTTTGGGTTCGTACTCATGGCCACACTCCCGGCAGCGCAGCTTGGAGAAGGTGGTCTGGCCAGAAACGTGGGCCGCAAGGGTATCGTTAAGACGGTCAATGGCTTGGGTCATGGTTAGATGTCGGTAAATTTTGAATAGAACAACCAGTGAGCTAAATCAATTGGCCGAAGCCAACCTTGCGTGGTGTGAAGTCTTAGCGGTGTTTGGCGTTACCTATGAACAATCGTTATGTAAACGGTCGCCCGTGAATAGATGCTGTCCATTTAGATAAGTATTGTCATGGGACAGTCGAACATGCCTACTAAAAATGACCTCACAGGTGGAAGGTTACGGGAATAACAACAAAATGCTTACCCAATCAGGTCAAGCCTGCTTCCTCACCACAAGCTGAATGGATAGTAACACGGTCGAAAAAATACCGTCAAACAATCCCGACTGTTTTTGTCGGGATTTGTCTGCGATCTGCGAGTTGTTATTGCTTGGCGTGGGGATGGAGTGAGGGGCTTTGAGTGGTGGTGGCGATCGCCACTCATCGCCACTCATGGGTAGAACCTACGTGAGAGTGTCCAAGAGTCGCCAAAACATATGATAATTTTGTATTCAGTAGAGCGACGGATAGGGCAACAGCGTAAATGGCTAAATTCACACCGGATTGGAGATGGCATGGGCAAGTCTCACCGCTATGGCGTTGGATGCTCAGTGGGGTAATGGTAGTGGCGATCGCCCTCACCACCACAAGCTGTCGCCTAGAGTCTCACAAAACCACCTCTAGCCAAGTGCCCCAAATTGTCTATAGCACTATCGGCGAACCCAAAACCTTTAACCCGATAACCAATGACGTTTCTACCATTATCTTTAATAACGATTTAGTTTTTGAAGCCCTGCTCATTTCTAATGGGATTACGGCGGAACTCGAACCTTCCCTAGCCGAGGGTTGGGAGATATCCGCAGATTACAAGGAATTTGTGTTTACTCTCCGACCGGGCTTGCAGTGGTTCGATGGAGTGCCCTTGACGGTGGATGATGTCGTTTTTACATTCAACGAAGTCCTATTTAACGATGCGATTCCTAGTGGAGGTAAAGATATCTTGCGCATTGGGGAACAAGGATTGTTTCCAGTGGTGACAAAGGTGAGCGATCGCCAAGTCAAATTTACCGTTTCTGAACCCTTTGCGCCGTTTCTGCGGGCTGCGGGTCGAGTTGCCATCCTGCCCAAACACATTCTCGAAAATGTGATCAACTCTACAGACGCAGATGGGAACGCGCAATTTCTTAGCACTTGGGGAACAGATACTGATCCGACCCAAATTATTGGTAGTGGCCCCTATCGCATTCTGCGTTATGTGCCAGGAGAACGAATCATTCTCGAGAAAAATCCGTTGTACTGGCAGGTCGATGCCCAACAACAACGTCAACCCTACGTTGAACGATTCATTATCCAGATTGTTGAATCCACTGACTCGCAACTGCTCCAGTTTCGCTCTGGCGGCTTAGATGTGATCGGAGTCAGACCCAACGATTTTTCCCTGCTGAAACGAGAGGAAGAGAGGGGAGATTTCACCATCCACAATGGTGGTCCCCAATCAGGGACTAGCTTTATGGCCTTTAACCTCAATACTGGACGTAGAAACGATCGCCCTTTGGTGAATCCGATCAAATCTCGTTGGTTCAACACCCTAGAATTCCGCCAAGCGGTGGCCTATGGGATTGATCGACAGACCATGATTAATAACTTATTCTTAGGTCTGGGAGAACCCCAAAGCTCCCCACTGTCAGTTCAAAATCCCTACTATTTGGGACCGGAAGATGGACTCAAAACTTATCACTATAATCCCGATAAAGCCAGGGAACTACTGATCGGGGCTGGGTTTCGCTATGATGCCGACGACAAACTCGTTGATGCAGATGGCAATTCCGTTCGCTTTAACCTCATTACCAACGCTGGAAATAAGCTACGGGAATCGGTGGGCGCACAAATCAAGCGTGATCTGTCTCTGATTGGGATGCAGGTCGATTTTCAAACGCTGGATTTCAACACCCTGGTGCAACAAGCCACCAATTCTCTCGATTGGGACTCAATGATTATGGGATTTACAGGCGGGGTCGAGCCAAATAATGGAGCCAATGTATGGCGAACGGATGGGCGCTTGCACATGTTTAACCAACTGCCCGGTGAAGGGGAAGACCCGATAGAGGGCTGGCAAGTCGCGGACTGGGAAGAGCGCATTAGCCAACTTTATGTTGAAGGGGCGCAAGAATTAGACGAAGAGGCCCGTCAAGCGATCTATGCCGAAACTCAACAGTTGACTCAGGAATATGTGCCCTTTATCTATTTGGTCAACAGCCTAGCATTGGCGGCGGTCAGCAACAGGATTGAGGGGGTTCAATATTCGGCCTTAGGTGGGGCATTGTGGAATCTGACTGAACTTCAGATTACCGACGAGTAGATTACTTATTACTGAATGACCGACTCAATTGGTGGCGATCGCCCCATGGGAATGAGGGCCAAATATTTCACTTACGCAACATTTGACCAAAAAGGCTCGTTTATGGCGTAATAACTGGAGATTCTGTAGGACAATGCTTCTGTCTGAGCATGAAGGTTCTGTGAAGCCCGTGTTTGGGTGAGCCGTGTTCTGCACAGACACCTCAACGCTCAGCGCCAGTCCAGCCGGATTAGCGCTCAATCGCTCCCACATATGTAACTCACCTTACATTGCTTTGTTAGTCGATACCTCAAAACGATATTAACCATGAATAATCTATGGATAGAAACACCGTCCCTGTGTTTCGGTTCCGCACTTGGTGCCCCCTTGTTAGCCCAG
The DNA here is from genome assembly GCA_051439365.1 of Leptolyngbyaceae cyanobacterium. Taxonomy (GTDB): domain Bacteria; phylum Cyanobacteriota; class Cyanobacteriia; order CAKZMO01; family CAKZMO01; genus JAAHGY01. Next base: position 3,612 of record JBFRWC010000183.1, read on the forward strand.
GCCGAAGGCCCAATGGCTTGGCTAGCTGAAACCGTTGGCCCTGATTTTGTCACATTCCTCGGCAAGCTGGCCTTTGCCCTTGTCATCCTGATTGTGGGTTGGATTGCTGCAACCGTCATTGCATCGGTTGTTAAAGGCTTGCTCAATCGCACTGATATTGACAACAAGATTGCAGGCTGGGTCACGGGGCAAAGCGAGTCAGATGTGCCCATCGAGCAGTGGGCAGCAACGGCGGTTTATTGGATCATCTTGGTCTTTGCCCTTGCTCAAGCCTTCACCACCTTAGAATTGGACCAGGGATCGGAATTAATCAACGGATTCTTGGGCCAAATCATTGAGTATTTGCCTCGCATTGGTGGAGCCGCCCTCTTATTAGGGCTGGCTTGGGTGATTGCCTCCATCGCCAAGGTGGTAATTACCAGAGTCCTGGGATCATTCAATCTGGACGATAAACTAGCGGCCACTGGCGATACCCCCGCTGATGGCCAAGCCCCCGAAAGTCCCTTCCTAATTAATGAAACCCTAGGGGATATTGTCTACTGGTTTATTTTCCTGCTGTTCTTGCCCCTAGTTCTGGAGGCATTGGAGCTGGAAGGCGGAACCCTTGGTCCCATCCAAAACATGATTGACGACTTCTTGTCGATCATTCCACGGGTGTTTAGTGCCCTGATTATTGGCTTCGTCGGTTGGCTGATTGCCCGGATTGTTAAGGGCATTGTCTCTAATCTGCTGGCTTCTGTGGGAGCGGATAGCTTGGGGGCACGGTTTGGTTTGGCCGAATCCGGTGGCATGGAACTATCCAAAATTGCCGGAACCTTGGTCTATGTTCTGATTCTGATTCCCTTTGTTATTTCCTCCCTCAACGCCCTAGGAATTGCAGCTATCTCTGAACCCGCGATCCAAATGTTGGAAGTGACGATGGAGTTTCTCCCCCGTCTATTCTCCGCAGCGGTGATTATGACGGTGTTTTACGTCATCGGTCGCTTTATCTCTGAGATTGTGACCATGTTCCTCACTAGCCTGGGCTTCAACAATATTTTCCAGTGGTTGGGTCTGAGTGGACTGCAAGCCATGGTGTCCACCGAGTCCGTAGATCCGCCAACGGAGGGAACTCCAGAACCCTATGTCCGGTCTACGGATGAAAATCAAGTGGCGTTCCAGGCTCGTACCCCCTCTGAAATTGTTGGGCTTGCAGTGCTCGTTGGTAGCGTACTCATCGGTGCAGTAGCGGCCTCGGAAGCGCTACAACTCCCCCAAATTACCCAAATCGTGCAAAACGTGTTGGGCATCTCCATGCAGGTGTTAAGTGGGGTGCTGGTGTTTGCCGTGGGCCTGTTCTTTGCCAACTTGGCCTTCCAGTTGATTCAAAGCACGGCAACGGCTCAAGCCAATATGCTGGCGCAAGCGGCACGGGTCTCCATTATCATCTTCGTTGCAGCGATGGCGTTGCGGCAGATGGGCGTGGCCACCGATATTGTTAACTTGGCCTTTGGTCTGTTGTTTGGCGCGATCGCTGTTGCCATTGCGATCGCCTTTGGTCTAGGGGGACGTGACATCGCCAACGAAGAAATTCGCGGTTTCTTGAATAGCTTCAAAAATCGCCAAAGCTAAAGAATTGGTTCCCAATCGATCGGGGCATTAAACCCCCGGTTTTCCATCGGAGTCAACAGACCCCCGGCTTCTCAAAGAAGCCGGGGGTCTTTGGGTTTGATTGTTGTTAACTTTATAAATGCTCTTGTTGGTTCTCCGTAGTTTTTGGGTTCACTAAAAGTGACAGTCCAGTTCACAGGAGTGGCCCAAATTGGAAATTCCCAGTTTGACCATTCAGTGGCTTGGCGGACCTGAGTCTGTGCTGGGCTGACAGTCTGTCGTTCCTACCCTGGTATCTTCTATGACTGACCCGCAGATTTCAGCCATTATCTGCACTCACAACCGGGATGCCTATCTCGGTGCAGCCATTGATAGTCTTCTGGAACAGGATTTTCCAGGGGACTATGAAGTCATTGTGGTGGATAATGCCTCCACCGATCGGACCCAAGCTGTGGCCCAAGCTCGTTTACCCAATGCCCGTCTCCGGTATGTGTATGAGCCGGTAGTGGGTCTATCGGTTGCCCGTAATCGTGGAGCGACAGAGGCCACGGCTCCCATCCTCGCCTACCTTGATGATGATGCGGAAGCCACCCCCCACTGGTTGCGATCGCTCCATCACGTGTACCAAACTCATGAACAAGTGGCGATCGCTGGCGGGAAAGTTACCTTAATTTGGCCCAATGGGATCAGCCATCCCGCTTGGATTTCCGATCCCCTGGCTGGAAACTTGGGGCTATACGATTTAGGCGATACCTTTCGTTTGATTGATAGCCCTGGTCTGACTCCACGGGGACTGAACTACTCCCTCCGCCGCGATTTTCTCGACCAGATCGGTGGTTTTGATGTCAAGCTGGGTCGGGTGGGCAAACGCCTATTGTCCAATGAGGAACTGCACATGACCCAACAGGCATTGCAAATGGGTTGGCAAGTGGCCTACGTACCGGATGCGCTGGTAGCTCATAATGTCGCTCCAGAACGGATCAAGCCCAGTTGGTTTCTCAACCGCAGTTGGTGGCAGGGCATCAGCGAAGCCTATCGAGAAGAGCTCAGCCATGAGCAAGGCTGGCAACAGTTTGGCCGTGGGGGTGAACGACTTGTAAGGGGGGTATATAAGTCTCTGAAACATATCCGAAATCCGGCCCAACGGTTTGATAATTTAGCTTATGCCTACGGCCAACTAGGTTATTTATCCTCAGTGGTTCAAGGAGTTTTAGATCGTTCTTTAGGATCAAATTCAGGCCCAAATTCAAACTCAAATTCAGGTTCCAGTTCAGACTCAAGCACTCATTCATCTTTGGGTACTATGCCAAAATCCCAACCCTCTGAAACAACAATGACTTCTTAAGTCTACAAGGAGCGATTGATCCAGGGGAACTATGCCCAATCTGTTAACCTAGTCAGTCAAACCTAATCACCGTTCCCGATCCATCATATCTAGTCTATATTCTCCTAACCAACTACTCATACCCACACCTAAACTTATGACTTCTACTACCAAAACGATTCCAGTTTCCGTCCTGATTCCAGCTAAAAATGAGGAACAGAATCTACCTGCTTGTCTAGACAGTGTAGCCAGAGCCGACGAGATCTTTGTGGTTGATTCCCAAAGTAGCGATCGCTCCATCGAAATCTGCGAAGAGTATGGCGCTAATGTTGTGCAATTTCACTTCAATGGTCGCTGGCCCAAAAAGAAAAATTGGTCCTTAGAAAATCTTCCCTTCCGCAACGATTGGGTGTTGATCGTAGACTGTGATGAGCGCATTACCCCAGAACTCTGGGATGAGATTGAGACAGCAATTCAAAATCCCGATCATGCCGGATATTTTCTCAATCGTCGTGTCTTTTTCCTTGGGAAATGGATTCGTTATGGCGGCAAATATCCTGACTGGAATATGCGTCTCTTTCAGCACAAAAAAGGTCGATATGAAAATCTATGTACTGAAGAAATCAAAAATACAGGGGATAATGAAGTCCATGAACATGTGGTTGTAGAGGGCAAAGTCGGCTATCTCAAGAACGATATGCTCCATGAAGATTTCCGCGACCTATTCCACTGGCTGGAACGCCACAATCGCTACTCGAACTGGGAGGCCAAAGTCTATTACAACCTCCTCACAGGCCAAGGCGAAGGCGGCACTATCGGAGCTAATCTATTCGGTGATGCCGTGCAACGTAAGCGCTTCCTCAAAAAAATCTGGGTCCGTCTTCCGTTCAAACCCTTGCTCCGGTTCGTCTTGTTCTACTTCATCCGTCTCGGATTTTTGGATGGAAAAGCAGGGTATATTTACGGACGATTGCTGAGCCAGTATGAATATCAAATTGGTGTGAAATTATATGAGTTAAGCCAATGTGGTGGGCAACTCAACGTAGCTCAATCTAAACCACCAGCTAACCCATCGGTGTCAACGATAGAGGCCCCTAGGCAACAAGTCAATGCCTAGTCTCTTGAACCGAAGCCAGCCAGTAGGGTGCGTTGCCACGCACCTTATCAAGGTTAACTGTAGGTGCGTTGCTGATTGACCGACAAAACTACCTAAAACCTTGTCCCTGCCTTGGGTCAGGAGACCTGACCCCTACATTGTCCCAATCCCTTGTAGGGGGG
>JBFRWC010000184.1:0-9340 GCA_051439365.1 Leptolyngbyaceae cyanobacterium
GTCATGGTGTGTGCGATCGCCCCCACTTAAAACTCAAAACTAAGACCTTAAAACGTTCCCACCTACAATATACTGGTCGGTGAAAAAACTCCCACAGCAGCAGCCATGTCGGATAATCCCCCCACGTCTCAAACGAACCCTGAAGCGGGGCAAGTGATCGCCCAATTCTAAGTAAGGAAAGCGATCGCCCCGCAGTAGGTGATAATTGCAGAGAAAGGCGATCGCTCTCCCCTCACAAAAACTCACCCAACTCCCATTACTCAGCGATGAGAAAGGGTCGATGTCGCTTCGATATAATAGAACTCAGTTCTATCTCTTACCCTAGGCCGCGCTAAGAATCCTCCGTTCCCCCATCCCCACTATCCCACCACCCCACCCACTCACCACCCCATCACCCCACCACCCCATCACCCCATGACTCCACCCATCCAATCCATCAGGCGATCGCTCACCATTGCCAAAACCCTCATGTCCGTCTACTACGCCTACATGGTGGAATATCGGGCCGAACTGTTGTTTTGGGTCTTGTCCGGAAGCTTCCCACTGATTCTCATGGGTGTGTGGAGCCAAGCCGCTGCCAGTGGCAACTTTGACCTTTCTTCGTTGGAAGTCACCCGCTATTTTCTGGCCGTCTTTTTTGTGCGGCAGTTTAGTGTGGTGTGGGTCATCTGGGAATTTGAGCGCCAAGTGCTTGAAGGTCGGCTATCCCCCAAACTGCTGCAACCCCTCGACCCTGGGTGGCATCACTTTGCCGAGCATTTGAGCGAACGGATTGCCCGTGCGCCCCTGATTGTCCTCCTCCTAGGGCTGTTTTTCCTCGCTTATCCAGAAGCCCGTTGGCTCCCCGACCTTTGGCACGGATTACTGGCTGCCCTAGTGATTTTCCTCGCCTTCGCCATCCGCTTCTTGATTCAGTACACCCTAGGCCTGCTAGCCTTCTGGACCGAACGAGCCAGCGCCCTAGAAAACTTTTGGTTGCTGTTCTACCTATTTCTCTCCGGGATGATTGCCCCCCTAGAACTGTTTCCCCCCGCTATCCGAAATATCGTGATGTGGCTCCCCTTCCCCTACTTCATTCACTTCCCCGCCAGTTTGCTCGTGGGTTGGCCCGTGGATATTCCTCGAAGCTTGGGGATGATGCTGATGTGGGGCCTTATCTTCCTCGGCATCAATCGGTGGCTGTGGCGGCGAGGTCTGCGCCAATACTCTGGCATGGGCGCTTGATTTCCGAAATCCTCGGTTATGGCTTTGTGTTTACCCACAGTTCATTCAGCTCATTTTGCCCACAGACCTAGCCTTTCAACGAACCTTCAACAAACCCCACATGATGATGATTCACACTCGACAACCCTTAGCCCTATTGATGGTTGGTTTGCTCACAGCAATTACCGCTTGCACTAATGTGCCATCCCAATCCCTGGACGAGGGGTTGGCCACAGAACTTGACCAGGAGGCATCAGAGTTAGCTTCAGAGTCATCGCCCTCTGGTGATATGGCAGCGGTGGATGCTCCAGCCAAGTCGTCTGATGCCGACAGGTATACAGAAGACCCGATGTTCAGTCGCTTGAGCGATCGCTGTCAAAATGCGATCGCCACCGTTGCAGACGACATCGCCAATACCTCAGACGCTTACATTGGTTACGCGACTCTCCCTGAAGGATATCGTGACGATGGCCTGCTCCTCCAGCTTGAAGCCAATGATACGGTTGTGCGGCAGAACGGGGTCCAAGCCTCATCCGCTCTGGTTGTCTTGGATGATAAACCAATCCTCGCCCAGTATGCCAGTACCATAATTCAAGTCTGCCAAGACATCACCTCAGTGACGTTTCAAATTAGCCCCTCCCAAGCCACAGAATTTGGCATGGTGAACGGACAAATGACCGAATTAGACTGTGTAACCACTGATATTGAGCCTGGAGGCTACGGCGAAGACCCATATAGTGCCCGATGGTGTCACACTCCGTCCGCTTCTCGGTTGGAACCGTTGCCACCAGATTTTAGTGCGTCTTGCGGAGCAGCGTTCGTGCAGCTTGAAGCTCAGTTGGAACAAGACTACAAGACCTACATCGGCTATCGTGCTACGTGGGGTAATGAAGGGGTTAGTGGCGAAGGAAGTGGGGGCGATCGCCCTACAACCGTATATCTATCCCTGAGTGCCTATAACTCCTTCGGCATTGGGGATGTTATCACCTACTCTGCCGCTGTGGAATTAATGGAATCTCCTGATGCGCTTGCCCAGTATGCTGGTGGACTCATGGCAGACTGCCACACCGTTGGCACCGTTGAATTCAGCCTCACCGAGTATCAAAGGCGCTCTTTTCAAATGGTTGACGGACGAGTTAAAGAGACAACCTGTGACTCGCCTGTGTCTAATACCTATTGTGCTCCTTAACTTGTAGCTTGCCGGGTGGACACTACCCACCCGGCAGAAGGATGGGGGTCTACACCGCGTTGGTCGCTTGCGCAACGGCTGGGTTGGGTTGGGGCTGGAACTGGAAGACCGAGTAAACCACATCCCGACGGATATTAGTCATCATCTCCAAGAACAGTTCATAACCCTCGCTCTTGTACTCGATTAATGGGTCTTTTTGACCGTAGCCCCGTAGTCCCACCGACTCCCGCAGGGCATCCATCCGCTGCAAATGCTCCCGCCATAGCGTATCCAACCGCTGCAAAATAAAGAATCGTTCCGCCTGCCGCATCAGTCCGGGCTGCATTTGCTCCACTTGGACTTCCTTGAGGTCGTAGGCAATGCGGACTTGCTCGTGCAAGAACGTTTTCATTTCGCCCATCGTCAAGTCTTCAAGATGGTTGGGTTCCAAATCTTGGAGCAGGTAAACAAATTCTTTGGTGGTGTTGACCAGCTTATCGAGCTTCCACTCTTCCGGGGGCAGTTCCGGGTTAACGTAGGCTTCGATAATATCGTCCATTGTGCGTTCAGCGTAGTCAATCACCTGTTCTTTCAGGTCCATTCCCTCTAAGACTCGCCGCCGCTCTGCATAGATAGCTTTCCGCTGGTTGTTCATCACCTCATCGTACTCGAATACCTGCTTCCGCATATCGTAGTAGTAGGTCTCAACCTTCTTCTGCGCCCCTTCCAAAGAGCGGGTCAGAATACCGGATTCAATCGGCATATCTTCTTCTACTCGGAAAGCGTTCATTAACCCGGCAACCCGATCGCCCCCAAAGATCCGCAACAAGTTATCTTCTAGGCTGAGGAAGAAGCGAGTGGAGCCAGGATCACCCTGTCGTCCAGCCCGTCCTCGCAATTGGTTGTCCACTCGGCGGGATTCGTGGCGCTCAGTGCCAACTACATGCAACCCACCCAATTCAATCACCTGCTCGTGCTCAGCGTCGGTGAGATCTTCGTACTCGGTTTTGACTTGGTTGTAGGCAGCTCTCAGCTTTTGAATGACCGGATCTTCTGTGGGCGCTTTCTCAGCGGCAACCGCCACCTTATCCTCAGCTTGGAGTTCTTCGAGAGAGCGATCGCCATACTCACCCACGGCAAAATCCACGGCCTCTTTCAGCAGAATTTCCGCATCAGGGGACAGTTCAGTGGGAAAAATGCTGGGGGCGACTTTCCATGTTTTCACCTTTTTCCCTGTACCATCGCCAAATCCCTTCGCCGCCTTTTTCTTGCGGGTAGCCGCCGGGACTTTCGCGGTGGCCACTGAACTATCGTCCTCTGGTTTTACCAACCGGGGCATGAAATATTCCCGCACTTTCAACCGGGCCATATACTCGGCGTTTCCACCCAAAATAATGTCGGTGCCGCGCCCTGCCATGTTGGTGGCAATGGTCACCGATCCTTTCCGTCCAGCTTGGGCGACAATTTCCGATTCCCGCTCCACGTTCTCTGGCTTGGCGTTCAGCAGATTGTGGGGCACTTGTAACTGACTCAGGAGAGAAGATAGTAGCTCGGATTTTTCCACGCTGGTCGTGCCCACGAGCACCGGACGACCCAATTCATGCATATCCGCACAATCTTGGGCGATCGCTTTCCACTTGGCTGGCTCAGTTTTGTAGACCACATCGGACTGATCGCCCCGTTGAGTGGGTCGATTGGTAGGTACCACTGTCACTTCTAGGTCGTAGATTTTCTCAAACTCGGCCTCTTCAGTCTTCGCTGTTCCGGTCATTCCCGCCAGCTTGTCATAAAGCAAAAAGAAATTCTGGTAGGTAATCGTGGCCAACGTCTGGGTTTCTGGCTGAATATCCACGAATTCCTTAGCCTCAATCGCCTGGTGCAGTCCGTCGCTCCAGCGTCGCCCTTGCATCACCCGGCCTGTGAACTCGTCTACAATCACCACTTCACCATCGCGGACGATGTAGTTCACGTCCTTGATGAAGAGTTCCTTGGCTTTGATGGCGTTAAAAACATAGTGTGCCCACGGGTCTTCCGGGTCAAACAAATCGGTCACACCCAACATCTGCTCCGCGACCACATAGCCCTCGTCTGCCAGCAGTACGTTCCGAGCCTTTTCATCGACTTCGTAGTGGCCGTTTTCATCCTCTTCATCTTCTTGTTTCACCAGCGCTACTGCCACCTCAGCCGCTCTGGTGTACTTTTCACTAGGACGTTCCACCTGCCCTGAAATAATCAGCGGAGTCCGAGCCTCATCAATTAGAACCGAGTCCACCTCGTCAATCACACAGAAGTTGAACGGACGTTGGACCACTTCTTCCATCGCGGTCGCCATGTTGTCCCGCAGGTAGTCAAACCCCAGTTCGCTGTTGGTGCCGTAAGTGATATCACAGTTGTAGTTGCGCTTGCGCTCTTCCGGGTTCATCCCCTGCTGAATCAAGCCCACGCTCAGGCCCAGAAAACGATGCACTTGGCCCATCCATTCTGCGTCTCGACGGGCGAGATAATCGTTAACCGTGATGACGTGAACCCCCTTGCCAGATAAAGCATTGAGGTAGGAGGGCAGCGTCGCCACCAACGTTTTGCCTTCCCCAGTTTTCATCTCGGCAATTTGGCCATTGTGGAGAACCATGCCACCAATCAACTGGACATCGAAGTGGCGCATTCCTAGCACCCGCCGACTGGCTTCCCGCACCACAGCAAAGGCTTCCGGCAGGATGTCATCCAACGTTTCGCCATCCTTGATCCGCTGCTGAAACTCTGCTGTTTTCCCCGCCAGTGCTTCATCCGAGAGGGGTTTCACTTCATCTTCCAGCAAATTGATTTCCACCACATTGGGGCGATACTTCTTCAATTTACGTGCATTGGGATCGCCTAGTAGCTTCTTTAACATGGCAAGCGGTAATAGTTAAACCTAAGAGAATTACGTACTTTAGGAAGTCTTAATGTGGCTGTTAAACCCAGGTAGGTAGCACACATTTTGATTCCAGAGAGGAGTCGGTCAATAATCTACATCCTATCATTTGGATCTTAAGGTGCGTTGTCCCATTCGGCAGTAAGTTGGCGAAAATTATAGGCATCTGCCCCAGGGTGGCAACTTGCACACTGATTCAGGGTAATCCTTGATTCAAACGTGACTCGTGGGTGCAGGGCAGTGAAATAGCGAGAGGCAGATAGCCTAGACGGAATGGCTTCCTCTTCTTTAACCGACCGGGAAAAGAATTGAACATATTGCCAAATCAGCAGGCGGGGGGGATCGACTAGTGGCGGCAATTGGACCCCGTAGTGCCAGGTCTCGTTTAGGATCTGGGACCAGGATTGTGTGGGTAAGACTTGGGGAGGAACGCCGATGTGACAGGTGGTGCAGGTTTCCAGATACAGTTCCGATCCGAGTTGATATTGAGAGGGGATCGGGTCGATGGTGCCGATCAGGACAGACGCGATCGCATCTGTTTCACTGAGTTCTGTGGGGAGTTGGGCTTGGGCTGGGGGGGTGGGGTGAGGGTGGAGCAACGATAAACCGATCCCCAGGAGACAGGCGCAGAAACCCAGAAGGGCGATCGCGCCTAGTCTACCCAGTGGTCGAGGGCGATCGCGTTTCATTCGCCTTGAAGACGGGAACTGCTGGATTGTCTGGAGCCATTGAACAATGACTGGACCCATCGTGCTGCTGTCTCAGTAAAATTTCTAGGTGAAGACCTCTTCCGTTCAGTATTCTACCCAATTGCCTGACATTCAGTGTAGTTTCTAACGGGTTGCGGTTGAGCTTGGTGCAGGCTAGCGATTAAGAAACAGGTTGTCGTTCTTCCCAGCCTCGCATTTTGCCAGGATTGAGGAGGCCGTAGGGATCAGCTTTTTCCTTGAAGTCTACTTTGGCGGGATCGATTTGGCGATCGCCCCCGTCTTCCATCACATAGGTATGGGGATTGAAAATCAGCGCTCCCTTGGCTTCGTGGTAATCGATAATATCCTGCAACCGTTCGGGGGTAGAATAGCGCACCACCTGCAATCCCGTGGTGGCCACTGCGCCATTGGAACGGATTAACTCTAAATGCACCATCACCTCATCGCCAAAATGGTGATAGAGATGCTTTAGAGTGGCCAAATCGGGGTCAGCGGGATAAAGCGTCTGCAAATACGTCAGGTTGGGATCAGCACTCCGAGCGTGGAGAGTCGTATGATTCCAGCCGAATTCCACCAACATCTGGCCTTTGCCCACGGCTTCCGCGCCTTTGCGATGCACAATCGTGCCGCCAAATTCATTGACCAACGCCTTCAAGGCTTCCTCACAGGATTTGGATACCATCAAAAAGGCACAATGGCTCCCCTCAGGGATGACGGATTGAAATGGCGTGAAATACTGGGGAATCGGCCAAGCATAGAGGCTAATCAGCTTTTTGATGATGCCATCGGCATTGCCTAGGGCATGGCCGAAATGGGCCGCAGTCATAAAGTCAGCAAAGGTGACGATGTATTCAGCCCAGGGATAGGTGGGACCGAGGGGAATTTCCAACTCAGTAATAATGCCGTTGGTGCCGTAGGCGTGGTTCACCCGTTGCACGTCGTCGCCCCGTAGTTCGACCACGTGGGGTTCGTCCTCCATGGTTACCACTCGGAGAGCATTGATATTGCCGCGATCGCGCAGTGCCCCATAAGTAATTGATCCCATACCCATACTGCCGCCACCGATAAAGCCACCGATGGTGGCCGTGCGGTAAGTGGAAGGAGCCATGCGTAATTCCCAGCCCGACTCACGGGTGACCCGATCCAGTGCCGCCATTTTCACCCCTGGTTCTACACAGGCCATCCCCGGTTCCACCCAGCAGATTTTCTGCATTAAACTCAGGTCCAGGATAATTCCCCCTTGCAACGGGACACACTGGCCGTAGTTTCCAGTGCCAGCCCCCCGCACCGTGACAGGAATCCGCTCTGCCACACACAAACGGGCCACTCGGATCACCTCGGCTTCCGATTGGGGACGGACCACCAAGTCTCCCCGTTTTCCAGCAAGTTGAGCTTGCAACACAGGGCTAAAGGTGTAGTAATCCTGGGAGAGCTTGGTGACCTGGGCTTCGTCCCGAATCATCTCGATACCATTTAGCGATCGCGCAATTTTCTCCCAATCCACAGACCTACTCACGACTCAGCCCCTATATTCAACTCAATACTGGCTCAATATAACGTTAAATTATCGCAATAGTTTAATTTTGGGTCGCTTTCTGGGAATATTGACCTGGTTGCCTCTGTTCTTTGTGGGGCATTGGCGTTGATGTCTTGAAGCGAAATGGAATCCTATGCCAAGAGCAGCGAGTGAATATGCAGTCCACCTGTTTATGGAAGGGGGACACCGGGAAGAATTGCGCTTTCAAACAGTGCAAGAGTTTCAGAAGTGGTATAGCGGAGAGCTAGTGCCCAAAGCGGATTCAAACGACTTTATTTCAGTTCCCATCAAAAATATTCAAGGGGAATACATGGTCGCCCGTCCCCGTGCAATTTTGGCGATTCGGGTCGAGCCAGTCTTTGCCTCCAGTGTGGAGCGGTACTAAAAATGGTCAAGACGTAAATACGGATGAGGGTCAAGATGCAAGGAGAGTTGGGGTGAAGGGTGTGTTTGGGTTGACTGCCATTGCCTTGGGCATCGTGGTAGGAGGATTAGGAAGGGGTTGGGTTGGGATCGAAGGCGGACAGAGGGTGAAACCGCCGCTGGAGTCTACCCCTGCGTCATTGGCGATCGCCCCTCAACCTTCCCCCCTCGCCCTCCTGTTCCACGACTTACCCCTTTATCCCCTCGCTGATCCCGATGCACTGGCTCAAATTGGCTTCGATGACCAGTTATTTGGCAATGGGGACCACCCAGGGGGCGATCGCGCCGCCCTATTACAAGCCATCGATTACTCCCTCAATTACCTGGGGACTCAGGAAGCAGTGGCCACTTATACCACTTATCCGGTACCAGGAATCACGCGGGAGCGGGTCCAGCGCAGCCTGATCCGATTTCGCCAATTGTTATTGACTAGTCCTTCTGCTGCCGCTTTACGGGCTGCGGTGGTGCGGGAATTTGACCTGTACCAATCCATTGGCAATGACGGCATCGGCACCGTGGAGTTTACCGGATATTTTGCTCCCACCTACACCGCCAGTCGCGTCCCTACCGCTGAGTACCGTTACCCCCTCTACCGTCGCCCCCCCACCTTGGATCAGTGGCCCGAACCCCACCCCACCCGCTCAGAATTGGAAGGGGTCACAGGGTTGGAGGGCAGTCAAGGGGCACTGAGAGGGATGGAACTGGTGTGGATGCGCGATCGCCTCGAAGCTTTCTTAGTACAGGTGCAGGGGTCAGCCCGATTGCAGATGACCGATGGCACCACCCTCAGCATCGGCTATGCCGGACGCACCAATTATCCCTACGTCAGTTTGGGCCGATTGTTGATTAATGCAGGCAAAGTGGCAGAGGAAGAGTTGAGCTTGCCTGTGGTGCTAGATTACTTTGAGCAGCATCCCGATGAATTAGATGAGTATTTGCCCCAAAATAACCGCTTTATCTTTTTTCAACTCACTGATGGTGGTCCTCCCAGAGGCAGCTTAAACCAGCCCGTGACCCGCGATCGCTCTATTGCCACCGACAAAACCCTAATGCCCCCCGGTGCCCTAGCCTTAATCCACACCACCCTGCCTACAGGTGCCGCGCTCCAGCCACAGCAGGTGAGTCGTTACGTTCTGGACCAAGATACCGGAGGAGCCATTCGTGGGCCGGGGCGGGTCGATATTTTTATGGGTGTTGGGGATGCAGCAGGCGATCGCGCCGGACTCACGCTTGCCGATGGCCAGTTGTATTACCTGTTATTAAAGTAAGCTAAAACTATTTTAGTTTGCGTATTTTGGTGGGGGTAACCCCCCCGCGGGGGGGGTCAGCCACGCCAAATTAATTGGACAAAGCTTAAATAAATTTGAAGTGTACCAGGAAGATAAAAA
>JBFRWC010000185.1:0-8797 GCA_051439365.1 Leptolyngbyaceae cyanobacterium
GGGCAAAACACCTGGTGGGTTGGAGCCTTTGCGCCCGGGTGGCGTTCTTCCTCTACGCTGCTGGTGAATCCTTAACCGCCAACAAGGCTGGGTGGTGGGGCGGTCCCCCCGCCCCACCACCCAAAAAGTCCTTGATGTCCTACATTGCCCGTCCCAGTTCCCAATCCTGCATCTGGTGAAGGCGACCATCTCTTAGTTGCACCACTGGATAATCGGACATCCGCACCAAATGCTCGTCGTGAGTGGTGACAATAACCGTAATCCCCACGTTGTTGAGCTTCTTCAGGATTTTGATGACTTGCCAGGAATTATGGGGGTCCAAGTTGCCTGTGGGTTCATCAGCCAGCAGGATGGGTGGGGTGCCCACGATGGCACGGGCGATGCTGACTCGTTGCTGTTCGCCCCCCGATAATTCATGGGGGAAGGAGTCGGCTTTGTGCTGCAATCCCACCATTTTTAAGGTGGGAGTCAGGCGACGACGGATTTCTTTGCGGGTAAATCCCTGTGCCCAGAGGACAAAGGCGACATTTTCTGAAACGGTGCGCCGGGGAATCAGTTTATAGTCTTGAAAGACAATGCCAATTTGCCGCCGCAGTTGGGAGAGGCGATCGCCCCGCAATCGTCGCACATCATGGCCGTTGACAATAATGGAGCCTTCAGAACAAGCCTCCTCCCCGTACAGTAGCTTGAGTAAGGTCGATTTCCCGGCTCCTGATGGTCCGGTGACAAACCAAAAATCGCCGCTGCGGATTTGCCAGGTGACGTTGTTGAGAGCCTGACTGCCATTGCAATAGATCTTGCTAACCTGCTGGAGCGCGATGATAACCTTGCTATTAATGGGCTTTGGATTTGAGGAAGCTTGTGATTGGGCTTCCGTGGTCATTGATGGGGATGGGGCAGTTTGCGAATCAGCAGTGGCTTGAGGCCCCGAAGTGGGCGGTTCGGAGTGACGTTGTTTCTCCAGCTTAGCAGTGGACATCCCATTCAAATTGGACTTGTCAGAGGCCGGGGGCTGGGCGTTGGCTTGCCTGTGCGGAGTACGTATGGCCTTGCGTGAATTAACAGCGGGCATAAAAGTAAAGCTCACACCTTAAACGAACAAAGGATAACGGGCGCGGTCAAGGATGACACTGATGATGGCCATTTAATCTAGAACTGATTGAAGCTATAACTGTAAAATGCAACAGGGCAGTTCAATGGTTCTTGTTCATGGTTCTTGCTGGCTCATTGTAATGGTAATCGCTTCTAGAGTCACGTGTTCGCCACTGAATGTCATCAGGTTGTTACCAAGAGGCAGCGTTGCAGCGTTCAAGATAGTTTCCAACCTCTGATATTTCCTGTCCGGATACTCAAGGTTATAGTCAAGGTTATAGTTCCAAGGGATTGTATAGCCAGCCCCGGACAAAGTAGTAGATCGACCCCAAATACTCGTCTAGTACCTTGGTGGAGAGGGTGAGTGCTTCTACGCTGGGAAGAATATCTCCCAACCGAGCTAAAACGTCTCCCCCTTCTGCCTGAAACCCATAATAATCAGTCGGTTCAGGAATAATATTGGCATCCAATACCCCTAGCTCCTTGGCAAAGGTCGAGCGTGCCCGTCGGATTTTGAGGGCGGGAGCCACCAACAACAGGTTATATCCAGTTTCGATCAACTGTAGCTCTTCGACTTGTTCGCGGACAGCGACGGCGCTACCGTGTAAATCCTTGCCATCTGTATCCACGACTAGACGATCGCGAGAAACACCAAACCATTCCATCAATGTCATAATGTTTGCTTTCAAGGCTATGGAATCGCGCTCCAACTGAGGCCCGGGACTAATGATCACCCGTGGATAAGCCCCCAAGCTGGCCTGAATTTGGACTAACTCAGAGGTGCGCTGTAACCGAGACACAAAGTCATTGCCGAGACGATCGTCAGGGGCATTAAACTGGGTTCCCCCTCTGTAGGCGGGGTCAGCAGGATTCACCCCATCCCCCAACACCGCAATCACCTGGACACGCTGATTATTGTTTTCTAACGCCGCCATTTTCTGGACGGGGAGTTGGGTTTGTTCGGTCAACCAGTAGGCGACCAGGGGGATACTGAAAATCAGCAAGATGGCAAAGGCACACAAGACCAAGTTGCCGTCCGTTTTTTTGATCTTTTCCTTTTCGTCTTTAAACAGGGCGATCGCCATCAGCAGAATCGACAATCCCAGGGGCTTGAACGGCAGGGACAACACACTCCAAATGGCTCCGGCAAAGGGATCACTGGGACTTTGAAAAATTAATACCATCAGGGCTACAACAGCGAGTCCCCCTAGCACAGTCAAGTATTTTTTGGGGATCAACTGCTGGATCACGTACCAGATGAGGGCAACCAGCAGGATGATCAGCAAGAAGCGGGTAATCAGTTCAGGCATGGTGAGGACGAGCTAGAGGATGAGGTGGCGATCGCCATTGCGGAGCGTAAGACCGTCCTATCTTAGTCTGTTCGTCAGCTCAATGGTATTGAATTTATTGAACCTGGAGCGTGGTCTCATCGGGTAGTCCATCCCGACTTCCCAAAACTGGTATAACAAAGATAAAGAGATCCTTAATTTAATAGCACCGTTTCAATATCGCTTTGACTCGCCTTCTGTTCCGTATTCAATCGAGGATAGCCTAAATGGATCAGCATCAACCCGTTTCCCAACCTGAGAACCACCCTGAGAATCAGCAATCGGACCCACAGCCGGACCCACAACCAGACCCGCAGGCCAGCCCTGACCATCCCGGTTATTCCATCGGTGGCGGATTGCCTATAATCCAGCAGTGGGCCGACTATACCCTGCAACCCAGCGGTCCCCAAGCCTGGAATGTGCTGCTGCAAAAAAGTGCCTGTCTTTCCTGTGCCTGGGGAACGGGGGGGCAGCAAGGGGGCTTTACCAATGAAGCGGGGGAAACGTTACAGCGCTGTGCCAAAAGTGTGGAGGCGATCAACGCGGAGTTGCAACCAGGAGTCAAACTCCAATTTTGGCAACAGCAGTCGATTACAGATCTGCAAAAACTGACCTCCCGCGAGGCGGATCGATTGGGACGGTTGACGGTGCCGTTGATTTTGCGAGAGGGGCGATCGCACTATGAGCGCATCAGTTGGAACGAAGTGTACGATGTGGTGGAAACGGCGTTCCGGTTGCCTGTGGAGCGGGTGGCCTCCTACAGTTCTGGGCGATCGTCTAATGAGGCGGCGTTTTTGCTGCAACTGATGATTCGGGCAATGGGGTCAAATAATTTGGCGGATTGCTCAGATTTGTGTCACCGCGCTTCCTCCGTGGGGTTGAAAACGGTGTTTGGGACAGGCACCTCCTTCGTGAGTTTGGAGGGCTTGCAAGAAGCGGACTGTGTGGTGTTGATTGGCTCCAATGCGCCAGCCAATCATCCCCGCTTACTGAACGAACTGATTAAATTGCGCGATCGCGGCGGTAGCGTCATCGTGGTGAATCCGGTGAAGGAAGTGGGCTTGGTCAAGTTTGGCTCCCCCGCCTTTCCACTCAAATCCCTACTGCCGGGTTCCGAAATTGCTTCCTTGTTTCTCCAACCCATCCCCGGCAGTGACGTGGCCATTCTCTTAGGGATTCAAAAAGTCCTGATGGAGCGGGGTTGGGTCAACCAAGAATTCTTGCAACGTTACACCGAAAACTGGCAAGACGTTCTGGCTCAAGCGGAAGCGGTCTCTTGGGATGAATTGGTGGCCACTTGCGGGATCTCTAAAGAGGAGATCGAACAGGCGGCAACTCTGATTAGTCAAGCGGAAAAAGCGGTATTTGCCTGGGCAATGGGGGTAACGCAGCAGAAGAACGGGGTCGATAATATTTTTGCCATCGCCAATACGGCCCTGATGACGGGCAATGTTGGCAAATTGGGGGCGGGGCTGATGCCAATTCGCGGCCACTCCAATGTCCAAGGCTTTGGCTCGATGGGGGTGAGCAATAATCTGCGCGAGGAAATGCGGGTGGCGATGGAAAAGCTACTGGGGCGATCGCTCAATCGGGTTCCGGGTTATGATGCGCGATCGCTGATGGAAGCAGCAGATGCGGGAAAAGTAGATACGCTGCTGTGCTTAGGCGGCAATTTCTACAGTGCCAATCCCGATGCGGTGCAGGCAAAACGGGCACTGGCTCAAGTAGACACGATGATTTATCTGTCTACCAAACCGAATCAGGGCCATTTCAACGGCTTGGGCCGCAAGCAAACGTTGATCTTACCTGTGTTTGCCCGATTTGAGAATCCCCACAAAACCACGGTGGAATCGGGGAACAATTACGTTCGACTGAATGAACCGGGGAAAAGTCATTTGAAAAATGGCGATTTAGTCTCCGAGGTCGATTTTCTGATTGAACTGGCTCACCGACTCCACGGGGAAGAGCCGATCAACTGGCGCAAGCTCACCGATACCCGTTACATCCGTCAACTGATTGCCCAGACCATTCCTGGTTATGAAGCGATCGCCCACATCGATGCCACCAACCAGGAATTCACCATCGCAGGCCGAATTTTCAACACTCCCCAATTCCCCACCCCCTCCGGCAAGGCCCAAATGCAGGTGACCCCCCTGCCCACTCTGGCCTTGCCCCAACCGGAAGCCTTTGGCGTGGATCAGCCCGATCGCAGCATCGTCCTGGCGTTGATGACCGGACGCAGCTATGGCCAGCACAATACTGTGGTGTATAAAGAAGGCGATCGCTACCGAGGAATGCCCCACCGTCACTGTATTTTGATGAATTCTGAAGATGTGGCCCAAGCCGGATTTGTTGATCATCAGCGCGTCACCGTGCAGGGAGATGCCGGGAAACTGGAGAATATCGAAATTATCTGTGGAGCCGTGCGGCGGGGGGCAGCGCTGATGTTTTACCCAGAAGCCAATGTGTTGATGCACGCCCAAGTGGATGAGCGATCGGGGACTCCCGCCTACAAGCGGGTTCCGGTGTTGGTTTATGCTCAGCAGCCTGAGTTGCAACCGAATAAAACGCTAGGATAGGTCTCATTTTTCTTGGATGGGGCGATCGCCTCACTTCCCAAAAACAACCGATAGATTATTGGCAGGCATCTCCACAACTGCTTTTAGCGATAACCCCTGTTGCCTAGCCAAATCAATCACCGCTTCCAAATCCCGCACGCCCCAGGCTGAGTTACGGCTTTGCAAAAACTGATCAAACTCAGCATTACTGGGAGCCGTGTGTTTCCCCTCCCGTTTATACGGACCATAGAGATACAACACACCACCAGGAGGTAAAATCCGTCCGGCTCCCGCCATTAATCCCTCACAAGCAGACCAAGGTGAAATATGAATGAGGTTGATGGCCGCGATCGCCCCAATACTCCCGCGTTCAAATCCTGCCGTTTGCAACGGTTCCGGCAACGGATCAGCTTCCACAGGCCATTGTTCAGCACTGACATCGAGGGCGATCGCAGGATACAGACAGTCTTTCAGATTTTCCAAGTCTGGCGATGAGTGGGCAAACTCCTGCCATGCCGCGATACTATCCAGGGCGATAGGGTCGAGATCGGTCGGCAACCAGCGGCGGGGGCGTAACTGGGGGGCAAAGAAAATGGAGTGTTCTCCAGAACCACTGGCGATTTCTAACACGGTCCCTGTGGGCGGCAAGGACTGCTGCAACACGGCCAAAATTGGCTCACGATTACGCTGGGTCGCGGGGGCATATTGGCGGTGGTCAAATGAGGTCATAGATTGTTATGGGTTGCTAATTTAGGGGCGGTCTGCGGACTCTAGCGTGCCATCCTCAAGCCCAACCCGTTTTGTCGCCATATCAACGCCTGGGTGAAAGGGGCATGATTCTCGATAGCGGCAGCACCCGGATCAATAGAAGCCATCCATCCAGGTGCTAGCGACAGATTGCCAATCTCCTCAATTTTACAGGGTGGCGCCCGTTGATCAAGAGGGGGAAGATGTTAGAAGAGGCCAATAAAAAAGCGATCGCCCTTTCCCAAATAAGGCGATCGCCGTGCTCTCAATTCCCGACAGTAAAATAGTCGGTGGGCAAGATGCCCACCGTGGTCCTATTTGTTGTCAGGTTCCGAGAATTCTGCATCAATGACATCATCATCGCCGCCACCGCTGGACGCACCACCGGGGGCCTCCGCACCGGGGGCACCCATATCCGGAGCTGCCGCACCCGCATCCTGATACAAGTTCTGGCTGATAGCATAGAAAGCTTGCTGGATTTCATCCTTAATCGCCTTCATCTTCTCGAAGTCGTCACTGGCGACGGCTTCTTTCAGATCCTTCACCAGGGTTTCTACTTTCGACTTCTCCTCAGCGGGAACCTTATCACCCAGTTCTTCCAACTGCTTCTCGATTTGGTTCACCAGGGAATCGCACTCGTTCTTGAGGTCGATTTTCTCCCGCTTCTCCTTGTCCGCTGTCGCATTTTGCTCGGCTTCTCGTACCATCCGATCGACTTCATCATCGGGGAGTGTAGATGCTCCAGTAATACTGATAGACTGCTTCTTGCCAGTGCCCTTGTCCATCGCGCTCACGTTCAAAATCCCGTTCGCGTCAATGTCAAAGGTGACTTCAATTTGGGGCACACCACGAGGTGCAGGAGGAATCCCGTCTAGGCGGAATACACCCAAATCTTTGTTATCGCTGGCCATTTCCCGCTCACCCTGGAGGACGTGGATTTCCACGTTACTCTGGCCATCAGCAGCAGTGGAGAAGACTTCAGACTTTTTGGTGGGAATGGTCGTGTTGCGAGGAATAATCTTGGTCATGACACCGCCCAAGGTTTCCACACCCAAGGACAAAGGAGTCACATCCAACAACAGGATGTCCTTGACTTCACCAGCCAGGACTCCACCCTGAATCGCAGCACCAACAGCAACTACCTCATCAGGGTTAACGGACTGGTTGGGGTCCTTGTCCAAAACCCGCTTGACCAAATCCTTAACCGCAGGAATCCGGGTGGAACCCCCAACCATGACCACTTCATCAATGGCTCCCTTATCCAACTTGGCATCCCGCAGGGCATTCTCTACAGGGATCCGGCTGCGGTCAATCAAGTCAGAGCAAAGCTTCTCAAAATCAGCCCGAGTCAGGGTCATATCTAAGTGCTTGGGACCATCCTGAGTGGCAGTGATGAAGGGCAGGTTAAT
Organism: Leptolyngbyaceae cyanobacterium; assembly: GCA_051439365.1. GTDB lineage: Bacteria > Cyanobacteriota > Cyanobacteriia > CAKZMO01 > CAKZMO01 > JAAHGY01. Next base: position 7,135 of record JBFRWC010000185.1, read on the forward strand.
TTCAGACTGGGTCGCACTGGACAACTCAATCTTGGCCTTCTCAGCCGCTTCAGTCAAACGCTGGAGGGCTTGCTTATCCTTACGCAGGTCAATCCCTTCGTTCTTCTGAAACTCTTCTGCCAAGTAATCTACGATCTTCTTGTCGAAGTCATCTCCACCTAGGTGGGTATCTCCAGAAGTAGCCAACACCTCGAATACCCCGTCGCCCACTTCCAGGATGGAGACGTCAAAGGTACCACCCCCAAGGTCAAATACTAGAACGGTTTCGTTGCTCTTCTTATCCAAGCCGTAGGCCAGAGATGCAGCAGTCGGCTCGTTGATAATTCGCAGGACCTCAACCCCAGCAATCTTTCCGGCATCCTTAGTGGCTTGCCGCTGGGAATCGTTGAAGTAGGCAGGTACGGTAATCACGGCTTGAGTGACGGTTTCGCCCAGGTAAGTGCTAGCGTCGTCCACCAACTTACGCAATACCTGTGCAGAGATTTCTTCTGGGGCAAACTTTTTCTCAGCGTTGGAACACTCGATCTTGACGTTACCGCCTTCCTTCAGCACGTTGTAGGCGACTTCGGTAGTTTCGGTGCTAACTTCATCGTGTCGACGACCGATGAAACGCTTGACGGAATAGAACGTATTCTCAGGGTTCATGACCGCCTGACGCTTAGCGATCTGGCCAACGAGGCGATCGCCATTTTTCGCGTAAGCCACTACAGAGGGAGTTGTGCGGAAACCCTCTGAGTTAGCGATAACGGTAGGCTTGCCCCCTTCCATCACCGCCACACAGGAGTTTGTTGTACCTAAGTCAATCCCTACAACTTTTGCCATGTCGTTTATTACTCCGGTCTACTACAATCTACGAATCTAAGTACAAAAAAGAAGTTGAGTGGCAGCGGTTTCCAGGGAATGCCCGTGGAGCCATCCTCGTCACTCAGTGGGAAGCACTGGTGTGAGGCGCTGCTTGATTCCATTGGCTGCTATTCAACAAACAGACTAGGGCTTGCACATCCCCAAACGGAGACAAAAATTCTCCACCTTATATACTGCTGTCCTAAGCCAGTCCCATGAAGGGGGGGTTTCCGAACCACCCCATGATCGGTTTGGTCACATCAACGATTTAACCGTGTTTGTTAATGATTACAGTGTACGGAGTGGAGCGAGTTGATCGGGATGGGGCGAACCGTAATTTGGAGGGGGGGTTGCCGTCAATCGACGGAATTGGCGATCGCGCTGTAAGCAGTAACGAGTAAAAAATAACAAGTATCAAGTTGGGGGGAGACAGGCGATCGCACCTGTTACTTGTTACTTACTGTCATGGATGTCCATCCAACCATCGTCTGAGATCATCCATGCAGTTGAAATCAAGAAGAGCATCGGCTAGGGCTTCTAGTGTATCGAGAGAGAGCTGTTGAATCAGTAATTGGGTATCATCGGGAAGAGTGCCAAGTTGTCGAGCCAAGAGTCTAAGGATCAAGGCGCGTTGTTGCGCGAGGAAACGCGATCGCTCCTGTTCTACCCCTTCCTCTCTACCCTCTGCTCGGCCCATTGCTTGGCCCCGTTGTAATCCTCTTAGTTCAGCTTTTTCCTCGGCCTCCTGGATCGCAGTATTAACGACATTCTGGAAATCCCGATAGGCCTTGAGTGCGGCCTGATAAATATCCTGCTCATC
>JBFRWC010000186.1:0-6809 GCA_051439365.1 Leptolyngbyaceae cyanobacterium
GTCGTATACCGACCATAGGGTGGCAAGGGTACTGCGTGCTCCCGCCCGAATCGAGAGTCCGGCAATGCCCAAGGTGGCTCGGTTGTCCCCTTGGGCTGTTTGACACGCACTCAGTACCAACAACTCAAGGGGTTGGCGGTTGGCCGTGCGCTGGTTAGCGGTGCGATCGCGCAATAGGACATCTAATTCATCGGCAAATAAGGCATCTGGTTTCCCACTCTCAGGATCGGCACTGGGGACAGCAATAAAGGTCCGGGCAGAGTCAGAACTAAAGACTCCGTGGGTAGCAATATGAATAACGGAAAACTCGTTGGCTTGAATTTCTTGGGTGAGGCTCTCTTGGGTAAACGTTTCATTGAATAACACGTTGGCAGGCAAGACGGTGGCGATCGCCTCTAGCTCCCGTTCAACTCCAGGTAACTTGGTAAAAAACTGACCATCTTTCAGAGGATTGCTGAGCGATTCAGTCGTCCCTGCGGCCAAGAGTTTGATGGGGCGAGTCATGGGGCTAGGGTCCACCAATTGTAAACTAGGTGCAATGGCGATCGCGTATTGATCGAGCAGATATTCCTCATTGTCCCGATCCCACAGTGCTGCCATTGGCAAATTCTGTAAGCTGCCATCTAAGACAAAAACTAGGGTTTGAATCGGGCTAGCAGTTGCCGAGTTCAAATACTCTTGAGCGGGTCGGATGAGCCAATCGTAGAGTTGGGAGGCAGTGGTTAATCGGCGGTTTTCTCGAACAATGGGGTCTGCTAATTGTCTGCGAAATTTGAACACTAAATCATCGACTTCTTTACTTTGAACTGGGGTGGAAAATTGGACAAATCGCTGTTGGTTCGAATGAGCTACATCTGGGTAAGCCAGAATCACCTCAAGGCGATCGCCCAAAATAACGGGATACAAAATGGCGGCATTGGGGTCCACCACCTGCTCCGATAAGGGCGTTGGGTCAACATTACAACCTAGAAAATTTTCTAACTCTGCCAATTGCAGCGCATCGATTAATTCAGTTGCCTGACGTAAGGTTTGTTCCTGTCGCGTTTGTTCCTGTCGCGTTTGTTCCTGTAAGGTTTGCTCATTCGGCTTTGAATTTTGCAGGAGTAAATCTACATATTCACGATAGAGCGGTTCAACATTATCGCGGAACGAAAATTGCACATCGGACTGGATAAAGAGCAAATCATTTCGCACCTCTTCCAAAAGTTTAATCGCCAAATCATAGGCACAAAGGGAAGGATGTTGGCAAACCATTTCACCCTCCTGATCCTTTTGCATGTCAAGGTGAGGAGCAGGGTCGGCTTGATCAGTATGTTGCAAGATGCGCCCTAGTTGCCACACCCAGCGGTATTGAATATCGGTCGCTTGAATGGTCTCTGCGAGGGCGATCGCCTCCTCGGTTAATCGCTGGGCATCGAACCACTGTGCCGCCTGTTCCTGAGTCTCTTGCTGCTGGGAAACCTGTTCATAAACATGGCCCAGATACCCCAAAGCCAAAGACTCGGAACGGGTATCGCGGAGCGATCGCGCTTTTCCCACGGTATCCTGAAGCTGGGCTGTGATATCTAGCCAAGTGATTTCCGGAAAATCATGGCTATCCTCCGGGAGTTTTGCTTTCAAGGATAGAACACTGTTAGCAAGATTGAGTTGTAATGCTAAGTGCTCTCGATTGGGAGACATTTGAGCCAGTCGAGTGGACAAATTTTGCCACCGTGAGGTGATTTGATTCGTGAGTTTTAGACTGTCAACGGGTTGTGGATCTGACTGATAAATCTCGATCCTCAGACTCAACTGGTTGACTTGGGCTTGTAGACTTTGTAAATCAGTGCTAGCTGAGGCAATGGCCGCTTGATAATGAGCTAAGGCTTCAGTGCGATATGGCTCAATTTCATCTCTGAGATTGAGCGCTACTGCTCGACTCCATTGAGCACGTTTAGTGTTTCCTAAATCTAAGAAAATCGGACTGCTATATCCTGAGTTTAATTCAGTTTCAACTGGATTAGAGGACAGCACATTAGCCAAAGAAGTCATGGCTGCTTCTAGGGTGATAGCCGACTGATCTAAATCACCTGAACGCCGCAGGGCATTCCCTAAATGATGAAGCCCAGTCACTTTAATTAGTGAGTCGGGTTGATCTTCCAGCAGTACTTTTACTGCATTAAGTTGGGCGATCGCTTGACTACTCAGTCCCATTGTTTGGAGGATGCGAGCCTGGTTCAGTTGACTACCCACCACTCCCGAAATGTTGTGAGCAGACTGATAGGCAAGGGTGGTTTGTTGCCACGTTTCTAAGGCTTGCTCTGATTGTCCTTGCCGCCACTGTAGCCAGCCTTGGGTATTGAGGGTTTTGGCGTAGTAATCCCAGACTAGGGGCGATCGCATTGCTTCATTTTGGTTCTCAAAAAAGGCTAGGCTTGCTAACACATATTGCTCAGCCGTTTCCCATGCTCCCAGATGTTGATGAGCGAGGGAAAGGTTGCTCAAAATTAGGGTGCGAGTGAGGGCTGTTTCGGACGTGGTGGCTAGGTCCAGGACTTGTTGCCAGATGGCGATCGCGCTCTCAAAGTCATCTACTTGAAACTGTTGAATTCCAGTTTGCAGTAAGGTCTCAACACTCTCAACTAAAGAGTTAGCTTGGGAGGAAACAGCAGGAGAATGATCAATAGCCTTGATGGGTAAGCCAGGAAACCCTGAAAACAATACAGTTAGCCATAGCCCAATCGTAGCCCAAACGAGCAATTTTAGTGCCTTTTTTAAGGTACTGGAGATAGCCCAAAAGAGGAAAAATAGGGGGTTCATAATGGAGTGTAGACAATACGCAATATAGCTGTTATTGAAAGAGGTATAGGCTAATATAATACTACTTCCTTAGTTTGTATAATTTATACAATAATTTATACAGCAAGTAGAAGAACTCATCCCTCAAGCATTTTTGATCGGCTACGTTACCGTTTCATCTTGCAGACATCATGATAAACTCTCACCTCTATTTACCTGTCGAGCAATTCACCATATTGCCTCCCTTGGAAAATGGCGATCGCCTCCCCCGTCACGAATTTGAACGGCGCTATCGGGCCATGCCTCATCTGAAAAAAGCTGAATTAATCGAAGGAGTTGTTTACATGGCTTCCCCCCTCCGCGCCCGTGCCCACGGCAAACCCCACGGAGCTATCATGGGATGGCTCTGGGTTTATGAAGCAGCGACCCCTGGTACAGGTGTTTATGATAACCCAACGGTGCGCCTGGATGCGGACAATGAACCCCAGCCGGATGCGGTGTTACGACTAGAGCAAGGGGGAAGCTCGATTATCAGCGACGATGATTACATCGAAGGTGCGCCGGAGTTGGTGGTGGAAATTGCGGCTAGTAGTGCCTCCTATGATTTACATGACAAGTTGCGGGTATATCGTCGCAATCAGGTGCAGGAATATGTTGTTTGGCGCACGTACAGTCAAACGGTAGACTGGTTTCATCTGGTGAATGGTGAATATGTCCTCCTCCAACCGGATGCGACCGGGGTAATTCGCAGTCAAGTGTTTCCGGGGCTGTGGCTGGCGACTGCGGCGTTGATTGATGGTAACTCGGCCCAGGTGTTGGCGACGGTGCAACAAGGAATTGCCAGTTCAGAGCATGGGGAGTTTGTGCGATCGCTCCCTTCACTGGCAGAGTAAACGGGATGAGGTGAGACTGGTACTAGATCCAAGCACGATCTGTCCCTTATCGTTCACAAACCAGGTTTCTGCTTCGGTGAGAGTGGAGGCGGCATCGGTGGTGGCAGTGAGGGTGGAGGGGGTGATGTCTTCCCAGAGGCGATCGCCACTAATAGGATCATCAGGGCTAGTAGGAATGCCGCCGCGACCGATGTTAACGAATTCTCCTTGGCCTGTTCTTCCAGGTTGGCAACCTTGGGTTAAAGGAGGACTTTCAAAGTCGGTGGGGAGTTGGGCGATCGCTTGCACGGGGTCCACGCCTAAGTCCTCAATGGTGATGATTCCGAAGTTACCAAACTGGGAACTGGCACTGATATCGTTGGTGACATTAGCTCGCAATTCATTTCGCTGGGCTGGATTTTCCTGCAACCCAAACAAACTGAAGACGGTCACGTTGATGTCGCCGCCATCTCCATCAAAGGCATTAGCTCGGATATCGCTATTCTCTCCGAGTTCAGCCACAACAAAATCAGCGTCCAAGGTAATATTGCCTCCCCGTCCGCCTGATTCCTCTAAGCCAGCCGTGGTTTCAATCAGGCTATTGCCACGTAGAAGCAGTAAGCTGTCAGCAATTAGATTAATGTCGCCGCCATCTCCAGAGGCCGTTGCAGATAATAAACTTCCTTGTTCAGCTAAGCTGATTTGCTCAGCCTGAATGGAAATGCTGCCAGAGCCAGCGGCCTCCTGATTTGGGTTGAGGCTACCTACTGCGATGACGGAGCGATCGCTTACCACCAGTTTTCGGGCACGAACTGTAATTTCTCCTCCCTGCCCGGTTGCGCTTTCTCTCGCCTCGTTGCCTACCCCGATGTCAAATTCTTCTCCAGCCAGACCGCCGGAAAAGGAAAACAACCCCCCAAAAAAGTTATCAATGGTTCCACTCAATTCAATTGAGTTAGTTACATCAATGTTGAGTGCCCCGGCATTGCCCGCACTGGCGGTGGAGAATTGGATGGTGGCTCCATCAAGAACAGTCAACGTATTAGCATTAAGGAAAATATCACCCCCATCTGCTTCAGATTTTTCAAATGTTGCCGCAGAAATGGAACTGGGTGTGGTCAGGTTATCCCTGATGAAAGGTTGGTTGTCAGATGAACGTGCTATACCACTGATCCGGATCGTGTTGGCTCGAATTCGAATATCCCCTGAATCACCGGAGCCACGGGTATCTGCTGCAATTTGACCACCATCAGCCAACTCTAAGTGATTGGTGCGAATGCGAACATCGCCTCCCTCGCCGCTTGCGTGTTCAAAGACAACAGCGCGAATACTGCTGGTGAAAAATTCAGCCTCTTCCACAGTTTCATCGGTTGTCTCTTGGTTGCCAGGATCTTTGTTGTCAGGAGAGTCACGATCATCACTGATCACTTCCCGAATTTGACCACCGAGCAGTTGAATGGAATGGGCACCAATCCTGATATTGCCACCATTGCCTTCCCCCACAACATTGGCAAACAGTTGAGCGCTGTCTCGCAGCGTTAGCTGATCAACGTCTACACGAATATTGCCTCCCTTTCCGGTACCAAAGGTGTTGGTCGAGATTTGGGATGCATTGTCCAGCAAAAGACTGGAGCCTTGGATGACGAGGTCTTGTCCGTTCTCTGCTCCAAAGGTACCGGATAACACAGTGGATTGGTCTCGCAGCGAAATGGCACTGCCTTGAATTTGGATCTCGCCCCCTGCTGAATCTAAACCAGTGGTATTGACTCCAGCCTGGGCTGAAAGCTGAATTGGACGAAAGGTGTTGACATTGCTGTAATCCAGCGTTGCCCCATTCCTTAAGGATAAATTGACCAGGCTTTCTTCTCCCACGCTACCCAATTCAATCCGACCACTGACGGCAGTGAGGATCCCTCCTGGCAGGTTAATTTTTCCACCCACCAAGGCCAGGGTTTCTCCTGAGGTGACTTGGAGACCACCGGAAATGGGAAAGTCCTGATTATCACGAATCAGACTGGCCGTAGAAGCATTGCGGATAGGTGCTGGGTTACGTCCAAACTGTAGACCAACAGGCACACTGACAGTAAGGAGGGGAGAATTTTGGGGAGAAACGGCACTGAATTCGGAGCCATCAGCAAACTGGAGACTGTCGGCGGTAGTGGCAAGAAATGAGCCACCAATGTTGAGCGAAGCATTTTGGCCAAAGACAATGCCGTTGGGATTGATCAGGAAAAAGTCCGCATTGCTGAGGGTTCCATTAGTTTGTAATGTTTGAATGGCACCATTAATTCTGGATCGGGATGAACCCGTTACCCTTGAAAAAATGCGCTCGACAGCAGGATCGATATTTTGAAATGAGGCAATGGCTCGATTTGGGATGGAAAATTCCTCAAAGCTATGGAAAAGGTTACTGCCGGATTGAGTCCCCCCAGTAATTCGAATTTGACGATTAGAATCAGATATTTGATTTACTTGGGAGGGAGTGGATAGGATGGTATCAGGTACCACTTGGGCCTGAACCACAGCACTATCCGATAAAAAAGAAAATATAGCTAATATCCAGAAGTATTTCACAACCCAAATTCAAAGTAACAGTTAACCTAACCCCAACCCCAATGTAAGTCAAGATAGTTGCCAGCAATAATATCCCGCATGGGTAGGAAGAAAAATTCTGAGAATCCCGTATCAGATTGAAATTCCAAGATTTTGGCACCATCAAAAAACAATTCTCCTGTTCCACTGCTGAAGATGAAACGGTTGTAATCTTCTGATGTCATAGAATAATCCTGATACGGGTCTAGCTCGACATTGAAAAAGCCTGCAGGATTAATGAATATCTCATCTTCAGAGGAGAAGTCAGTAATAATATCAAATCCTTCCTGCGGTTTGCGAACAATGAACTTATCAGCACCTTCGCCACCTGTCAATGTATCAATGCCGTATCCACCAGTGAGTTCATCATCACCCACCCCTCCATCTAGAACGTCATTACCCGAACCTCCTAATAATTGATCGATGCCAGAACCACCTTTGAGTGTATCATTGCCGCCATCTCCATAAAGGGCATCGTAATCATCGCCACCATCAAGGACATCATCACCCAGCCCCCCTTCTAGAAAATCAGGTCCGGCGAAACCTTTGAGGCTATCATGACCTGGC
>JBFRWC010000187.1:0-6046 GCA_051439365.1 Leptolyngbyaceae cyanobacterium
GTGGATGGACTTGAGCATGTCGGGGTAGTTTTCATGGATGTGAGCGGTGAGGTCGCCACCGTCATCCAAAATCATGTTGGCATTCCACAGATTGCCGTCCGCATCCCGGCAAGTCTGCTCAATACACCAAACATATTCTTCTTCCGTCTCACCTTTCCAAGCGTAAACGGGAACTCCGGCTTCAGCGATCGCCGCTGCCGCATGATCTTGAGTCGAGAAAATGTTGCAGGAGGACCACCGCACTTCAGCACCCAGCTCCTGTAAAGTTTCAATCAGGACGGCTGTCTGAATGGTCATGTGAATACAACCAATGATTTTTGCGCCTTGGAGAGGCTTATCCTCTCGATACTTAGCGCGAATTGCCATCAGTGCAGGCATTTCACTTTCAGCGATCGCAATCTCTTTCCGGCCCCATGCCGCCAGAGAAATATCTGCAACCTTATAGTCTTCTTTAACCAATAATTGTGTATTCATGTGATCCTTCTGCTATGATCCTCTGTTTCTTTAGCTTCGGGCGTACTGCTACACCGTCATCATCGAGGCAATTGCCAAACGAGGGCTGAATCGATCCAAACTCGTGGGATCGATTTCTTCCCAAACAGCCATTCGCCGATGTAGGGTTACGCAGGCCAAGCATACCAAGCAACCTACCCAGAAGCAAATCAATGGGTAGGCCAAATCCCGAATTTCCGACAGCGGCCCGGGATGGTCTCGACGGATCATTCCGCCGTGCTTGTGCCCCAAAACATTATACGGACTTGATAGGGGTTCTGCCAGAAATCATCAGTAGAAATTGTGATCAAGCCGATCATGATCTTTCTAGATGACACTAGCTGCGGCCCAATGCCAATGCCCCAGACTGAGGTGGAGTAATGTCTCTGCCCTAGCTTAGGGGTCTACGGCTATGTTGCCAGGGTTGACACTGCACCACAAGGCTTAGGAACGAGGATTTATTAAAGTGTCAAAGTTCTCACAGCGGTGCGTTACGCTGTCGCTTTTCTGGTATGCCCTTTGGGCTATACAGCACCCTACGAACGGATAAACTATTAAATCTTCATTCCTTACAGCTTGCTACCACACTCAGAACAGAACTTGTGAGTTGCACTATTCTCCGTTTCACACTGAGGACAGGTGACCGTCGTGGGTTGGGTATCGGGTCGGGGCTTATCTGGCAACCCAATCATTTGGGCGTTGCTGGCTCCAGTGGGAACCATGGGGTAGCAGTTCTCATCCCGCTTTACCCAAACATCCAGCAAGAAAGGACCATCGTAGGCCAACATGGTGGCGATCGCCCCTTCTAACTCTGCTTTCTCCTTAACAATCATGCCTTTCACGCCCATGGATTGGGCCAGCAGTTCAAAATCAGGCATTCCCACCGCCATGTTAGAGGAGGAATAACGCTCTCCAAAGAAAGCCTGTTGCCACTGCCGCACCATCCCCTGCCAGCCATTGTTAATAATGACCGTCTTCGCCGCAATATTGTACTGGGCCAGAGTGGCCAACTCCTGCAAATTCATCTGGAAGCTGGCATCGCCACTAATGCAAATGACTTCATGGTCCGCTAATGCTACCTTCGCGCCCATCGCCGCAGGCATGCCGTACCCCATCGTCCCCAGCCCTGCACTAGAAATCCACTGGCGAGGACCATTTTTGAGGAACTGGGCCGCCCACATTTGGTGCTGACCCACATCAGTGGTGTAGTAAGCGTCAGGGGCTTGGCGGCCCACCTCCGCAATCACCTCTTGGGGCGAAATCACACCGGGATAGGACGGCACGACCAGGGGAAAATCCTGTTTCCAGGTCTCAATCCGGTTTAACCACTTTTTCGTTTGATTAGGATTGGGGCGATCGCCTTTTTCCTGGTCAATTCGCAACATATCCGCTAAGACCTTCCGCACATCTCCTACAATAGGCACTTGAGGGAGGCGATTTTTACCCACTTCCGCCGGGTCAATGTCAATATGAATCACCTGGGCATGGGAAGCGAACATATCCAACCGTCCCGTCACCCGATCATCAAATCGTGCCCCCACCGCAATCAGCAAATCACATTCGCTTACGGCAAAGTTAGCGTAGGCGGTGCCATGCATTCCCAGCATCCCTACCGACAAGGGGTGCTTTTCATCAAAGGATCCTTTCCCCATTAGGGTCGTCGTCACGGGCAGTTGGTACCGCTCTGCCAAGGCACAAATTTCTTCATGGGCACCGGAAATAATCGCTCCACCCCCCACATATAGCAAGGGCTGCTTGGCTGTGCGGATCAGTTGCAACGCTTGAATCAGTGGTTCAGACTGATTCTTGAGGGTGATGTGGTATCCCGGTAACTTGATATTGCCCGGTTCCACAGGCACATAGTCAAATTCTTCGATGCCCACATCTTTGGGCACGTCAATCAATACAGGGCCGGGGCGACCCGTCCCCGCAATGTGCATCGCTTCTGCCACAATCCGCGCCATGTCCCGTGGATCGCGGACGACATAGGAATGTTTGACAATGGGCAGAGTGATGCCATAAATATCGGTTTCTTGGAAAGCATCGGTGCCAATGCTGGCACGGGCCACCTGCCCAGTCACCACAAGCATCGGGACGGAATCTAACTGGGCGGTGGCAATGCCCGTCACCAAGTTGGTGGCACCGGGACCAGAGGTGCCAAAGCAGACCCCCACCTGTCCGGTCGCCCTGGCATAGCCATCCGCTGCGTGGGATGCTCCTTGTTCATGGCGCACCAGAATGTGCTGGAGATCCCCCCGTTCTTCTGCTTTGTAGAGTTCGTCATACACAGGCAGAATGGCCCCACCGGGATAGCCAAAAATATGCTTTACCCCATGCCGCACCAGGCTGTCAATCAGGGCAAATCCACCCGTGGCCCGTATGGGTTGGGTGGGCGATGCCACCCCACCATTGCTGTCGGCGGTGGCGATCGCGAACTGAGAGGATGCATCAAGACGAGCAGAGCTTACGTTACCCATAGCAGCATTACGAAGAGAATTAACGGAATAAGAACAAGACTTTTAGTATAGTATTGCGCATCGCGGTTCGTCTTCAAGGCTGTAATTTACTTCATACTTGTTCTGGATCTACCCCAACAAATCAGCAATCATTCGCTGAGCATCCTGATAGGTCGGCAGATACACCCCATTCCAGGCCGACTGATGCTCCCACACCCATTTACCACCATCCGTCAGCACCACTTGGGCGGCAATTTGCTCGTAGTTGGGCACCTTGATCGCCCCCACTTGCCCTTGCTCCCAAATCTGACGGTAGGTGGTGAAGCCGTTCATGTCCATGATCAGCTTGAGGGTGGCGGCACCGGATGCCCCAAAATTGTGGGCATCAAAACCCGAAAATAATCCGTCGGCATGAAGGAAGACCGCATCTCGTCCGGCTCCAGCAGGCGCATCAATATGGACCCCCGCGTCATTGGTGAGGGGATCAGTCCCCCCTTCAGGGCGATCGCTCCGCCCCGAATAGTGAATATAAGCTGGACCATCGGGCCACTGGCGAATGGCGTTCCCAATGGTCAAAACGGTGAGGTGTTCCCGCAAAAAGGATTCCACTTGTGCCTTCGCCCCAACGACTCCAAGGTCACCATGACGCTGAATATAGTCTTGAATATAGGTTTGCAAAGCATGGCTCAACTCTGGGGTGGCCCGACTATAGACCATCCAAACGATGGAACGCTGGGCTATTTCATTCCCTTGCAATAGGCGAACAACATGGTCTTGAAATAGGGGACGAGCCAAACCGTTTTGGGAAAGGAGGCCTTCAATGCGATCGCGCTGGCGGGCATTAAAGACCGCAGTGTTGCCGCGAATCTCCGGCATCACTCCAGCCGCTTGGAGCTGGGGGCGCACCTGCTCCAAAAAAAACTGATTTTCTGGCGCGAGGGGAACAACCACATCGCCCTGATCCATGTCAGTCCCCAAGTGCAAATGACTCATGGGGCTGCCAAGGATGGGCTGATACTGCTCTTCGAGTCGCTGGGGAGCGGTTTGTTCCTGTTCCCATCCTGGTTTCTTGGCGTGGAGTGTATTAAGTCCCGGACCAAAGATAATCCACTCATCACTCCTTTGATCGCCAAACGTCTGATCCCCAAACGTCAAATTTTGACGAATAAACTCAAACGGATTCGATTGGGCCATCACTTGGGCAAAATCAGCCGCCGCTCCCTTTTCGCCCGGAATAGAAAAATGGCCACAGTACCCCTCATCATAGTTAGAGAAAAAAGACATGGGACGGAGGATCGGATTTTTGACATTAGCGGGAGTGTAGACCGTATCGTCGGGCAATTCTGCCCCAAACAACTCCGCCATTTTCAGGACCGTTGGCACCAAACTGGGGGAAATGTCTAAGTTCAGGGCAGTGGCAATTTCCTCAATATCCGTATTTTGGCCGGAAGAGGCCACAGGCTGAGTCATCAAGTTGCCCACAATCAAAGCTGAGAGGGCTGTTGTGCCTGAGCCAAGCACTTGACCATGGGCTGGCTGGGGACTGAAACCAGTAAAGGTAGCAGTCAACAAGACGAGAGTGGCGATACAAACCTGATGGGCAATTCGAGTCAGGAACGTCAAGTCTGAAACCTTCATGAGCAAAGTTAGGGGGTAGTAGAGATGGATAGATGGGCAGCGCTCAATGATTCTACATCACCTAAGACCAAGAGGTGCAGATCACTTTCCTAAAGTCAAGACCTGTTCATTCTCATCCATTCTCGTTAGCTCTTGAATGGATAAGGAGGAGCGATCGCGCTCTTCTCTGCTCTCTATTCATGACTCAATCCAGAAAAATCTTACTTTTATTTAAGTTTTCAAGTTGAGAGAGTAATTTGGTGGTAAAGCATCAGAAAATTACATTTTATCCAGATTAGACTTATCTTTTCTGCAAATTCTCTTCTTTTCTTGTTAGATACCACGCAACTCTGGGCAAACTGAAAATAACAACATTTTTTCGACTCACACAGAGATGAGGAGAACAGGGTTTGTACACTTCATTTGCTGACAGGGCAAGGGTTAAGCGATCGCTCTTTCTCCTTCGTTATCAACACTAGATCAATTGAGCGCTGCCCAACGACATGCGTTCTCCTCCAGCCCTAAGCCCAGCGACTTTGGGTTTGGAGCAATGTCTCGCGTGAATGGATATCTAATTCCGATTCACCCCTCCGTATTGTAAATAAAGTTACTCAGTATCTATGCAGATTGAGTGTTACCTATGGAACTAAAACTCGCCATTTCAGGAAAAAAGCAAAGCTGGACGCTCAAACCGGGGCGACAGTACATCATTGGCACTGCCCCGACCTGTGACCTGTCCCTAGACATGACCAGCGGCGCAGCCCCCCAACACGTTATGTTTCGTTACAACGAAGTCGAGCAACGCTGGTACGTCCGCGATATCAGTCAAGGTGCTGGCATCTCGATTGATGGCCGACCTGTTAGTGAATATCCTATTGAACAAAGCCTTGGAATTAACCTAGCTCCTGGCCTAATGTTGACTACTTCGCCCCATGTCCCCACACCCACCCAACCCACATTAATTCCAGTTCCCTCTGCTCCTGTCTCCACATCAATTCCGGCTCCCCCTGCGCCTACTTCTTTCCCAACCACTTATCCGAGTGGGCATAGCCATAGAACTAGAACCCATACCCAGCCTAGGCCAACTGGAGGCTATCATTCAGCAGGACCGCGATCGCCAGAACCCAGTCTGATGCGCTGGAAAGATTACGTCCAGTACCAACTTGACCGAACCAATCATGGTATTGAGCGATTAGCGCTTTGGTTTTATATGGTTACAGGCTTTAGGGATACACCCTGGGTCAAATCGTTCCATGATCCGGATAGCGCGAGTAGCCCCAAAGCGAATAACTTCAATTCATTTGAAGGCTACATTATTCCTAATTTCGAGGGCGGTCTAGATAAAGTTGTGGCAGCGGTGGAAAAAGAGATTGGGACTGCCGCAAGCTACCAAGATACAGAATGTGCAACAGTATCTCTAACCGATGCCCACCTTGTAGATACTGCCAACCAGTCCTTCTTAGGGGTTGAACTATTTCCCA
>JBFRWC010000188.1:0-8663 GCA_051439365.1 Leptolyngbyaceae cyanobacterium
CAGACCTTGGGCAAAATTGGCAACCATCCCCAAGTCCCCCAGTTGCTCAACTTTTTTGAGGACAATAAAGAATTTTACCTGGTGCAGGAATACATTCAGGGCTTCAATCTTCAACAAGAGGTGAAGCGATCGGGTCCATTCAGCGAGGCCGGGGTGAAGCAATTTCTCAGCGAAATCCTGCCGATGATTGAATACATCCACGGCCAAAAGGTGATTCACCGCGACATCAAACCTGCCAATTTGATTCGCCGTGAGCAGGATAAAAAACTGGTGCTGATTGACTTTGGCGCGGTCAAAGATAAGGTTAATCCGGAACGGGCTAGCGCGTCGGAGCAAACTGCCCTGACCCAATATGCCATTGGCACCCCTGGATATGCGCCGCCAGAGCAAATGGCCATGCGCCCGATCTTCGCCAGTGATGTTTATGCCCTCGGTGTCACCTGTTTGTTTTTGCTCACTGGGCAATCCCCCAAAGATATGGACTATGACCCCACCACTGGGGAGCTGATGTGGCTGGAGCATGTCCACATCAGTGAGCATTTTTCCGATGTCTTGCAAAGTATGCTGGAGGTCTCGGTTCGAGACCGCTACCAGTCGGCTACGGAAGTGCTGCGGGCGCTCGATATGGTGCCCTACATGGACAGTTTGGCCGAAGGAATGGTGTCTTCCTCACCCGCCCGCTCCAAGAATCCTAACAATATTAGCGATAGTGCCAGCTCGGTCAATGTGCCTGCATCCCCATCATCACGGTTAGCGGCCCAAATCCGTGCCCGGAAAAACAAACACCAGAAGAGCGGAGATCTCACCGGTCCACGGTCAATGGGGAGACGTAGCGGCCAAACAGGAGGGCGTTCTGGAGATTTGCATTCCCAGGGGTCGGTGCGACCCTACCGTTCTCAGCCGAAATCCGTCGCCCCAAAATCTACGTCTGGGTTGACAGCCGATGGCGTGTTAGCTGCCTATGCCAGAGGACGACGTAATTTTGCATCCTGCGATCTGAGTTCGTTCAATCTCCAACAAGCGAGTTTGGAGGGTGGCAACTTCCACGAGGCGAACTTTCGTCAGGCTCGTCTGGCTAAAACGAATTTTCGTGGAGCCGACCTGGGGGGAGCCAATTTCAGTCAAGCCAGTTTAGCCAATGCAGTGCTGCGGGATACCAACTTGGTGGGTGCTTTCTTGACGAATGCTGACCTCGCGAATGCCGACCTGAGAGGGGCAAATTTAAGTTATGCTCAATTGAGCAACACCAATCTGCGCGGTGCGAACCTGTGTGGAGCCGATCTCACTGGGGCAAAGGTGTCAGCGGATCAGCTATCGATGGCCCGAACCAATTGGAAGACGGTCCACCCGACGAAGAGACGGAGTATCTGGTAAGTCAATGGGAAAGTCCAACGAGTCTAAGTCCAAAGGGGCGAAGGCCAAAGAATCTCAGTTCACCAACGTTCAGGCACAACGGGCTGGGATGTCACGCGATCGCTACGCCCGTCTCCGAGCAGAAGCCAAGGCACCTTACCGTATTTTGCGGCAATTAATCTACATTGCTTTTGCCGCCTCCGGCTTCATTGGCGCGCTGGTCTTTTTATCAGAGGTAGTGACGGCCCACAACATGGCCAGTGCCCTGCCCAATCTAGCCCTACAGCTTGGAGTCTTGGCCCTAATGATATGGCTACTCAGAATTGACCGCCCCTCTCAATAAGATTTGGGAATTGAAAATCTTTGAAGAATGTTGTTGGGGGTGGGTATTTTGTCCCACCCCCAACTAGTCATTCATGGTCTTTATTTTGTAAGTATTCCTAATCTTCGTCACTTCGGATGGTGGGAGTACGGAGACCGAATCATATCTCAAATGCGAACTTAGCCATAAACACTTAGCTAAATTTAAGTATTAAAGGGCACATTAAGACTGTGGATAACCGAGGTCTACAGTCATGCCAAAAGATCGTGCAGGAAACACCCTTAATCGCGCTCTCAGAATCAATAATGTACCTGGCAAGAGTGTAGCCAAAGACTGGATTGGGCAGAGTGACAAAGTTGATTTTTATACTTTTTCTCTCAGTAAAAGCAGCAGTATTAAATTAAACCTAGGTAAGCTTAAGGACAATCTTGATCTGGAACTGCTGGATTTTCAAGGCAACCGGATTACTCGCTCCAAGCGTCCCAAATTCCGCAAGGAAAAAATCCGGGAAACGCTAGATGCTGGCACCTACTACGTCAAAGTCAGTGGTCGCGGCAGCACTTCGTCCTACCAGTTAAAATCAGTTTTCCAAGGCATAGCAGAGACTGATATCTCTAATCCTGATGTCCCCAATCCTGATATCCCCAGCTTGCCACCTCCAGTGCTAGATCCGACTGATGCGGGAGGGACTCCCCCATCTGAAGATGCAACTTCCAAGGCAGATCGGGTTGCTCTCATCAACGAGGTCTTAGCTTTGACCAATGTGGAACGTACGAATAGTGGGTTATCCGCGCTCACGCTGAATCCATTACTAAACAACTCGGCCCAGATCCAGAGTGAGGATTTGGCCCTGAACGACTTTTTTGCCCATACTTCGCCGACGGGTGTGACCTTGGGCGATCGCCTCAATACGGTGGGTTATCAGCAGTATCAACTCGCAGGGGAAAATATTGCAGCTGGGCAAACCACGGCAGATCAGGTGGTGCAAGAGTGGATGAATAGTCCGGGGCATCGGGCCAATATTCTCAACCCTAATTTTACGGAGATGGGGGTGGGGTATTACTTTTTGGCCCAGGATACGGGAGAGGTGAATTACAACCGTTACTGGACGCAAAATTTTGGCACGCCGATGGATTAGGCGGGGGAGTGGGGGAGTGGGGGAGTGGGCAAATTATCGGACGGAGAAGGCATCGCTGAAGCGGCGGGTGATGGGTTCAGTGATGAAGGTGAGGACGGATTTTTGGCGGGTGACGATGTCGCCAGTGGCAGCCATTCCGGGAACTAGCTCGACGATTTCACCCCGCAAGGGCATGGTGGTCTGGGCCAGTCGGATTCGGGCAGTAAAGACGGGACCGAGGTTTTCATCAATGGTGGCGTTGGGGCTGATGTGGACGACAGTGCCATTGATGGTGCCAAATTCTTGGAAGGGGAAGGTGGCAATTTTGACTTTGGCGGTCATGTTGGGCCGAATGTAGCCGATGTCCCGGTTGAGAATCTTGACTTCTAGGACTAATTCCCGATCGCTGGGAAGAATGGAGAGAATTTCTTCACCAGGTTCAATGGTTTTTTCGGCTAAGGTGGCTTGAATGTTGTAGATTTTGCCTGCGATCGGGGCGGTAATAGTTTGGCTCTCGGCCCGGATGCTGGCCTGGTTGAGTTGCCCTTGAACGTTGGCGAGTTCTTCTTGGCGCTGAGTCAGTTGGGTGAGAATTTCGCTCTGACGGGCGGAGATGAGGCGATCGCGTTCTTGCACCGCAGCCTGGTAAGCTTGTTCTGCTTGCAAGATAGCTTGTTGCTGCACGTCTACATCTCGTTCCAGGGACGTAACCCGATCCTGGGCTTCGGTCACTTGGTCTCGTGCAGTGAGATAGTCAAACCGGGGAATGGCCCCGTCGATCAGCGATCGCAAACTTTCTTCTCGATCCTGAGCATTGGCTAACAGTTCCCGCGCATTGGGCAAATTC
The DNA here is from genome assembly GCA_051439365.1 of Leptolyngbyaceae cyanobacterium. Classification (GTDB taxonomy): domain Bacteria; phylum Cyanobacteriota; class Cyanobacteriia; order CAKZMO01; family CAKZMO01; genus JAAHGY01. The sequence continues at coordinate 3,640 of JBFRWC010000188.1, forward strand.
GCTTGAATTCGTTCCAACTGGGCCTTGGCCTCCTCCTCTGCGGCAGCTAACCGTTCCACTTCAGCGGCTGCCGCCGCTTGGCTGGTGGCAAATTCTTGCAAGCGGGCGCTAATCAGTTGGTCTTGCAGCACAATCCCGGTATTACCTGTGCCGTTCAATTCCGCGTTCAAACGGTTGACATCTTGCCGGATCAGATTAGTTGCCACCTGAAGTCGATCAATTTCGGCATCGTTGAGGCTGGGGTCTTGAACCAGCAAGACTTGACCTGCGGTGACATCTTGCCCTTCTTCCACCAGAATTTGGCGGATCACCCCGCCTTCCAGGGCGCGAACAGGTCGCACTTGAGCGGTGGGGATCAATTCCCCAGAGGTCACGGCCACTTCATCAATTTTGCTGAAATAGGCCCAAGCGATCGCCCCAAAAACCAGGGCACTGAGACTCGCGGCCAGTAACCGGGTGTATAGCGGCGGTAACTGGCGCACCGCCTTGGCCAATTCAAAGGATAAATAATCCTCAGGATTGACAAATTGTTGGCGGGTTTGGCGCACTTGGGCTGGAGCGGTACTGGCCTGGGAAGAGGATGTCATAGGGAACCTACCTGCACAGTTATTGCCCCGCAGTGGTGTCTGCAAGGATATCATCTGCAATCTTAGCGAATGCGTTGCCATCCCAAACCATCTCTTTGGTAAATCAGGGGAGAAATCCCTACCTCAAAGGGGGGATCTAACAATTGAGGCCATTATGACCATTCCGTAAAATTTTATGAAGTAACCGTGAAAGAATGTCCCATGCCGACCCCGCTTCCACCCCAATCCACGCCTCTGGTCTCTCCCCAAGTCCAGTCAGAATCGCCGGAATCCAGCTCGTCAGGGCCGAAACCATCAGTCACAGTGCGATGGCGATCGCTCTTGGCCAAAACAACGGTCTGGCTTGCGGCTGAGATCATTTTAGGGATCATGGGCTTGGATCATCTTGCTGACTATAGTGAATTTATGATCCAGCGCCAGATGCTGGCCCAAGTCACTGAAACCATTGCCCACATCATTTCCTCAGTCTAGCGTTCCTCGGTCTAGCCCTTCCTCGGTCTAAGGTGATTTCCAAGAAAAAATATACCCCTGTAGGGTGCCGTTAGCGCCAGCGTAACGCACCGCAGTTGGTAATTTTTTTACAAGAAATGGCCTAACGCTTGTCACCAGTGTTGATTGGCGAATGTTGATTGGCGAATGCTGATTGGCGAATGTTGATTGGCTATGGACAGCACAGGGCGATCGCGACCCCAATTGTTACAATAGCGGCGACTCCCTCCGAATAATTCTCTAATATGCCCAATCCTTGCTCAGAGCAACCTACCCATCTTAAAACTCCCTTGATCGAACTCAAAGGGGTAACGAAATCATTTGGGACCAATAAAGTGTTAGACAACCTAAATCTGACGGTGTATCAGGGGGAGGCATTGACGATTATTGGCCCATCAGGGACCGGGAAATCCACCATTCTGCGGGTCATTGCAGGATTGCTGGCACCGGATGAGGGCGAGGTCTATGTTCAAGGTCAACGGCGGATTGGGTTGGCTGAGGATAGTGCTGATCCCATCGGCATTGGCATGGTGTTTCAGCAAGCAGCCCTGTTTGACTCCCTCACCGTTGATGAAAATGTGGGCTTTTTTCTCTACGAACATTCCCACTTGTCCCATCGCCGGATTCATGAATTGGTCAACCATAGCCTGGAACGGGTCGGATTACCGGGAATTGGCGATCGCTATCCCGCAGAGCTATCGGGAGGAATGCGCAAGCGGGTCAGCTTTGCCCGAGCCATCATTGCTGACCCAGATCAAGCCTCATCGATTCCAGAGGTCTTGTTGTATGATGAGCCAACAGCAGGGCTGGACCCCATCGCCTCCACCGTGATTGAGGACTTGATCCGGAGTATTCAATCCAGTGGCGAAGACTGCGGCACCTACGTCATTGTCACCCACCAAGACAGCACCATTCGCCGCACCGCTGATCGCATCATCTTCATGTACAAAGGGCAGGCCCACTGGGAAGGGACTGTTGATGAAATTGACACCACCGACCATCCTCTAGTGCGCCAGTTCTTTAGCGGCAGTGTGGAAGGTCCGATTCAAGTGGTCAGATAAGCCTACCGATTCAGTCTACAAATCAGCCCACAAATCAGCTCACAAATCGGCCCACAAGGAATCCCACTCACGGGCTATACTGCATGAGGACGTAGACCTCAATCCCCACTCACTCTAAGGCACTATTGGCCCAAAGCATTATGATGCGATCGCGAACCGTTCGAGAAGGCTCCGTTGGATTACTGGTTTTGCTAGGCATTATGGCGTTTGGTGGCCTCATTCTGTGGCTACGCGGCTTGAATCTTGGCAGCAGACCCTATGTGGTCAACGTCGATTTTGACACCACTGCCGGGATGCAGCCCGGTGCCCCAGTCCGCTATCGGGGAGTCGTTGTAGGCCGAGGGACGAGGATTGAACCTGATTCTAACGCCGCCCGTGTCGTGATTGAAATTTCCTCGACTGAGTTGGTGATTCCTCGCGATCTTTTAGTCGAAGCGAACCAAGTGGGGTTGATCGGAGAAACCTCCATTGATTTAGTCCCCCAACGGACCCTACCGACTGCCGCGTTGGCCCTCAACCCCCGCAGTCAGGATTGTGACGCAGACCTAATTCTCTGTGATGGGGCGATCGTGAACGGCGAGGTCGGGGTCAGCTATGACACCCTGATTCGCACGACGGCCCAACTTGCGGACCGGTTCGATAATCCTGCCTTAATTCAGGAAATTAAAGATTTAGTGACCAATACCTCAGCTGCTGCCGCAGGCATTGCCACGCTTACGGATGAGGTGACTGAACTCACCTCGTCGTTACAAGAAGACATTCGCTTTCTCACCCGCTCCATTGAAGAAGATTTGGGAGTACTGTCCTCAGCTGCCACCGCGACCGTTAACTCGGTCGCTGGGGCAGCCACGGAACTGGAAGTGACGGCTACGGAACTGACGCGGCTGCTCTCTGAGAACCGCTCCTCCCTCTCGACGACCCTGACCAACCTGGATGCCATCAGTGCCGATGTGCGCCGCATGGCCAGTGTGCTGACTCCGGTCCTCGAAAGTGGCGAGTTAATCGACAACTTGGAAACTTTGTCGGCTAATGCAGCAGTGGCCTCAGAAAACCTGCGGCAAGTCTCAGGGGCGTTCAGCAATGCAGATACACTCGTCCAACTTCAGCAAACCCTGGATTCGGCCCATGAGACCTTTGAAAATGCCCGAAAAATTACGGCTGATCTGGATGAACTGACGGGTGATCCCCAGTTTCGGCGGCAGATTCGAGACTTAGTAGACGGATTGAGTACCCTCGTATCTACTACGGAGCAACTCGAACATCAAACGGCCATTGCCCAAGTCCTGAATCAAGCGGCGATCGCTCCCTCTACATCCTCTCGCCAGATCCAAAACCCCAGCCCGTCCCCTAGCCCCGAAACTCAGTTTTAGGCTTGATCCGCACTATGCACAGGGGCCACTTTAGGTCATGCTAGAAATCGGGCCTGAGGCAATTAGGTACCACATCATTTTGAGATTGCATTCTCAACGGTAAAACATTAAGCATTAGTTAAGAGGTAGTTGGGCTATGACCGCAGGACTTGATCCCGTAAAGTTGATGAAGCAGCAGGTTGGCAAGGTGGCGGCTGACCGGGTGCAGTCGGGCTCCATTGTGGGTTTGGGCACCGGATCAACCACGGCTTTTGCAATTCAATTTATTGGCGATCGCATCAAATCCGGTGAGTTGAAGGAGATTAAAGGCATTCCCACTTCCTTCCAAGCCTCTGTATTGGCCAAGCAGTATGGGATTCCCCTTACTACCCTAGACGAGGTGGATGTGATCGATATTGCCATCGACGGGGCAGACGAAGTGGACCCCCAGAAAAATTTGATCAAGGGCGGTGGCGCGGCCCATACCCGTGAAAAGATTGTGGACTCCCTCGCCAAAGAGTTCATCGTGGTGGTAGACAAATCCAAAATGGTAGATGCCCTGGGATCTACGTTCCCGCTCCCTGTGGAAGTATTGCCAATGGCGATCGCTCCTGTCACTGCGGCTTTACAAGACTTGGGAGGCACCGTCGAACTGCGGATGGGCGTTAAAAAAGATGGCCCCGTGATCACCGACCAGGGCAACATGGTCTTGGATGTCAAATTTGATAGTATCAGTGACCCCGCAGGCTTCGAGAAAATAGTCAATAATATCCCCGGTGTGCTGGAGAATGGGCTATTTGTCAACGTGGCCGATATTGTTTTGATTGGTGACATCGAAAACGATCAGCCTCTCGTCCGCAATATGGATGCTTAAGCCTCAGCTTTGAAGCAGAGCAAAAATCCCTGAGTTCCGTTGAACTCAGGGATTTCTTGCGATATGCCAATTCGATAGACGAAAGTTAGGTGACTATCTTCAGCCTCATTCCCAGAGTGCCACGGCACCACAGCACCCTTGATTGACTCCAGCGTAACCAATTCCAGCGCGGCCAATTCCAAGTGCGCCCTAGCCCAAGTGCGCCCTAGCCCAAGTCCTAGCTCAAAGCAGAAATACCAGGCGCATAAGCCTCAACCACATTCCCCGTTTCTGCACAAGTCACCATTAAATAATCACAACTGGGACACTGAGTACGAGTCAAATGACTATGTTCCAGATAGTGGCGTTCTCCCATCCCACCACAATTTGGACAGCGAACTGCATGGACCGTTCCGTATAAACCAGACATATCAATCCTTCCTTAAATAAAATATTAAAGTTGCAAAAGCCAGTATTAAAATGGAGCCCTAAGAGTCTAAATCGTACGTTTTCGTCGTCCCAAGATGATAGACACTGTGCAATCTTAACGCACATTTTACAAAAAGCAATGAATTAAGAATTTGGGATGTCCAACAACTCTTTGTTCTGATCATTATGGCAGTGAATTCCAGGAGTGACAACTGGGGATCAAAAAACTTAAAGCGGGGATCACATACCCTATGAG
>JBFRWC010000189.1:0-3723 GCA_051439365.1 Leptolyngbyaceae cyanobacterium
CACCATCGATAATGGTTGGAATATGGCTGGGTAGCTGCTGATTATGGGACGAGAGGCGATCGCTCAACCACACTTCTGGCGACGTAATCAACAAACCTTGGAAATCATTGTGCGGCCACAAATGAGAGTGATTGGTCAGCGAGTCTGGCGTTGGATGGACATGAATTGGCTTATTGGTCGTCATCCACTGCTGTAGCCGGGGAATATCCACCATCACTAAGCGGTTACGAATCATCTCTGGAGCCACAATGATCACAGCTCCGGGCCAGAGTAGCGCGGGCATCAAGTAGCTGAGCCGATAGTAAGCATAGTGGCCAGCAGACACCCCCGATTGAATCAAGGCACTACGATCAATTCTCAACGCAGGGGCCACCAGCCTAGCCATCGTCAGATGATGTGGCCAGCACGACTCGCCTTGCTCCCGCAAGAACGCACGCAACTGCTGATGGACTTCTACCTCAATCAAAGCGGTGGTATCCCAAAAATCTTCGTAATGTTTCTCATTGTGGCATACTCTCCCCCACTGTTGTCTAAGTCCTAACCAATGTGGCGATCGCCATGCCACCCCTTACAATAAGTAGAAGACAAAATATATGAAGAAGTGTATATCTCATGGTCGATCAACTTATTCGGGCAGCAGCGGCAGATGGTGGTATTCGGGCAGTCGGTGTGATTACCACCAACCTTGTGGATGAGGCTAGGAATCGTCATGGGTTGTCTTACGTGGCGACTGCGGCACTGGGACGCACGATGTCCGCCGGACTTTTACTTGCGTCTAGCATGAAACGGGAAGGCTCAAGGGTTAATATTCGGGTCAAAGGCAAAGGCCCTTTGGGTGTAGTACACGTTGATGCTGGCTTGGACGGAACGGTTCGGGGTTATGTGCAAAATCCTGAGGTCGAATTGCCCCCCAATGACAAGGGAAAATTGGATGTTGGTGGTGCAGTGGGCAGCGACGGTTTTCTCTACGTAGTCCGAGATGTGGGATATGGCTATCCCTATTCTAGTACGGTTGAGTTGGTCACGGGTGAAATTGGGGATGACATTGCCCATTACCTAGCAACTTCAGAACAAACACCATCGGCTCTAATTTTGGGGGTCTTCGTCGGTAAAGAAGGGGTAACGGCTGCCGGAGGAATTTTAATTCAGATCATGCCCAAGGCCGCAGAAGATCAAGAATTGGTGGAACTTCTAGAGTCACGGGTGGGCCACTTAACTGGATTTACTCCCCTACTTCAAGCAGGTAAGTCTCTGGCACAAATTTTTGAGGATTTATTGGGAGATATGGGTCTGACCATATTCCCGGAAAGCCAACTACTGCGGTTCAACTGTGGCTGCACAGAGGAAAGAATGTTGTCAGCCCTGAAGCTCTTGGGCACCGATGAACTGAAGGATATGATTATTGAAGATGATGGGGCTGAGGTCACCTGTGATTTTTGCAGCGAACAGTATGACGTTGACAGCCAGGGGTTAGAAACGTTGATCGAGGAAATGCACCAGGATCAACAAGCCAAACAGCAACAAGGATGAGTCGATTTTGGGCTTCATCGTGAGCGCTCAGTCGAACAATTGGGGATTTTAGATTTTGGGGGAGTGAGGGGGCGATCGCCCTTTCATTTCCTTTTGGGAGCAACTTCAAACATTAGCTCAGAACGATAAAAACAGACATCAAACTCCAAGAAAAAATTCATATGACCGAGGATCAAGGGTGCATTACGATCTTGGGTCCAGGCAAATGCCATATCGACAGAAGCAAAAGACGCAACTGTGATTGCGACCACTAATGCTCGTGCCTCAAATCTTGCTAAGTTGCCACCCAATGGCACCGAGAGACCTTGATTTTCCCATACAGCCCCTACCTAACCGTAACCCCATTTCGTAGGGCAACACATTTACACTTGCCCCTGTATCTAACAGCCCTGACACGCTGATAGATTGGTCTCGATAGGTAAGAGTCACGGGTAAATACGGCAACGTACTTAATGCCCCCAGAGTTGGATCAACCTCTATGAAGGGAAACTGAACTTTTTCAACCATGTGTCACCACAGTCTCTTCAACCTTAATCGCTTCTTGCTCCAGTGCTTGGGCAAGAACAGCGACGGCCTCAAATGAATCATGCAAACCTTGGGGAGATTCTACAGATTGGGCATTCAGCGCCACTAATCCGTTGTCCTCTATCAACTGTGTGACAAGAGCATGGAGCAGTAAAAGTTTATCGGAGTCAGAAAGTTCTTTGATGCGTGGGATGAGTTCAGACAAAGACATATTGCTTTTTTGGGAAAGTGTTTTGAATATTCTAGCGTCAACCTAAAGAGCGAACGATTTCCCTCTGGGAAGGCTACGCCAACGCCCAATTTTAGATTGGCGATTTTTGATTTTGGAGAGGTGGGGGCGATACTCCTATCGGAGTGGCGTTGCGCCATCGCGTTTACCTGGAGAGAGCGATCGCATTCTTGCTAATCTGCTTTTTGTGCTTGATGTTCACGCACTTGTCGCTCAGCAGCAGTCCGGATTTTTTGTTCGAAGTCCGGGTCATGAATAGTTGTAATGACTGGAAGAGAGCGTTCCCTCCGTTTGGCAAGATAGGCTTGAAACGCTTCAGTATCCTGTCGATGAGCCAGAAAATAGCGCCTCAACTCTTGATATGACATCGCCGCGTAATCGATTGAAGCCATTACAGCACCTCCCCCTCTGGAGTCACCTCAAATTCAATCTCTTCTTCTTGCCCAGCCAAAACGTACAAATTTTGTGTCCGACCATCAATACACACTAAATGGATTGGATGCAGCATTAAATAGGTCAAATAGTAGCTGATGCGATACAAAGATTGTAACTGAATCGCTGTTGGCATGGCGCAAGCTCTGAATCATTTGTTCTAGTCTATCGTAGAACGCGATCACGTTTTCAATAAGATGAAGCCTCGAATCCGGTAGTTTGCCTGGTTTGGTGGCTGAACCCCGTCGCTGGCGAGGTTCAGCCACACAAATTAAATGGCTATCAGCTTATTGCCATTCCTTTGGACATTAGCTGCCCCAAACCTTCCAGTCTTCCCAATCTAAATTAAAAATAGATGTGTCGGGAAACTCAATTGGATTGCCATTATCTATTAGGCGGCGTTGGAGCTGAATCAGTTGGGGTTCAATTCGGGGCACGTCATCCACTAGCTCAAACGGGGTGATGTCCTGTTCTAGAGCAAAATTAATGGTGGTTCCAGCGGCGGCTCCCACTGACCATTCAAACGAATGAACCCGATAGGCGGCGGCAGCAATGTGGCTGGTGGCGATGCTCTTACTGGCCACCAGCATATTATCGATTTGTTGGGGAATCATGGCCCGTAGGGGAATTTGACCGGGGTAGGTTTGGCCTTGCCCCTGGCGGGTTCCCGGTCGTTCGATATTGCCGGGTTTTTCAGAGGGCGATCGCTCCATGCACGGGTGGACGTCGATGGCGTATTGGGCGATTCCAACGGAATCGGGAAAGATGGTGGAGCGGGTGCGGCGGGGAATTTCTTCAATGGGCTGTTGGGTGATAATGGCATTGAGGGATTCTAATCCGGCGATCGCATTCCACAGGGTTCGCAAGGTCTGGGGTGACAGATTCTCGCGGTAGAAGTCGGTGCGGTAATCCTGGCGGGAAATGTCAATTTCATGCACCATAAATCCATCGGGATGGCTGGGGAACGGTCGCCCGATAATGCGCCGACCTTCGCGAATGTAGGGATA
>JBFRWC010000190.1:0-3752 GCA_051439365.1 Leptolyngbyaceae cyanobacterium
GAGTTGGAGGGTGCGATCGCGATGCGCATGACTGAGCTGACTTGGAGTCGCTTGAATGGGCAGACCCAACACCCGGTAGTAATCAAGTGGTATGTGCACTTTTATGGCCTCGCTCCTCTATTTCCAACAACTCCAACACACCTTCGACAGACTTTTTACCGATTCTGCACCATTGCCATTCCCCCAATCAGGGTAGGGTTGAGTTCATGCCATTCCTCAGTTTCGATCGATCATCAAGGCAGACTCCCTGGCTCTGTAACTTTGAATAGAAGCGCCCAACCCGTTTTTGCTAGCCCAAGGGAATTCCCTTGTAAGCGTAGTCTACGTAAGTGTAATCCAAATTCCCCTGACTCTTCATGAACTTAAAAGAATTGTCCCATCCCCCCATGACAGGGCTGTACGCCTCTAGGTTAAGCATCGTCCTGCTAACAGAATGTGCCCCATACTACCGTTTTTGTGTTTGCCGTGGTTGGCGATCGCCAACCACCCAGACGAGGATCACCTAAAGTCACCACGCCATTACCAGGAAATGAGTCCATGAGATGCAGTTTAGCTTACTATTATGAGGTTATGAAAGTTCAGGATGAAACGGATACCAGAGCACAATGATGGTTCAAGAAAGGACAGTTCCCGTATTTTCCCCCACTGCCACCACCATTTCCCGTGAAGACGGATTAACGGTTTATGAAGATATGGTGTTAGGTCGCTTATTTGAAGACAAATGTGCCGAAATGTACTACCGAGGCAAAATGTTTGGCTTCGTACACCTTTACAATGGCCAAGAAGCAGTCTCGTCTGGGGTGATCAAAGCCATGCGCCCGGATGATTTTGTTTGCAGCACCTACCGGGATCATGTTCATGCCCTCAGTGCAGGGGTACCTGCGAATCAAGTCATGGCAGAGCTATTTGGCAAGGAGACGGGATGTAGTAAAGGGCGAGGCGGTTCCATGCACCTCTTTTCCCAACAGCATAACTTGTTGGGCGGCTTTGCCTTCGTGGCTGAGGGCATTCCCGTCGCTGCCGGAGCCGCTTACCAGTCTAAGTATCGCCGTGAGGTCATGGGGGATGAATCAGCGGACCAAGTGACAGCCTGTTTCTTTGGTGATGGTGCATCCAATAATGGCCAGTTCTTTGAGTGCTTGAATATGGCCGCCCTGTGGCAGCTTCCCATCATCTTTGTGGTTGAAAATAACAAATGGGCGATTGGCATGGCCCATGAACGGGCAACCTCCCAACCTGAAATCTTTAGGAAAGCGACCGTTTTCAATATGGCCGGGGTCGAGGTGGACGGCATGGATGTGTTGGCGGTACGGACAGCAGCGCAAGAAGCGGTGGCTCGTGCTCGTGCGGGAGAAGGGCCAACCCTGATTGAAGCCCTGACCTATCGATTCCGGGGGCATTCACTGGCTGACCCTGACGAATTGCGACCCAAGCAAGAGAAAGATAATTGGTTTTCTCGTGATCCGATTGAGTCACTGGCAGATCATCTAACCAAGCACAAGCTGGCGACAGCAGAGGAATTGAAGGCGATCGACAAGAAAATCCAAGCCACCGTGGAGGAATCGGTGGAATTTGCTCAATCGAGCCCGGAGCCTAAGCCAGAGGATTTATATCGTTTTGTGTTTGCAGAGGATGATTGACATCCTCCCCGTCCTAAAGGATCGGGGATTCCTCTCCACGCTAGCAGTTAAACTAGTCGTTGAATGGGGTTGGCGCTTCATTGCCGTTTGCCCCTTGTCTGTCCGACAGGACTAGCTTATCGATACCACAGCCTACTAATGAGGTATTTTTATGGTTGATCCCCAGTTATATGAGACAGAACACTATGTTTTACTGGAAACGAATCAGCCGGAGCAAATCCTATCGGCAGAGGAATTGCGCGATCGCCTCCACGCCATTATTACCAGCCACTCAGATCACCTGCCCCCAGAGATTCAGGCCCTCGGTTCAACGTCTGAACAGATCCAAGCCATCCTAGATACGATGTGTGAACTTGACCGGGGGCCGGGGCAATATTTTCAATGGTTTGCCGTTCGTCTAGAAAAGTAGAGTTAGGTTGAATAGTGCGAATGGGTGTAGCGGAACTGCCATCATCGATTGAACAACTGACACAACTCAATGACTTTGGTCTGCATCAAGATTCGTTCATCCGCGCCGCTTTTGAGGCCCGCTTCCAACTCCAGTAAATGCCCCATACTTTGCTGACAGGCCGAGAGTCGGAGCGATCGCACCTCTTGCTTAAGAAAATACATCCGTTTGGGGTTTCCCACTTCGGCGGCTTGAGCGATCGCCTTGTCGTCCCGTTCCCCCGTTTCCACCATCAGTTTTACCCATAACCACATCCGGAACCGCCCCACTAAGGTGGCCACAATCCGTAATCCAGGTTCGTTGCGGTTAAACAAATCGGTGACGAGGGTCAGGGCTTGATTGGTATCACCGTTGCGAATTGCGTCCGCTAACTTGAGACTATTTTGGGTATAGGTGTTCACGAGGAGCGCGATCGCCCTCTCATCGACCAATGGACCTGACCCAGTTGGACCTGACCCAGTTGGACTTGCCCCAGACCGATCATGATTGGCTGAACTGGCAAAGAGCAAGAGTTTTTCCAGTTCACTGTAAAGTTGACGGGTATCATTGCCGACTGCCTCAGCTAACTGCTCTGCCGCTGCGTCTGTGAGGTTCACCCCCACTTCCTTCGCCGCTTTCTGCACATTTTTAATCAATAAATCTGTTTTCCAAGGCGAAATCGATGAAAATTCTTTAATGGTCAGATGCTTCTGCAAAAACTTGGTGGACTTCAGCCGTCCATCCGGTTTTGAGGTGGCGGTAAAGAGCAACACACTAGTCTCAGGGATCACAGGCAGCGTCCGCTGTAATTCAGCCAATTCGTTCTCAGGACAGCGCTGGCCCACGGTCGTGTCAGCCAACCATACTAACCGCTGGCCCATGCCAAACGGTGGGGTCATGACTTGGTTAAGCGCTTGAATCAAGCCATCAGGTTGGTCCGGGGTAATCTTGGTGTAGTTAAAACTCTCCCACGCCGCGTCTAGGGCGCGATCGCGCAGGGTTTGCACTGCTCGGTTTAAGGCAAAGCTGTCGTCGCCCCAGTAGAGGTAGGTTGGCATGGTTGGGTTAGGGAGTTAGGGAGTGGGGAGTGGGGGAGTGGGGAGTGGGGGAGTGGGGGAGTGAGGGAGTGAGGGGGTGGGGGAGTATATGAGTGGGTGGGTGTTCTCGTCACTAGACTCTGGTTGGGAATTAGGCTGGAGGCTCCGGCTCCGGTTCGAGGCAGAGCCTCTGGTGGTTTTCCCAGCGAGCCACTGGGAACGAGGAAGTATGCTTCACTATTTGCCGCTACTAAAAACTTAGACAACGTTGGACATTCTCTAAGCACCCACTGCTAACGGCTGTCGTGGGATTACCGCCAGGATTTTCACCTGATGCCTTAACCTCCGAATCCACATTGACGTTGACTAGAGTCCCAGTCGGTCTGCCACGGGGTTCCCCTCCGACCAGGCACAAGCGAAGATGACCTGTTAAGTCCGGTTGATAGAAGCGATGACGACGAATGCCGCGTAGCTTCTGATTGAGCCGATACCATGCAGCCCATACGTGTTTCCTCGTCCTTGCAGAGAGGGAAGCGACATGGGCAGGCACCGACTCACTTAGCCTCATCGCCCGTCGAGCGAGAACTAAGGCCGCAGCGGTGTCTGACGACAAGCCAAACCTCCGCATAAATTTGGTCAACCCAATCA
>JBFRWC010000191.1:0-29532 GCA_051439365.1 Leptolyngbyaceae cyanobacterium
CTCCTGCAAATGGTGTGTGAGACCTTAGCTAACGTTACCCTAGGCGATCGCCTACGTTCACCGGAGTACCAATAGCAACGCAAACCCTAGCTGACACAACCGATGCAGTCAAAACCGCCTAAGAAAAACACGGTTTTTCCAGTGGTTTGCACTAACGGTCGATGCTGCCAATAGTTAGCTAGAAGCCAAAATCTCAAATCCAAAACCTAAAAGCCAAAACCCCGAATCCCAAATCGGTATCCCCGCCCATGCCTAATACCCTCGTCCTCACCTTTAAACTCCACAACCGTTGCTACGGAATTGATGCCCATGCCGTGCGTGAAGTCTTCTTTTTGCCCGCCATTCAAAGTATTACAGCCCGTTCTGTAGCCAATGGGAACGCGACAATGATTGGCGTGATCAACCTCCGGGGGCATTTTGTCCCGGTGATGGATTTAAGCTACTACTTGGGAGATGGTCCCCATACCTATACCCTCAGCGACAGCGTGATTGTGTTGGGCATGGGCGATCGCCAAATCGGAATCGTCGTTAGCCAAGTCCTTGAAGTCATTACGTTAGAGACGGCAGTCTGTTCTGTAGACGATTCCTGTGAGGTCGTGGCCCCTGCGATCCGTCGTGATCTCGTCGCGAATCTTGCCCAATACAATAGCGATATTATTATCCATCTCAACTCAACGGTGCTGATGGATAGCCTCAGGCGCGGTGAATTAGCCCTGGGGCCGAGGCCAGAAGATCCTGAGACCCCTGAGAGCTTAAATGAAAATGCCAAAGACAATCTGAATGGGAATCTGAATGGAAATCTGAATGAGACAGAGGAGAGTGTCCCCCTAGAGTTTTTCCCGAATGCCACCGAGGAGGAAGAACAATGCTTGTATGAACGGGCCTGTGCCTTGATGCAGCAAACAGAAGAAGATGGGGAGGAGAGCGATCGCGTCTCGGTGGCCATCCTAGACATCCACGGCGAACGGTTGGCTCTCCCGGTTGAATATATCCGCGAATTTACCCCTATCCGCGATGTCACTCCGATTCCCTGTTGTCCGGCCCACATCATCGGCAACATGAACCTGCGGGGCGAAATCCTTACCCTGATCGATATCCAGCAAGCAATCAAGCTACACCGGGATAGCCCCGACACCTTATCTAGGGCTGTCGTTGTCCAAGTGGAGAACATCATCACAGGCATTACCGTTGATGCGGTCTTTGACGTGATTTCCTTCAAACCCTCTGATCTCGCCCCCGTGCCCGTGGGTGCCCATACCGGACATGAAGATTATCTCCGGGGTGTAATTCCCTACCACAAAGCTCAGGTCAGTGTCCTGAATCTCGCTCATTTGCTTCAGAGTGATGAACTAATCGTCAATGCCCAGTGATGCCTAGGCTGTAGCCTAAATAAGCCCATGGTTGTAGTGCGAGCATCATGGTCTAATTCCTACTGTATGAATCGTTGATTTTCAGCGCGACGCGATCCCATTATTGCCAGTGCGACGCCGTTCTATCCTCAGCCAACCTCATCAATACAAGGAGTACCGTCATGGTTAATCAGAAGAAACTTTGGAAGCTACGTTACTGGATTATGGCAGGGTATGCCGTACCTGTGGTGGCCCTACTCTTTGCCGCAGGCACGACCGTCAGCTTGCTCAGTCGGGCTAAATATATAGCCAGAGAACTGGGGACCGTTGAACGCTTCCATAACCAAATAATGTTGGCAGAAGTGGACATTCAAATCATGTCCCGCACCAGCCGTGGCTATCTCCTGGCCCAAGATGCTGGGTCACGCCAAGCCTATGAAGTGGCCTTTGATCGCTATACCAACACGATTGCAGCGTTGAAGGGGGAAGAGAGCGCTGTTGATCATTTCCATGCTGCCCATCATGTTGAGGTGCCGGAGTTGGCTGAATTTCGAGCAAGGTTGCCGGAGTTGGAGCAACCCGTTGAGCGGTTACAAGCCCTGAATCGGACGCTGATCCAATTAGTGAATGAGGGGGAAGCAGACAAGGCGATTCAATTGTGGCGTGAAAATGCAGGCAATGCGCAGGCCCGCGCAGTATCCGTGGTCACTGAAGAAATGATCCTGGACCTTCAAGACGTGCTTCAAACTTATGACAACAAACAAACCCAGACGTTGACTTCGTTGCAGCAGGGCATTATGGGACTGACCCTGTCGTCTCTGTTACTTTCCCTGGGAATAGGGGTATGGGCAATTTATAAAACGGCATCTCAGATGAACAATTCGGCTAGCAATATCGCTAGTTCCACGGCTGAAATTGCGGCTAGCATTGAGCAACAGGAAAAAATTGCTTCGCAGCAGGCGGCATCGATTAACCAGACAACGACCACCATTGATGAACTAGGGGCTTCTTCGCGGCAATCGGCAGAACAGGCAGAAGCAGCGGCAGCAGGAGCGCAACAGGCACTGAACTTGGCAGAAGGGGGCACAACTGCTGTTGAGCAGACCTTAGAGGGCATGGAGTTATTACGGCAAAAGGTGGGGGCGATCGCTGAACAAATCCTCCGTCTTAGCGAACAAACCAGCCAAATTGGCAGCATTTCTGGCCTCGTCAGCGATTTGGCCAACCAAACGAATATGCTGGCCCTCAACGCTGCTGTGGAAGCGGTTCGGGCGGGGGAGCATGGCAAAGGCTTTACGGTAGTATCGGGGGAAATTCGGAAGCTAGCGGACCAGAGCAAAAAGTCAGCGGAAAAAATTAACGCATTGGTGAGCGATATTCAAAATGCGATTAATTCCACGGTGATGGTGACCGATGAAGGGACCAAAACCGTAGAAGAAGGGGTGTCAGTTGCCAATCAGACCGCGAACGCTTTTGCTGGTGTGACAGATGCGATGAACAATGTGGTCCTCAACAGCCAGCAAATTTCTCTGAATGTGCAGCAGCAAGCCGTGGCGATCCAGCAAGTGGTGGACGCGATGAATGGTCTGAATGTGGCGGCGAAGGAGACTGCCAGCGGGATTACCCAAATTAAAGTAGGCACCCAAAGCCTGAACAATGCGGCGACGGAACTAAAGGTTTTGGTTTAAGGCAATCCAAAATCAAACGTCTAAAATCGAATATTCATCAGGGTTTCCCCCACCTTACACCCCATAGAGAGGCCAGCGTCCATGCGTATTGATGATGAAGAACTCCGAGATATTTTTAAGATAGCCTGCGAGGAACGGATTCAAGCCATTGATCAGGGGTTGTTGCACCTGGAGGCGCAACCGGATGATCTGAGTGGGCTTGAGGCCATGTTGCGGGATGCCCATTCTCTCAAGGGAGACAGCAATATGCTGGGGCAAGAGGATTTGGGGCAACTCGCTCATCAAATTGAGGCGGTGCTGAGTGAGGTGAAACGGGGCGATCGCCCTTTTACTCCGGAGTTGGGCGATCGCCTTGCCAGGGGGATGGTTGCGGTTCGAGCCTTAGTAGACGAAGCGGTGACGGGTCAACCGGCTAACGTTCAACTGTTCTATGTACTGGCCGATTTGATGGGGGGAGAAGCCCATACCCCTGAGGTGCAAAACGACCATGACTCGTCCACACCTTCTCCTGTCCAGATGCAGGACACCGGGGAGACGACCCTAAATGATGGCAACGGGATAACTGAGACCGTAGAGCCTAACACCCTAGATCATGCGACCCTAGATCATGTGATCGTGGAACATGCGACCGTGGATCATGAAGCAGTCCGTCATACAGACCTATCAGCCGAAGGTGCCGATTACGGAGCGATCGAGTGTCCGGTTGTCGATCACGCGGCGGCCATTGAACCTCTAACCGTCGAACTCACAGAGGCCGAGCCGGAAGGTGGCCCTCAAGGGGGATCTAAAAGTGACCCTGAAGGTGTCGATGCCAACGTCGTTGTCCATGATGGAGCTGAACTGAATGGCGAAAACTCGGCCATAGACCGGGGTTCAGATTCCCAGTTGTTTGAAGAGACTGGGGGGAACCATCCGGCTGGCAATCCGCTCAAATCGGGCTATCACATCGAGACGGTGCGGGTGCCCACCCATCATCTTGATGCGCTCATGACCCAAGCAGGAGAACTCACCGTTACCAAAATTCGCCTTGCCCACCGTTTGGCCGAAGCTGAGGCGATCGCTGACTTGTGGGAAGAGTGGAATCGGGATGTATTTGTTAATCGTTCCCTGTTTGCCAGCAACCCGTTGGATGGCAACCCAGAGAATACGGGGAAAAAGCATCATCTCCAACGTTTTTTGGGTCTATTGGAACGCTCGATGGAAGCCTTGGGTCAACTGTCTGGCCAGCTTTCCACCGCGCTTAGTGAAGATATCGCTCGTCTGGAAAGTATTAGCGACGAACTGGAAGATGGGATTCGCACTCTGCGATTGTTACCCCTGTCCACCATTTTTAATTTATTTCCTCGGTTGGTGCGGGACTTGGCCCGTGAGGAACAGAAGCAGGTTAACTTTGTCATTGAAGGGGGAGATACCAAGGCGGATAAGCGCATCCTCGAAGACATGAAAGATCCCCTGCTCCACCTGTTACGCAATGCCATTGATCACGGAGTTGAAACGCCAGCAGAACGGCTCCGGGCCGGAAAACCAAAGCAGGCTACGGTGCGGCTGAAGGGCTATCAAACGGGGAATGCGATCGCCATCGAAGTCAGCGACGACGGGCGCGGATTAGACGCCGAAGCCATTAAAGAAATGGCCCTGCGCAAAGGAGCCTACCGCAGCGAAGAACTGGATTCCCTGAGTGCGGAACAACTCCACGACCTCATCCTCAGTCCTGGGTTTTCCACTCGGCTGATGGTGACCGATATCTCTGGGCGCGGCGTTGGCTTGGATGTCCTCCGCACTAACGTGGAGAATCTCAAAGGCCAGATTGAAATTGAATCCCAACCAGGCCAAGGCTGTACCTTCCGGATCAAATTGGGCACCACGCTTGCTACCGCCCACGTATTGATTGTGACCATTGGTCAAACCGCCTACGCTATCCCTGTCGAATACGTCGAGAAGGCCCAACTCATCTACGTTGATGATTTAGCCACTATCAACAATCAATCGGTGATTTTGTACGATGGCTCCCCTATTGCCGTGATGGACTTGGCCCAATTGTTGGAATGCCACCCTACCGAAGCTGCCGCTTTCCAACGGACCTTACAGGATTACCAAAACGCCTTGTCTTGCATCATTCTAAAAGTGGGGATGGAACGCTTTGGGTTGTTCGTGGATGCCCTACTAGATGAACAAGATGTGGTCCTCAAACCCCAGAGCCAGCTTTTACAGCGAGTTCGAAATGTTCTAGGGGCCACGATCTTGGGGACCGGAGAGGTGTGTATGGTGCTGAATCCGCCTGACCTGCTGCAATCCATCAAACGGATCAATCTTTCCACCCCTAGGAGTGAGCTTGGAACCAGTTCCGAAGGAAACACCACTACTTCCTCGATCAGGGGCAAAAGTGACCCCATGCACCAAACCATCCTGCTCGTAGAAGACTCGATCGCCACCCGCACCCAAGAAAAACGCATCCTAGAATCCGTGGGCTACAACGTGGTCACTGCCGTGGATGGCTTGGATGGCTTTTCCAAACTCCAGCGACAGCACTTTGATGCCGTGGTCTCCGATGTGCAAATGCCTAACCTCAATGGTCTGGGGCTAACTGAACGCATTCGCCAAAACCGAGAATATAGCGAACTGCCAATCATCCTCGTCACCACCTTGGCCAGTGACGACGATCGCCATCGGGGAGCCGAAGCAGGAGCCAATGCCTACATCACCAAAAGTAGTTTTAGCCAGGATATTCTATTAGATACGATTGAACGCTTAATATAAGGCGAAATTGAGGCGAGCATCCAATGGCTAAACAACTGGCTAAGCAACCTATTCGTGTTTTCGTCGTGGAAGATTCCCCGATCGCCACCATTATCCTCAAGCGGATCTTTTCTGCGGTCCCAGATATCGAGGTCGTGGGAACCGCTCGCACGGGCATCGAGGCGCTCCAACTCATCCCTGATACTTGCCCTGATGTGATTTGCACAGATCTCCATATGCCCCAGATGGGGGGATTAGAACTTACTCGAAATTTAATGGCCGATTATCCTCGCCCCATTTTGGTGATTAGCGCATCAGTAGATGACAACGATAACAAAGACAGTGGGACCGTATTTCAGTTGTTGCAAGCAGGAGCAGTAGACGTATTCCCCAAACCTCAAGGTGGGTCCGCCGCTGATTACGACGCGATTAAACTGGCATTGATCAATAAGGTCCGGGTGCTAGCTGGAGTAAAAGTGTTCACCCAACATCGTCGCCGTGCAGTGGTAATGCCTCCTCCGCCTCCTCCCGCCCCTGCCTCCATTGTTACCTCTACCCTCACTAGTATCCCCATTCCCCCACTCTCCCACTCCCCCACTCCCCCACTCCCCCACTCCCGAACCCCTCACCTCGATATTCGCTCCCCCCGAATAATCGCGATCGCCGCCTCCACCGGAGGCCCCAACGCACTGTTCACTGTATTGAAAGACTTTCCCTCCGCGTTGCCCGTGCCTGTCGTGTGTGTTCAACACATCAGTGAAGGATTTCTCGGTGGGTTGGTCACATGGCTCGATCGGGAATGCCAGGTTTCGGTCCAAATTGCCCAGTCTGGGGAAAAGCCCCAACCTGGAACCGTTTATTTTGCACCGGAAAATTATCATTTAGCTATTAATGCCTTTGGCCAACTGGCATATGAGCGATCGCCCAGTGTGGCCGGTCATCGTCCCTCTGCCACCGTCCTGTTCAAAAGCGTGGCTGCTTACTACCGTCGCTCCGTGGTTGCGGCATTGATGACGGGCATGGGCCGGGATGGGGCGGATGGATTACTCGATATTGCTCAGGCTGGGGGCATGACGCTGGTACAAGATGAGGCCAGTTCCGTGGTGTTTGGGATGCCGAGGGAGGCGATCGCCCTCGGTGCCGCGCAACAGGTGTTACCCCTAGGAAACATTGGCCCCCACATTCTCAAGCTATTTTATCCCAGTGCTTGAACAACCTTGACTCTACCTTGGGGCAGGAAACCTGGCCCTTACATTCGGGCAGGAAACCTGGCCCTTACATTCGGGCAGGAAACCTGCCCCCTACATTGTCCCAATCCCTTGTAGGGGGCAGGTTTCCGCGCCCAGCATCGGTTTTTTGTCAGGCACCCAAGTCTCGCATAACCCCCTACAAGATTCGGGTGAGCGATATCAGGTGATTACTGTAGGCTTATCCCGTCCCGTGAGCGTCTGAATTTGAGCTACGTCATCCGCAATTTTGATAAAGTCGGCCAACGCGATCTGGGGATCTTGGCCATGCTTGCTGGCATCGGGTTCATAGCTTTCCAAATACACCCGCAACGTCGCCCCCTTGGTCCCGGTCCCAGATAAGCGGAAGACCACACGGGAGCCATCGGTAAAGCCGATCCGAATGCCTTGCTTCTGACTGACACTACTGTCCACCGGATCGGTGTAGCTAAAATCATCAGCATAATCCACGGTGTAGGCTCCCAACTGGGTTCCTTTTAAGCTGGGGAGCTTGGCCCGGAGTTGATCCATCAGTGTGTTGGCTTTATCGGTTTCGATGCCTTCGTAGTCATGGCGGGAATAGTAATTTTGGCCGTAAGTCGCCCAGTGTTCCTTAACGATCGCTTCCACGGACTGTTGCCGCTCAGCCAAAATATTTAGCCAGAACAACACCGCCCACAACCCGTCTTTTTCCCGAACGTGGTTGGACCCGGTGCCAAAGCTTTCCTCACCGCAAAGGGTGGCTTTGTCGGCATCCAGTAAGTTCCCAAAGAACTTCCAGCCTGTGGGGGTTTCGTAGCAGTCCAACCCTAGTTTCTCGGCGACCCGATCGGCAGCTTGGCTGGTGGGCATGGAACGGGCAATCCCAGCCAGTCCGCCTTTGTAACCAGGAACCAGGGTAGCGTTGGCTGCGAGGACCGCAAGGCTATCGCTAGGGGTGACAAAGAAGTTGTTGCCCACAATCATGTTGCGATCGCCATCTCCATCGGAAGCCGCCCCAAAATCCGGCGCATTGGGGACAAACATGGTTTCCACCAAGTCATGAGCATAAACCAAGTAGGGGTCAGGATGGCCACCACCAAAGTCCTCCAATGGCACCCCGTTGGTTACGGTTCCCTCTGGTGCGCCCAACATTTCCTCAAAAATTCTCTTGGCATAGGGACCAGTGACCGCGTGGAGGGAATCCATGCACATCTTGAAGCTGCCGCCCGTCACAAAGGTCTTAATCTTGCCAAAATCAAATAAAGACTGCATCAACTCGGCGTAATCAGCCACCGAGTCAATCACCTCAACGGTCATCTCGCCCAACGTCGCGGTCCCTAATTGATCCAGATTGACATCCTCACCTTCCATGATCTTGTACTGGTCAATCACTTTGGTCCGTTCATAAATGGCACTCGTGACCTTCTCAGGTGCTGGACCACCGTTTTCTGTGTTGTACTTGATCCCAAAATCACCTTCTGGCCCACCCGGATTGTGGCTAGCAGAGAGAATGATGCCCCCAAATGCCTGGTTTTTGCGAATCACACAGGATGCAGCCGGAGTGGACAAAATCCCTCCCTGACCAACAAGGACGTTGCCGACCCCGTTTGCCGCTGCCATCTTTAAGATAACTTGGATCGCTTGACGGTTGTAGTAGCGTCCATCGCCTCCCAGGACCAAGGTTTTACCCTGGTAGTCATCCAATACGTCAAAAATAGACTGAACAAAATTCTCCAAGTAGTTGCGGGTTTGAAAGGTGGGAACTTGCTTGCGTAATCCAGAGGTTCCAGGTTTTTGGTCCGAAAAAGGTTGGGTCAGAACGGTACGGATATTCATTTAGTTTGTAAAGGGAATGGACAGTACTAACCGTAAGCAAATGCCGCTGTGGGACAGCCATCATCCTGGCGTAGCATGGTGTAGCCATGCTTACGCCTAGACTTTCCTAGTGTAGGTGAAATCCGTCCCCAACTAAAGAATGATTTAAGCTTCCTAGATCAGGAATACTGACAACAGATTTTTTTAAATTTCCAGGCCAAAGAACTACAACAGCGCTTGGGTAAGCTGTTCAGGAGTCGGAATATCCCCAGGAAGAAACGTTCTTAAATCTTCTTCCGTAGGCTGGGTTAAGGTGGCTAAACGACCGCACTGGTGGGCAATACAGCGATCGAAAATATTTCTGACAAAGCGCCCGTTGCCCAACGGGCCTGTCCGATCGGCAAATGCATGAATCAATTGATTGACGTTCTCTAGCACTGGGTCTTGGAGAGCATACCCATGCTGTTCGCATTGCAGCTTGAAAATTTGCGTCAGTTCGGCTGGGGCATAGTCGGCAAAGTGAACGGAGCGAGAAAAACGAGATTTCAGGCCAGGGTTGGAGGCAATAAAACGCCCCATTTCATCTTTGTAGCCAGCGACAATGACCACCAGATCTTCCCGGTGATTCTCCATCATCGCTAAGAGGGTGTTGATGGCTTCTTGGCCAAAGGGATCGGGCCTTCCCTCTGGGACGAGGGCATAGGCTTCGTCAATGAAGAGGATACCCCCCAGGGCCGCTTGAATGACTTCAGTGGTTTTAGGGGCTGTTTGACCAACATACCCAGCAACGAGAGTGCTACGGTTCACCTCGGTAAAATGCCCTTCAGAGAGAGCACCAAGATTTTTGTAGATCTGACCAATGAGTCGGGCAATGGTGGTCTTGCCTGTGCCAGGGTTGCCCGTAAAGACCAGATGTCGGGTAATGGGTGGGGCCATAATCCCGACCTGCGCTTGTAGCTGGGCGACTTTAGCAATATCGACTAATTCCTGCACGGTGGATTTCACCGATTGCAATCCGACTAAGGAATGGAGCTGGTCTAAGTGTTGTTGCAGATTGTCTTCAAGATTTTTGGCAGGTTGGTGTTCTTTCGCCATTTTCGATTTGGGGGGCGTTGGCTTCCGTTGTTGTCGCGTCTCCTTAGTGTGACTTGGGGTTTGGGGTTCCGCCACCGGGAGCGGATCAGGGGATTTTAGGGTGACCTGTTGTAGCCCCTGCCAAATGGGGCGTTGCTGTTTCCACTGATAGTCCAGGGTTGCCTTCAACAGGGGATTCCAACCATATTTGAACCCTAATTGCTTGGCCAAGAATTCTAACTCGTCAGGTTGTAACTCAAATTCCTCGGTTAAGCGGCCATAGATCCAGCCATCGGTCCAGGCACTCCCCAGCCGTTCCATTCTTAACACTTGAAGGCGATCGACTACTGCTTGTCGCATATTTCATCATCCCTGCGTTACTGCTCCATGCTGTTCTTAAGGGTTCCCAACATCTACCCCAATGTTCCATGCAGAGGATGAGATGACGTCAAAGATCCGATCGCTTGGCGTTGGCGTTGCCCCGGTGTAGGGCTAGATTGACCAGCCAAGGAGATAGAAAGTGATGGCTTAAAAAGAGTGAGCCCACAGACAACTAAGGTTGCTGCAATGGCAACACTAAACCAGTTTCGCATCGGTCAGAGGCCTCATATCCACCTCTAGAGTGTAACGTAATGTTAACGACGGATATGTCTGGCTAATACACCAGCTAGCTCTTACTCTGAATGATTTTTATCTTGAACGGGACTGACGGGGTTCGAACCCGCAACTTCTGCCGTGACAGGGCAGTGCTCTAACCAGTTGAACTACAGTCCCACATTTGTATCGTGCTCGTGCCTTAGCTACTGAGCTTGTGCCTTGAGCGCAATCACTATTATGCCCACAAGCCAAGCGATTGTCAAACATTTCAGGCAAAGTATTTTCTTAGGTCCAAAGTTTCATTTGGGGGCGATCGCCACTTGGGTCACAATTGCTTATCTCACATCAGGAACGGTCTCAGGGACAGCTTCAGAGAGAGTCTCAGATGGCTTGAGGAATCCCTTCTGAACAGCGGTGGCGATCGCTTCTTCCACCCAAGGCCACAGGTCCGGAATTGCCGTTTTCACTAGGCCAATGCGCTTCATAACGATCTCTCCAGCATTACTATACCGGAATCGTAATAATAAATTCTGTGCCTTTGCCGGGACTACTGAGGCACTCTAACGTCCCACCATGCTTTTCAGTGATAATTTGATAACTAATGGAGAGGCCCATTCCCGTTCCCTTGCCGACGGGTTTGGTGGTGAAGAAAGTGGTGAAAAGGCGCGATCGCACCTCTTCCGGCATTCCCATGCCATTGTCAACGATGTGGACTTTAACCTGGTTCTCCACTGTATGGGTTTGGAGCCGAATGTAGGGTTGACGGTGAGAATCAGAAGGACAGGGCTGAGCGGCAGTGATTAAGGCCTCATCAATGGCATCAATGGCATTACTCAACAAATTCATAAACACTTGGTTCAGTTGCCCACCGTAGCATTTGACCAGGGACACATTGCCATACTCCCGGTGGATTCGGATTTCGGGGCGATCGGATCTGGCTTTGAGGCGATTTTGCAAGATCATCACCGTGCTGTCTAACCCTTCATGAATATTGATGGCTTTTTTCTCCGCTTCGTCCATGCGAGAGAAGGTCCGCAACGAGGCCACAATTTGCTTGATCCGATCGGCCCCCATTTTCATCGACGATAGGGTTTTGGGTAAGTCCTCGATCACAAAATCAATATCGATCTCTTCCAGCAATTCTTGAATCGGCACCACGGGATTGGGGTAATGGGCACGATAGAGGCTAATCAGGTCGAGTAAGTCTTGACTATAGGCATGGGCATGGCGAGTATTGCCATAGATGAAACTGACGGGATTGTTGATTTCGTGGGCGACCCCCGCTACCAGTTCACCTAAACTGGACATTTTTTCACTTTGCAGCATTTGGGCGTGGGTTTGCTGCACCTCCCGCAGTGCTTTTTCTAGCTCACAGGTTTGTTGCCGGAGCTGGGTTTCGGATTGGCGCAGGGCCTTCGTTGCTCTTTGGCGACCGATTTCGGTGCCCACACGAGTCGCAAAAATTTGGAGAACGTAGTCTTGCAGACCAGAATCTCGCCGCAGATGATGGGAATCCATAACGGCAATGTGGCCGAATAGATCTCCAGATGGGTCATGGATCGGGATGCCAACGTAACTGGAAATATCAAATTTGCTGAGCAGATCGGCTTCTGGAAATTTACGCTGGAGGGTACTGTCCCCCCGATAGATCGCCTGGGTTTGGAAAACCTGATTGCAGGGGGTGCCAAAGAGATCATATTCCAGGCTCTCGCCAAAGGTCTCCTCTTGCAAAAAGGCCAAGGTTTTCACGCGCAATGGCTCATGGTCAAGGATAGAGACGATTTCACTGATGATCACATACTGCATCTGGAGGGCTTGGGCGATCGCCTTCGCACAACCTTGGATAAACGTTTGCCCCGGTTGGGGAGCCGTACTTTCCACAATGCATTGGAGCGCCTGTTCTCGCCGTTTAGCCGAACTGACATCGATAAAAACTCCATCCCACACCACCTGATGGTCCAACTCATAAGAGGGTTGAGCACGACCCTGGAGCCACTTCGTTTGGCCATTGCCAGAGATAATTCGCCCCTCCCAATTCCACGACTCAAAGGTCCGGGCTGAATTTAACAAACTGGAGCGCAACCCATCCACATCCTCTGGATGGACGCGCTTAAAGAGTAAGTGGCTATTGGCTTGGAGCGCTTCGGGAAAAAAGCCAAACACATCAATACAGCCAGAACTGGCGTAGGTAAAGGTGAGGGACTGACTCTCGCCCGATGGATTCAGATCCAAACACATCTGGTAAATCATGCCAGGGATATTATCGGCCAGATTCAGCAGACGAGTTTCACTGTCTTGTAGTTTTTGCTCCTGTTCCCCGATGACCGTCGTTAATTCGTTGTTGAGATCCTGGATGGCGGTTTCGATTTGCTGACGGGCGGTAATGTCACGGCCAATGATGCAACAGTAAGCTCGCTGTTCGTGCATCAGATAGGTGATGCTCATATTGACGACGACTTCATCATGCCGATTCGTGAGCAACAAGGAATCCATTTCAAATGAGACTTCTTGTTCTAGCATGGCCCAAAAGGCTGGCCAGGTTTCAGGGGTAAAGTGGGGCGCAATGGTGTAGAGCTTGTATGTGAATAGATCGGCAGTATTAATCCCCAACTTGCTGACCGCCACTTTATTGGCATAAAAAATTTGGGCATCCTTATCCAGACAGATGACGATATCTGTGATGTGATCGAGGGTAAATAACAGCATAGGTAACAGATGGTGAGGGGATGGCATCCCCTGATGAAGTACTGCTGAATTGTCAGATGGCCCTTTGTCTTGCATTCAAATGCCTTGGGGGAGATGGTCCAACCGTTCACGAAAATCAATCAGGCAACCGCTAGATTGAGGGGCGATCGCCATTTGCCTCACATCACAGTCACGCCATGACGCAAGTAGGCGTATGAATCAGTATCCCTATTCTTCCCATTTGAACAGGAGAATTTAACGATTTTTGTCACAAGATTGTTGAGCATTATTGCTGGGTGTTGCGGCATATTCGGCAAACTGGAGGCAACGGTGAACCGCAACAATACCCAGATCCAAAATCACTTCAGCGTATTGAAATCTGTAACCAGAGAAGCCCGTCTCAGCCATGTCTTGGTTTCAGCATAAACCCTGTTTCATTAAGCTTTACATCAATTTTTCAACACTGTCGGGATTGTGCGAGAAAACAGAGGGGAATATTGGGATGCCCCCAGAGGTTGCCCTAGTCCTGACTATTTGCACCGAAAATCCAGTTGATCACGGGTGAGCAAACGGATTAGCAAACGAACTTAGGTGATTTCCGAGAAAAAATATACCGCTGTAGGGTGCTGTATAGCCCAAAGGGCATACCAGAAAAGCGCCAGCGTAACGCACCGCAGGTTGGTAATTTTTTTACAAGCAATGGCCTTAGCAAACGCGCTTAGCAAATGAACTAGGGAACATGTTGATCAAATCAGTGGTTCATAGGTCTTATGAGGTGATGTGGTGAAAAGCGAAATCCGCTATAAACCTGCCTTTGCAACGTTGTTTATTACCCTGAAGCCAGGGGAAAAAATAAGGGCAGAAGCTGGGGCGATGGCCAGCATGTCAGGCAAACTGTCTATGAAAACCGAACCGTTCGGGGGCTTGATGCCGGGATTGATGAAATCCTTTTTTGGAGGGGAGTCCCTCTTTATCAATGTCTTTTCTAACTCGTCTTCGGAACCGCAAGATTTAGTCCTGACCCAGGCCAGTGTCGGGGACATTGTGCGCATCGAGCTGAAGAATAATGCCATGTGCTTTCAGCCGGGAGCCTATATTGCCCATACTCCCGGTGTCAAAGTGGATCTACAGTTTGCTGGGTTTGCCAGTTGGTTTGCCGGAGAAGGGTTGTTTAAGCTGAAGATGAGTGGGACAGGCATTGTCTTTTGTGGAGCCTATGGTGGCTTGTCGGAGGTGCGGGTCCAGGACGAATTAATTGTGGACAACGGCCATTTGGTGGCCTATGAACCAGACATCAAAATGGGGATCAAACTGGCTGGGGGATTGTTTGGGTCAATCACGTCGGGGGAAGGATTTGTGAATCGGCTCAAGGGCCGGGGCAAAGTCTATCTCCAATCCCGCAGTGTGGATGGGTTGGTACGGTTTCTTAGCCCTAGGGTGCGATAGGAGGTTTTCGATGAAACTTGATTTAATCCATCAGCCGGATAGCGCGATCGCCAAAGTTACGATGGCTCCCCAAGAAGAACTCGTGGCGGAAGCGGGGGCAATGGTGGCCATGAGTCCTTTCCTCAATGTCAGCACTACCCTGCGCCAGGGCAAAGGAGGCGGTCTCCTTGGTGGCCTCAAACGGACCCTGGCAGGAGAATCCTTATTTTTGAGCGTTTTTCGCTCCGGCAATAGCGAGGCTGAACTCTATCTAGCCCCCAAACTAATGGGCGATATTTTGCCCTATGAACTCAAGGACATAGAACTAGTCGTGCAGTCCACGGGATATATGGCTAGCACTCCTCAAGTAGACGTTGATCTGGGCTTTACTGGATTCAAAAGTTTTCTTTCTGGCGAATCGATCTTTTGGTTGAGCATGAGTGGCTCCGGGGTCGTGTTGCTGAGCGCCTTTGGCGGCATTTATGAGGTCGATGTGGATGGCGAATATGTGGTGGATACGGGCCACATTGTCGCCTTTGAGCGTACTCTCGATTATTCCATTGGCAAGCTCAATCAAACCTGGATAGGCGCTTTTCTCGGAGGGGAAGGATTGGTTTGCCGCTTCAGAGGCAAAGGTAAATTATTTTGCCAAACCCATAACCCTGGAGCCTTTGGCCAATTGGTAGGCAGTCGCTTGCCTCCCCGTAGCTAGGGAAGAAATCAGCGATGTACCATGATCGCAACTAACCCTAGTCGCAGGCCACCAATCACAGGCCACCAATCACAGGCCACTAATCCCAGGCCACTAATCACAAGTCACTAATCACAGGCCACCAATCACAGGCCACCAATCACAGGCCACCAATCGCAAGTCACCAGTTACAGTCCACCAATCACAAGTCACACATCACAAGTCACACATCACAAGTCAATCACGGGTTCAATCACAAGGAGATGTCAGGCATGAGTGCCGAAATTGAATATGCCATTGAACATAGCCCATCCTACGCCTTGCTCAAACTCAGTCTACAAGCTGAACAAATGGTCGCAGTTGAGGCCGGGGCCATGTCTGCGATGGATAGCTGCATTGAGATGCAATCCAAGGCCAAGGGGGGGCTAATGGGCGGTCTCAAGCGGATGGTGAGTGGAGAATCCCTCTTTATCAGTGAGTTTACCGCTAAAGGGAAGCCGGGGGATGTGTATGTCTCACCGGGAGTCCCGGGAGATATTAAGCACTACTATGTTACAGGTGGCAAAAACCTGATGGTGCAGTCATCAGGCTTCGTGGCGGCAGGGCCAAATGTTACCCTGGACACCCAGTTTCAAGGGGCTAGGGGATTTTTTAGTGGGGAATCTTTCTTTTTACTCAAGGCCACCGGGGAAGGGGATTTTTGGTTCAGTTCCTTTGGAGCCATTATTGAAATTCCGGTAGAAAATGGCTACGTTGTCGATACGGGCTATATCGTGGCCTTTGAGGATACCCTCAGCTACGAAGTAGAAATTATCAATGGGCTGTCCTTCAAAAACTTGAGAACCTCGATTTTGGGTGGGGAAGGGTTTGTCGCCCGATTTAGCGGCTCCGGGCGATTGTGGATTCAGTCCCGGAACCTCAACCCGTTTCTCAATTTCCTTTACCCGTTCCGCCCGGTCAAGTCCAGTGATTAGTGATACCTGGAGTTTGGGCCACGAGGCGGGGCCTCTGGCAGGGTAACCCCACAAAGCACCTCCGGCTCCAAGTAACGTGAGTTCGACGCAGTCGAGCTGCCCTCACCCCATTTTGGGGGCAAGGGGTTAGGGGATGGGGGCCAAATTGATTCCTGTCGAACTCACGTCAAGTAGGGCAGAATGGGATTAATACTTGGGGATGATGAGAATGTCGATTGAGCTACCGCCCGGTGCTGCTGCGTATAGCGACAGAAATCCACCCCCCCAAAATCACCAGCTTTTGGTGTACTTGGGGCTATTTCTCGGCACGATTATTACGATCGTGTGGGTGGCAGGGTGGGTTGCCAGCAGCTTGGTGTGGTGGATTCCGCCGGAGGTCGAGCAACAGCTAGGGCGGGTAATTGTGCCGACCTATGAGGAACTGGCGGAACCCTCGGTGGCTCAGAAGAGCTTGAATACCCTGCTGAATCGACTGGAATCTCACCTCTCGGATGATCTCCATGCGGGGCGGGACTATCAGGTGTTGTATATCCCCGATGAGACGGTGAATGCGATCGCTATCCCCGGCGATCGCGTCATCATTTACCGAGGGTTACTGAAAGAAATGGGATCGGAAAATGAACTGATGATGGTGCTGGGTCATGAGTTGGGCCATTTTGCCAATCGGGATCATTTGCGCGGCATCAGTCGGCGGCTGGCAGTGCAGATTGCGTTGGCCACGGTGCTGGGGGATGCGGGGTCGATTGGGGCGATCGCCTCTTCCGCGACATCAATGGTGGCCAATGCTCAGTTTTCCCAGCAACAGGAATATCAGGCCGATGCAGTGGGCTTGGACCTGCTGCATCAGGAATACGGTCAGGTGGCCGGAGCAACAGACTTTTTCGCGGCTCTGGCCGAGAAGCAAGATCTAGATTTAGCGATTTTGGCGACTCATCCTGCATCAGCCAAACGAGTCCAACGATTAGAGCAACTGATCCGGAAAAACGGTTATGAGGTGGGAGTGCGATCGCCTTTACCCCGCAACCTGAAGTAGTCAGGTTCTGAAGTAGGAGAGCACGCGAGGATTGCCAGCATAGCCTCGTTGTTTGATCGCCTCATTCATCACAACTCAGGTCAAGCCATAGAGCCAAATAATCAAAAAGGGCGTGATAATAGTCAGAATGAACGTGAGGGGAGCGCCGACCCGCGTGAAGTCCAAAAAGCGATAGCCACCGGGACCATATACCATCGTATTGGTTTGGTAGCCAATAGGAGTCATGTAGCTATTGGAAGCGGCGAAAGTGACAGCAATCATAAAGGCATAGGGGTTCAACCCTAGGGTATCCGCGACTTCCACCGCAATCGGAATCATCAGCACTACAGAGGCATTATTCGAGAGAATTTCTGTCAGTAGAGAAGTGGCCACGTAAAACAACAGTAAAATCCAGTAACCGGACAGGTTGCCCCCAATGGCCAATAAGTGATCTGATAGCCACAGAGTCGTCCCCGACTCCTTCATGGCAACACCAAGGGGAATCAATCCAGCCAGCAGAAAAATAATATCCCAGCGCACGGCCCCGTAGAGTTCCCCTGGTTTCAAACAGCCCGTGACCACCATCAGAATCACCCCCGTCAAGGCCGCGACCATGATCGGAAATAGCCCTACCGCTGCCGCAAGGACCACTCCAGCAATAATGGCGATCGCTACCCCCGCCTTATCTTGCCGTAGGGTTTCCACATCCCGCTGTTCCAGCACCAGCAATTCTCGACTCGTCTGCAACCCCACAATGCTCTCCCGTGGCCCTTGCACCAATAGCAAATCACCAAACTTGAGCGGCACTGTCCCTAGCCGTTCTCGCAGTAATTCTTGCCCCCGCCGAATCGCTAACACCGTGGCATTGTAGCGCTGCCGAAACCGCAGTCCCTTGAGGGTCGCCCCACTTAAACGAGAGTTGGAAAGAATCAATACCTCCGCAATCCCCTCCTCATCTGAGGATAATTCCGCCTCCATTTCCGCTTGCCCAAACTTGACATGGGGCACAATCTCTAATCTGCGCTCATCTCGAATGCGCAGCAAGTCTTCCTTGCTACCCCGCACCAACAAAATATCCCCCGCCAGCAATAACTTATTTCCCAAGGGCTGGGCAAAATGAGTCCCGCTGCGAATCAGTTCCAGCACGTCCACATCAAACTTGCGCTGAATCCGGCTGGAGCGCAAGGTTTGCCCAATCAGGCTGGACCCCTTGGGAATGACCACTTCACTCACATAGTCATTCAAACCGTAATCCTCGCCCAACAGTCCCGTTTGTCCCGTCCTTCCCGCAGGCAACAGATAGGGCGCGACAAAGGTAATGTAAGACATGCCAATTACAAAAACGATGATCCCCAGCTTGGTGAACTGAAACAGGGTAAATTCGTCATAGCCTAGTTCCTTGGCAATACCACTGGCCAAAATATTAGTTGAGGTGCCTACCAGGGTCAGCAATCCCCCCAAAATGGTGGCGTAAGACATGGGAATCAGCAACTTCGAGGCGGATATATTCCGCTTTTTGCTCCACTCTTCCACAATGGGCAAAAACACGGCCACCACCGCTGTGTTATTGATAAAAGCGGTGATGGGGCCGACGATCATGCCCAAGACAAAGATTTGCCGAGAAGAACTGCGTCCGCCCCAGCGCATCAGAAAATCCCGCACCAGTTGAATCACCCCCGTCCGCGAAATACCGGAACTAAGGATAAACATGGCCATGACGGTGATGGTGGCGGTGTTGCCAAAACCAGACACTCCCTGTTCCGGTGAGACTAAGCCCAAGATCATCAGGGCGATCGCAATCACAATAGCGGTCAAGTCAACAGGCAACCATTCGGCCACGAAGGCCACAAGTCCGGCTCCAATCACAACCAGGGTTTGGAAAATGGGGTTCGTCAGTAAAGACATAGATATCGGCAATCAAGATGGTGACAATCAAGATGATGAGAATGAGAACGAGACTAAGCAACATTCCTACGCATCACATCATCATATCCAATATCAAATACGGTCAAGCGCTATTCAAGCTACTGGGAGACATATCTCTGCTCCGAACTGTAGATCACAATCCCTACATTTGGACTGAAGACATCATCGGCAAAATCATCCTGAAATCATTCGCAATCCTGTTTTAGTTCATTGTTTTTGAATCAATAGTTAGGATTTTGCAGGGCGATCGCTGATGGGCACCGCCCATGCTATCACGCTGCCATCACTCCCATTTCTGTCATTCCCCCATTGAAACAGGAAGAAGATGCTCAAGGTGTCTCTCAAACTAAAAACGGGTGTGTCCCAGAATAAGGAGCAATCACAATCTATATCTGTCCAAATCTGAAGAAAAGAACGATCTATGGCAACACCCAGTAATGAAAACCAGTTGATGCTTGAGCTAATCAACCAGGCACGGGCGAATCCCCAAGCAGAGGCCGATCGCCTCTTGGACGGTGATCTCAATCAAGGCTTGACAGATCCAGCAGATATAATTTCCCCTGACCCCAAACAACCCTTGGTTTGGAATGAGCTGTTGGCTAATGCCGCCATTGGCCATACCCAGGACATGTTTACTGGTAATTTCTTTGCCCATACTAACCCTTCTACAAACAGTACGATTGGCTCTCGTGCCACGGCGGCTGGATACTCTTGGAGAACGGTCGGTGAAAACTTAGCGGCGACAGGTGATTTCACCCTTCAAAATTTAGAAACTGAAACCATTGCCCATCACGATGGACTATTTATCAGCCCAAGCCATCGCACCAATATTCTAGGAGAAGGTTTTCGGGAAGTTGGTCTAGTCACCCAATTGGGCGAAAATTATCAGGGATCTTTTAGTAAGCAAGTGCCCCATGCGGCCCTTACCACCCAGGTGTATGGCGATCAGTTTCATTCCAACCCGTTCCTGACTGGAGTCGTTTTTACATATTCCAACGTCAGTGTTGTTTTATATAACAAAGGAGAAGGGGTGGGGAACGTTACGATTAATGTGTTCAACGACTCCGATGGCAGTTTAGCAGGAAGCACCACGACCTATAGTTCTGGAGGCTATCAGATTGCACTAGCGGCTGGCACCTACGATATTGCTGTGACTGCCGATTTTAACCAAGACGGGACGCTTACTGCCGATGAAACCAAGTCAGTCCAAGATGTGATCTTGGCGACGGATAACGTCAAGGTAGACTTTGAGTGCTTCTTGGCAGGGACTCAAATTTTGACTGATTCCGGAGAGAAGCCGGTAGAAACATTGCAAATTGGGGATATTGTGCAAACGGCTGATGGTGAGCCGGTCGCTATCAAGTGGATTGGGCGGCAAACTTGGAAGCCCGGTTGTGGGTGCCATCCGCTACGGACCTATCCAGTTCAGATTAAGGCGGGAGCCTTGGGGAACAATCTCCCACGTCGGGATCTCTTTGTCTCGCCGGACCACGCGATGTTGGTGGAAGGATTATTGATTAACGCGGGAGCGCTGGTCAACGGGGTGTCCATTCTTCAAACTCACCCCACAGAAACGTTCACTTATTATCATGTGGAGCTAGACACCCATCGGTTGCTAGTGGCGGAGGGGGCGGCGGCGGAAAGCTATTTGCCGCAAAAGGAGAATCGCCATGCTTACGACAATGGGGCTGAATACGAGCAACTGTATCCCCATGCCAACACTCTGTTGGCTTACTGGCCGATGCGCTATCCCCGTGTTAGCAGCAAGCGGCAACTGCCTCGGTTTGTGCAAAAGCAGTTGATGGCGATCGCCCGTCCTCTCACGGCTGACTCGACCTTGGAACCGATCGCCCTGACTGTTTAATCCTGATGTGAATTGATGTGCTCCCCCGTTCCCTCCTCTAGCTGATTCCTGACAACTCCGAAAGGCAGCACCGCAAAACGTGTTGCCTTTTCGCTGGTTTGGGGTTTGGCGATCGCCAGAGAGACCGACGCATACGAAATTATTGACCCCGGTTTCTTCAAGAAACTGG
Organism: Leptolyngbyaceae cyanobacterium; assembly: GCA_051439365.1. Lineage (GTDB taxonomy): Bacteria > Cyanobacteriota > Cyanobacteriia > CAKZMO01 > CAKZMO01 > JAAHGY01. The sequence goes on from JBFRWC010000191.1 coordinate 21,214, forward strand.
GGTTCTAACCTTAGCTTATGCCCTAGCTCAACTGCGTCAAAAAGCTAAGGAATTTCTTACTCGTGGGAGTTAACAAGCCTCGTCGATACAAATCTGCTGATTTCTTAATCGCTTCCGCTTGGGTCGGATAGGGATGAATCACGCTGGCCATCTTGCTCAACCCAATTTTATGGACGATCGCTGTAGTGATTTCGCTAATCATCTCTCCGGCATGACTAGCAACGATGGTGGCTCCCAAAATTTCATCTGAGCCTTTCTTGTGGAGGATTTTGACAAAACCCTCTTCTTCTCCTTCAGCGATCGCCCGATCCACGTCTTCAAATGCAATCTTGATCACATTCGTATCCAACCCTTGGGCTTGGGCATCCTGCTCATATAGGCCCACATGGGCAATTTCCGGGTCTGTGTATGTCACCCACGGCATCACCAAATCACTCAGTTTGTAGCGACCTAAGCCAAAGGGAGAAAATAATGTATTCTTCAGCACAATTCGAGCCGCTGCGTCCGCTGCGTGGGTGAACTTCCAATTCATGCAAATGTCCCCTGCCGCGTAGATTTTCGGGTTCGAGGTCTGAAGATAGTCGTTGACTTTAACCCCCTTGCGCGGATCATAGTCCACTCCGACAGTTTCCAATCCCAATCCTTCCACATTGGGCGCACGTCCAGCACCCACCAGGATTTCATCCACCACCACGGATTGCTTTTGGTTCCCACTACTGAAATGGAGGACTTTACCCTCGGCAGTTTTCTCCACCCGATGCAGCTTGGCGTTCACCACTAGTTGGATACCTTCTTTGATAAAGGACTGCTGGACAATTTCGGCAGCATCGGCATCTTCGCGAATCAGGACATGGGGCGATCGCTCAAACAAGACCACTTCCGATCCCAATCGCCGGAATGACTGAGCCAGTTCACAGCCAATCGGTCCCGCCCCAATCACCGCCAACCGTCGCGGCTGCTCCGTCAAGTTAAACACGGTCTCATTGGTTAAATATCCTGCTTCCTCAATCCCCTCAATCTTAGGCCGCACCGCCCGTGCCCCCGTCGTAATCACCGCTTTCTTGAACCGCAGAGTTTGACCATTTACCTCAATCGTATCGGGGCCAGTAAACTTACCGCCCCCCAAATACATATCCACGCCGTACTTCTTTGCACCGAGGGCCGAATCCACCGGACTAATTTGGGCACGGACCCGCCGCATTCGCTGCATCACCGTGGCAAAATCCACCTCCACCGAACCATTCACCTTGATCCCATAGGCACTGGCCTTATGGATATCTGCCACCGCACGGGAAGAGCGAATCACCGCCTTGGAGGGCACACACCCCACGTTGAGACAATCGCCTCCAATCAAATGTCGCTCAATCAGGGCCACATTTAAGCCCACATCCAATCCTGCGGCCCCTTTAGCCGTCACTAATCCAGCCGTGCCCCCACCAATGACCACCAGGTCATAACAATCTTTGGGTTTGGGATTTTCCCAATCAAGGGGATGGACATGTCCCACAAGGGTTTTGTTGTACTCATCCATTGGGGACAGGTTGAGATCGTGAAAGGTTGTTTGGGTCATAGTTTTGTGAAGGTAGTGGGTCAGTGGGTCGTGGGTCGTGGGTAGTGAGTAGTGGGTCGTGGGTCAGTGGGTCAGTGGGTCGTGGGTCGTGGGTCGTGGGTCGTGAGTGCTGGTTCCCAGTCTCTGGCTGGGAACCCTTCTGGGAGCCTCTGGCTCCGGGGTGAGACAAAGCCTCTAGGCGCATTTCCAGCGACACACTGGAAATCAGGGGCAACTAGGAGTCTACATCTCCGCTGGAGCATCTTGTGTGCTGGGTTCCTCAGCGGCTAATTTCTCATTCAACGCCCTCTTGGCAATGCCTGTGATGACGTATGTGACGACAAAGGTGGCAATCAAACCGATCGCAAATAAGGCATATTCCGCTGCACTCTTCCCTTCGCCCCCAGCAAAAACTTTGGCAAGGCTACCAGCCGTAGCCCCCAGATACGTGTAGAGGAAGGTTCCAGGAATCATCCCCACAAATCCCAAGACATAATCCCGTAAGGACACACTGGTAATCCCAAAGGCATAATTGAGCAAGACAAACGGAAACACTGGAGAAAGACGGGTAAGAGACACAATTTTGAACCCTTCATCTCCCACCGCTTGGTCAATGGCAGAGAAGGTCTTGTTCCCTTCAATTTTCTGGGAGACCCAGTCCCGTGCCAAATACCGTCCCACTAAAAATGCAGCGGTTGCCCCTAAGGACGCTCCAATGAACGCGCATAAGCTTCCGGTCCCGATGCCAAATAAGGCTCCGGCTCCAAGAGTCAGTAATCCGCCTGAGATGAAAGCAACTGTAGCAATCACATACACGCCAATCAGCACAATTGGTCCCCACGGTCCCAAGTCTTGAATTTGGAGTAATATTCTTTGGATGAATCCAGGATTACTGGTTGCTTCCTGGGCTAAAGCTGGGGCTGAAGTGAGGAAAAAGCCGAGACAAACCAGCGCTAGAATCTTAAGACTGCGACGAGAGAGTTGTGGCCTTAAATTGAAGGAAGACTGTTTAGAAACCATTGGTGTAATCGTTCGGGGTGACTAATTGACTATCAGAACTAGAAATCATTCAAACGTAACCGTATCCCAGTGGAAACATTAACCACAGCGGAACTGCCCGTGAGGAATTGCCTTTGAGGAATCGCCTTTGAGGAATCGCCTGATCATGTCCCATTGGTCTAGATGGTAAAAGCCAACCTCAGATGCAACATGAGCCGGACCTGAGAGACAGATGATGGATCTGGACAATCCTCAAGACTGATACTACATCCTTGTACGCAGGCATTTTCTGCCAAAGTTTAGCCCATATCCATCAAAAATCACTACCACCCATGAATACTCCATCCCACAGTATTATCAATCTCTGGATTCTTGGTCTGGGAAAGCCTCCAGCCGTCCAAGCAGCCGTGCTGATCGGGTCCATTTTGCCCGATGCACCCATGTTTCTCTTCTATGTAGTCGAAAAGTTCATTTACCGAACGCCAGGGGCACAAATTTGGCAAGAGCAGTACTTTTTGACGGGCTGGCAGAACTTCTTTGACGTGTTTAATTCCCTACCCTTGATTGCTCTGGGGTTTGCATGGATGGCCTGGAAACAGTCTCCCGTCGGGATGGCCTTTTTCGCCAGCATGGCTCTCCATGTGTTTGGGGATTTGCCACTCCATCATGATGATGGCCACCACCACTTTTTTCCTTTGTCCAATTGGCGATTTGATAGCCCGGTCTCCTATTGGGACCCGAATCACTATGGGCTGATTGTGGCTCCTATTGAGATCCTCGTAACTCTGGTTGGCTGTATCATTCTATTTCCCACCTACCACTCGTGGCTGGGGAAGGGCGCGATCGCCACTGTCGGCCTTCTTTACACAGGATTGATCACCTATGTCGTCTCTACATGGGTCAAATGGTCGAATTGATCCTTTTTTCCAAAGTTCCCTACGGAATATTAAGACAACACTTTACCTTTCTTCATTTTTTGCTACGGCCATCTGTGCGTTAGCGAGTCTCGTCGAAGGGCATCACCGAGAAATGGCGCACCCTTTAATACATTTGCACGATTTACAGCCATAAAATGGCTCTAAATCGTGAGAGACTCCATAGAAATACGCTCAATCTCAGTATTTTTGCCGATGGGGGACAATTCCCCTCCATTTATTCCCGTGAAATAACGATGGTTAGTCACCCATGTTTCTAACGACAATAAGCCTAGCTCAGATGATGCAAGGTGTTTGACAGATGACTGCTACTCAATCTTCTCTTCGGTCTCGCAGTATGGAATTGCTGATGACTTACTTCCAAAGTAAGGATCAGATGGGTGAAAAGGAACGGTTAGCGTTACGGAATCGCTTGGTAAAACTCAATGCGGGATTGGTCCGCAAGATTGCTCACCGAGTTTGCCACCAGTGCGCCGAACCTTACGAAGACTTGGAACAGATCGGTTATATCGGTCTGATTCGGGCGATCGAGCGGTTTAATCCCACCCAAGGATGTGCCTTTAGTTCCTTTGCCGTGCCCTATATTCGTGGAGAAATGCTGCACTTTTTGCGCGATCGCGGCAGTGCGATTCGGGTTCCCCGTCGCTGGCAAGACTTACAGAAAGAAGCCTACCGAATTCAAAAACAATTGACCACTGAACTAGGTCGTCAGCCCACGGATACGGAAGTTGCAGCTTGTATGGACATCTCCCTCGAAGAATGGCAAGAAGTCAAGATGGCCAACCAAAACCGTTTGCCCCTCAGCCTCGATGCCACCGTTTGCCATCAAGTCGATTCGCCCATTACCTTGGGTGATACTCTCCCCGATACCCACTATCAATCATTGCGAGTCCTTGAAGAGGATCGGCAGCAACTCCAGCGGGCCTTAAGTCAACTGGAAGACAAAACCAGAGCATCGATTGAGTTTGTGTTCTTTAATGATTTGTCCCGCAAGGAAGTAGCCGAGCGGATTGGGGTGAGTCCCATGACAGTAACTCGTCGCATCCAGCGGGGCATCGATCAACTCGTCACAATTCTCCAGCCTCAGGCCTTCCAGACGGAACCCTAGACCCCATTTGCCAGGTACATTTAATCAATCAAAACGAGTCGAATCAATCAAATTTTCAATCAGTCTCCAAATAGCGGACAACAGGGTGATGGGATGTTAACAACTCCCTTACCCTGTTTTTTTGTCTTAATTTTTTGCCCTACTTTTGTGAATGATTAGCAGACCCCTTACCAACTTTGAGCACGACAGGTGGAGAGAATATGTTGGTCGGTTTCGCTCAGATCGGCGATGGCATGGAACCCGTCAGGGCTTTGGGGGATTGAGGATAAGCCTTGGGTGGAGGCGATCGCTTCACTGTCCACCAACGGTACCGTATGGGTGAACACGTTTTGCTCGTAGCTATCACGAATGGTCAAAGCGAGTGCATCTACCTGGAACGAACCGCGAAAGCAGTCAAACGAGGAATAGGGCATGTAGAAAGCACCCACCACGTCCTGCCCCTTGACATCGAAGACCATGTAGGTTGCGCCAACGGTGTCAGCATAGGGAGACTGACCATATAAATAGGTACCATCCGGTAGGGGACGCAGGACGGGAACCTCAGCAGGAGCCAGGGGTTGAGTAGAGGCCTCATCTAGGGTTGGAGCGCTAGTTGGAGGTATGCTAGGGATGTTATCCGGCGTAGATTGATGTGTATCTGGCGTAAATTGATGTGCATCTGGTGTGGGTGGAGGCACCAATGACGTGCCTGGGGGAGGGGCAGATAGCGAGAGAACCGATGAGGAAGGAATAGATGAGATGGCGATCGCCGACCCTGCAACCACACTGTCAATCGCCAACAATCCTACTAAGCCATAGCCTAGAATACGGCTAGCGGTGGCAACCGGGGGGTGTGAGCGATCGCGCCTAGGCGTTGTCGTTAGCATTGTTGTCCCTAAATTTTTCATCCACAATGGTGTTGTTGATCCCTGCATCCCCCACCTCCCTCGCTAAACTGATTGAACCGTGGATCACCTTGCCAAAAGTCATTACTAGGACATACCCTACTGATTTAGCCCCGCCCTTTTTATCCGTGCAGCTACTGATCTCTACACCTTCTACAATTTTTATTCCAGAGCGATGTCCGGAAAATTTGGTAGAATCGATGAAAATAAGAAAGCTGCAAGCGTGTTGAGCGTAAAGATTCACTGCGCCTAGTCTTACTAACGTAATGGTAAAGGCAGGAAGTAAGGGACTTCATTGGTCCAGTCCCAGGACTGGCTACAAACTGGTAATCCGCCCAGTATCTCAGCATTACTGAATTGATCGGACATTTGCCCATCGAAAGACACGACAGGATTTATGCTAAGGCGATCGCCCTCCACCTATACCCTCAAGGGCTACACGGTCCGAGAAAGCACAAGAGCTAAGCGTGTTTCCATCAAAGTATCTCGAACGGCAGAGGTCGAGATTGTTGTCCCTTGTGGTTGCCCAACGCAACGGGTCTTGGATTTCGTGGCTGATCAGCAAGCGTGGATCGATCGCACCCTCAGGAAAGTGGCCAACCAACAGCGATCGCGTTCTCCAGAAACGAAGGCGGAACGTCCCGATAAACTAATCCTCCACTCAATCCCAGCAGAGTGGGGCGTGACCTATCGAGCCACCGCTGCTCAAGGCATTCACCTCGCATCCCCGCACCCCTTGCAACTAGTCATTAGCGGTGAGGTAGATTTTCACCCCAACTGCCACTACGCTTTACAACATTGGGTGCGCCAACAGGCCAAGATTTACTTGCCCCAATGGTTAGCGAGGGTGAGCCAAGAGATCGGACTGTCCTATCGAAAAGTGAGCATTCGCCGTCAGAAAACCTTGTGGGCCAGTTGTTCCAATAAGGCTAACATTAGCCTCAACGACAAGCTGATGTTTGTGCCCTTTCCCCTCGTCCGCTACATTTTGGTTCATGAACTCTGCCACACGGTCCACCTGAATCACTCCTCAGATTTTTGGGCACTGGTTGCCACCAAAGATCCGGATTACAAAGTATCCGATGCCGCGATGAAAGAGGCTTGGCAGTACGTCCCGGATTGGCTCACTGTTGCATGATGGTCGGGATACTTACCAGGACGGGGATTAAGACGTAGTCGCCAGGGTTTGGGCTTCGTTAATCCAAGTGCTGACCTCAGCAACCGTGGGGCAGAACTCTTTCGTTTGAAATTCGGCCACGTGAAGGTTAAGCACCTGTTGGTAGAGTCTATCTACCTTGGTTTGGGCCAACTGTTGAGGCGAGGCAACCCCAGCGTGGAGAACGGTGCCACAATATTTGCAGCCCACTGCTGGCACACGGGCTAGGTTTGCGAGAGCAACCCATTTGTTCACATATTTGATATGGAGTTGCAACCGGGTGGCGATCGCCTGTCGCTGTTCCGCCGTCCGCCCATTGTGCAGCAAGTGAAAGGTTGTCTTGATCCCTAGCTTGAGCAATGCCGTTTTATGCTCATCGCTTAATCCTGGCAACTGCTCAATGGGCCAATTGCTCGGTTCTAGACGGGCAACCCCCGATAGTTTCTTCTGCCAATCATCTATGCCCATTTGAATGGCTCTCCTGGTCAAAACTGTTAGTGGTTTAGTCCCTAGATTAGCAGAAGAATCAAGTCCCACAAGGGTGTGCCGTAGCCGTAGACACTCCAGTTAAACGAGAAACATTGTTGTGGGGAGGTTTTGCGCTCTCACAACAATGTCCTGACTAAACTAATGTGGTTGTCGCGATAGTCGCTAGTATTCCAGATATGCCTCACACCCTTGGGAGTGAGAACAGTTGTGCATCTTTACTTCTAGGCGAAACGTCCCATCATATGGAATGGCGACAACTGGATAAGGGTCACCATCAATGTCTTGAGCCACTAAATTGCCAGACATATTATAAACATATAAATCCAGGTCAGAACAATCGGAATCACAGGTTCCACGAATTAAGGTTCTTGCCGAAAAGAAGCTTTCATAAGATGCCATTTGGCCATTATCTAACCATAGGGATGATGGTACAGACGGTCCGTCAGACCAAATTGAAACCTCGCAGCCACTAGAGTGATCACACTCATGCATCCTCACTTCCAGCCGAAAGTCCCCATTAGAAGGGGCCGTGACGACTGGTTGTGCGTCCGGCGAGGTATCTGAATCAACCTGATTTCCCGATGAGTCGTAGAGATAAAAATCTAGATCGGAGCAGTCGGAATCACACTCTCCATAGATGGATTGTCCTTCATAAAAATAACCATTGATAGACTCGGATTGACCATTAAGTAACCAAATGGACTCTTGCAGGGCGATCGCCTGGTCAGCAACGCCAACACTAACCAAACCAGCCATCGCACAGGTCAAAGAAACGACACGCGCACTCTTACTATTTAACAGCATAAAAAACTCCAGCGTAAATTGTAGTGTAAACAAAGTGAACTGTACAAACAGTGACTACATTAAATGTAAAGAAAATACGGACTAAAACCTTTAGCACTAAAGATTTCAGGTGGTCAAGTTCAGGTTTGTCGAAGAAATCGAACTCCTACAAGTGCTCTCTTGCAGAAGCCACCACTGATTGAGGATAAGGGAACCTATCCAGGCTTTACCCGCAAACCAACTTAGGGCGTTTTTGCAAAGGTTTATCCTTAGTTTATCCTTATAAGTTCTACAAGCTAGGGATTAGAAGGTAGACTTGACTGGACGTAGGCTGATTGACTGACAAAACTGCCTAAAACCTTGTCCCTGCCTTGGGTCAGGAGACCTAACCCCTACATTGTCCCAATCCCTTGTAG
>JBFRWC010000192.1:0-14129 GCA_051439365.1 Leptolyngbyaceae cyanobacterium
GGATACGGGGCTGCACGACTGCTAATTTGGACGGTGGTGCAGTGGCGCTGGACTCAAAACCCAATGCAAGAGGGCCTGATTACAGCTATCTTGGCTTTGAGCTTAGTGGTCATCGCTCAAGCTTGGCCCTACTTTTCGGGCTATTTAGCTGTGATGGCTCTGGGCTTTTTTGTGGTGGAACGAGATGCTCCAGTCGCTCGTCGCCTCCGCCAAGCGTTCAATCACCTGTGGGTTGTTGCCGAAATTATTTTGTTTGTGTTGATGGGGGCCAGCATTCAACTCACCATTTTAGAACAAATGTTCATTCCAGGGATGGTGTTGCTGACGCTGGGATTGTTGCTGGGACGCACCGTGGGGTGGTGGCTGGCGACGCTGGGGAGTAATTGGAGTTGGAAAGAGCGGCTATTTTTACTACCAGGAAATTCTGCCAAAGCCACAGTACAAGCCGCGATCGGGGCGATTCCCCTCAGTCTAGGCATTGAAGGCGGCGAGGTGATGTTGGCGATCGCTGCCCTCTCCATCCTGATCACCGCTCCCCTCGGTGCTTGGGCCATCCAGATGTTTGCCCCCCGTCTCTTGACCCAAGATCCGGTGGACCCCACCAAAGTTGTGACGGAAAGCCGCACCGTCCTCCTCGCTGTCGTGAATGAACCCGACACCGTTGTCACAGTGTTGACGAAAACAGCAGATTTAGCCCGTCGCTGTAATGGTGAGGTGATTGTGTTGCCGTGGGCGATCGCCGCAAATGGAATTAACGCTCCTGTGGCTCCCTTGGTTAAAAAGATGCTCTTGGATCTCCGCCATCAAGTAGTCGTGAGCGACACGGGCAATGCCCCAACAAGTCAAGAGACTCTCACTGAAGTGATTTCTGCCCTCGTCGAAAACGACAAGGTGACAGAAATCATCATGGATCAAGCCACTCACTCAATGCTGCAATTAGGCACTTCACCATCCACCGCTATCACTGTACCCATTCTCTTGGTCAGTCCAGCAACCCTACAACTGTAGAGTTGAAGATCAGGTATTTTTAGATCCTGAAGCCATTACAGGGAAACGAATACAGGGGAACGGACTTACCCGCCATGAATTTGCCATTCCTGGTGTAACTTCTCAAAATGTTCATAGAGTTTCTCCCGGTTGGTTTCCTCACGGCGAGCTTGAATAAACTGAAAGGACTCAGAATAAACCATCGCAAAAATAGCCTGATAAAAACTGGCTAATTTAGCTTTATCCAAATCGCCATCATGGGTTAAAAAGGATAGTTCTTCGAGAAAATTGAGGATGCTAACGACCGCCTGAGCCTCTTCGGGATGGGCATCCAAATAGGTCGCAAGCCGCATATTTTGCTTATTGGCTTCCAATAACACCTTCTTCATCGTAGCTCGGCTAGACGCAAAGTCAGGATGGTTCCAGCGGGCAATATAGTGAATGGTCCGCTCCAATACACGCACCCGCTTCTCATTCTCGCGGTCATCATTGCGTTCACGCCGACTGGCGATAATTTCTTCACGACTCGCTCGGATTTCTGATTCCTGCATTTTGGCACTGCGAATCAGGCCACGGTAGGCATGAACAGCACTGGCCCCAGCAATACAGACTCCTAGAGTTGTGGTGCCAAAATTGGCCACATCCCGTTGCTTTTCATCTAATTGAGAATAGATCCCTGTGAGTGCCCCGGCAATCATGAAGGCAATGACACCAATTTTTAAGTTGACCCTGAAGGTGAAGGCAAACTCATCAATATTATTGGGATTATCTAAGTCGGAAAACTGAGGATTTGTCATGAGACTTAGCCCTGTAGTGGTAGCTTTAAAATGGGGGATACTGGAGTCGCATCGCGGCAACCCAAGCGATCGCATCTCCTTTAAACACTACGCTGCGAAACTGAGCAGTCAGTCTATTTCGGAAGAATTTAAACAGTGAAAAATTAAATGATCAAAAAAATGCTCAAAAAAGGGTGGGTTGGCATCACCGACCTTCCCAGTAGAGGATCACCCTCAACCATTCTGAAACTAAGATTCTTGGATTAAAGATCGGATTGTTCGTACAAGGATTCAGCTAAACGCTTGAAGCGTTCAAGTTGTGCGGTCATATCTCGACGGGTCCACGTGGCTGCAAAAGTATTAAAGCCAAACTCAACCACCGGATTCGCAAAGGTAAACTCAAACCGATTCCGTAGCCAGGTACCGTTGTCGCAAGGTCGGCACTCCCAGCGATCGCGCCCGTTGAAAAATCCTGTAAATTGCCAAACAACCAAGCCTGGTTCTCGCTCCACCACCCGGTTCTGAAGCGTCGGTTGCAGCAATGGCACTTGGAGGATAAAGCGACTCCGGCTACCTATCTCTGTGGACCAAGGACCAATAGGAATGCAACGCAACGCTGGGTTTAGCCACTGATGCATCAGATCGAGGTCAGTAATGCACTGCTCTACCGCCACGGCGCTGGCAGCAATGTGGATGGATTGTTCAAATACGCCCCGTTGCTGTGATTTCACGTCAGAGTGGGTACCCAAAGTCGATAAAATTCTATGCTAGTAACAGTCCACGCCGATTATAACGTGGCCACCTCCACTCAACAGTCCCCGGTTAGGCAACCTTACAAGCCTACGACACAGAACCGCATTGGATTTTTCAGTTTCTAGAGGAAGTCCTAAAAACTTTGGCCAATGTAAACCGATCGCACATCTCCATTCCGGCGGATGACCGCCTCGGTTTCCGAGACCGAGACCAAACTCCAACCGCTGGCACCAATTGGCTCACCAACTCGAACCCGATGGGTGCCCTCAGCGTGGTCAAACATGGCAACGGAGCGATCGCCCAGTTGCAACAAGCCCACCAACACATGGTCGTAACTTAAATCAGGTGAGGTTGCAGTAGAGGATTCGGGGGATTCGGGGGCTGTAATCGGTGCAAGTTGAGGTGTCGCTAGGGGAGTAGGCATCAAGGGCGCAGGGGTCAGAGGTGCAGGAGCCAAGGGCGTAGGAGCCAGGGGCGTGGCAGTTGTGGCAGTTCCCGCACTAGCTACTGGAGATGAAGACAAGGTGCCATTAAGGGGCACAGGGGGCAACGCCGATAACGAAGGTTGGGGTGGCTGATACACTGGAATGTACACCCGCTCTGGGACATTCGCGAACCGTCGCCCATTGTCCAACTCATCATCGGAAGCAGTATTATCCCGATCCTGATCCGCCACCGACAACGGATCCGTTGTCGTTTCTTCCGTAGTCACGATGGATTCCAAGGCACGCTCCATATAATCGGCAAATCCCCGATCGGGGGTGTCGGCGACCACATTTGAGGCAGTCACCCCTACCTCTGGTCGGAGGACCGGGTTGGGACCATACAGCAAGAAACCGGCAGCAAGGGTAACACCAAGGGTGGCACAAGCTCCCAGAATAGGCAGAGCAAAGCTAACGACGGGTCCCCATCGCTCAAGTTGGGGCGATGGAGAGGGGGTGCCTGCATCAGGAAATGACCCCGCTCCGGGGGGTGGAGGCGGAGAAGCGAGTGTAGGGGGTTGGGACGCTGGATCGGACGTGAGTCCGCTTCCCGGATGGCCATCCATTGCTATCATGTCCGTCGTTTGGGCTGCAGCAAGCTTCGGAACCACACTCATTCCCTTGTCGAGCATATAGTCCACGTCTTCAAAGACTGAATCCATCAACTCATCTGCCGAAGTATTGGCCAGATTCACCAGTTCTCTTGAGGACAAGTGAGGAATAGTTTCAGACTCCGTCCTACGCAAGTCCTGAGAAGAATCAGGCTGACGAGACGGTGTAGACGTTCCTGCCACGGTGTCGGCCACTGTGGTATCGGCAAACGATGGGTCCGATGATCGATCCAGCATCGGTTGGGAAGGGGGTTGTGGATTGGAGTGCATCTTCTGAGGCATCAGTCTAGTTGTCGTCGCTGTTGCAAAACAGAGTCATTTACTATGATCATCGATGTGATCTGTAATGTGGAAAGCACCACGTTACCCATCGTGAATCGTACCGATCTCAAGTTCCAAATGTGAGCGATGGGAGGTTATTTAGTGTACTCTACCCCTTAAGCTGGTGATTATGCCAATCGTAACGGGATCGTAACGGCCTTGCTTCTTAAAAGCAAGGGAATGGGAAGTCCCCGGTTACAGTCTTTCATTGTCTACATCGGTGCTGCCTGATGCTCCGGTTGAGTTTTGTTTCATTAGCCTGTAGAAATTGGATGTTGATGTCCAGATCAACCAAACCATGACAATCAACATTATTGGGGCTGTGGTGGTGGGGCTGAGCATTTTGGGTCTGGGACTCAGTGTTGGGATTATTGTGCCCGCTCCAACCCTGTCCCTCTTCCCTCTGACTGTGGCGGCTCCGGAAATCAGCCCACTGTTGGGACTCAGCCAAGGAGCGATCGCCCTAATCACGCTCATTTTGCCTAAAACGCCCATTTTGTCTGGAAATGACTATCGGTGGTTCGTGGTGGGATGCAGTCTCGGTGGTCTCTGGCTGAGTAGCCTTCCCTTGTGGCCATTAGCCGCAACCATTCGGCAAGCCCAAACACAAATGGAGACGCGACTGGGCCAAGCTTATGGCGATCGCATTCTCTCTGCTCTCCAGCAACAAATGCGTCCCCAGCCGTTTGTGTTGCAAGATTTGGTATGGGGGATACCGTTGTCCCCGCAAAAGGTTGAGCGCGATCGCCATCAAATTCCCACCCCCGATGGGGCCACTCTCACCCTCGATCTGTACCGACCCACAGTCAAGCTAGCCGAGGGGGATTCCCTCCCGATGATTGTGGTGATTTATGGGGGAGCATGGCAAGCAGGCCAACCCGAAGATAATGCCGTTTTTTGTAACTATATGGCGGCGCAGGGCTACGGGGTGGCAGCGATCGCCTATCGCCATGCCCCCGATTACTGTTTTCCCGTCCAGCTCAAGGATGTGCAAACCAGTTTGCAATGGCTCGTTCACCATGCCCCCGATTATCAGCTTGATCCGCAACGACTGGCCTTGGTAGGCTGGTCCGCAGGGGCACATCTGGCCCTATTAGCGGGATATCAGCCCGATGCTTTGCCCATCCGAGCCGTGGTGAACTACTACGGTCCTGTGAATTTAGCCCTAGCCTATCGCGATTTACCCAAACCCGATCCTATTGATACCCGATCCGTACTGGAAACTTTTTTAGGCGGTCCTCCAGACGATTATCCCGACCGTTACCAAGCCGCGTCTCCCTCGCATTGGATACGCTCAGGATTGCCACCCACCTTATCGGTGTATGGCGATCGCGATCACTTGGTCAAACCCATTTTCGGACAGCAACTGGACCAAGCGTTACGCACGGCTGGAAACCAGTCGATTTTAATTCGGCTACCGTGGGCTGAACATGCCTTTGATCGGGTCTGGCAAGGTATGGGCAACCAAATTGCTCTCTACTGCGTTGAACGATTTCTCGCCTATACCTTGTTCGTCCCTGATGATTGATGGGGTAGTCACAGGATTTGGGGCGATCGCCCTCCTACCCTCTTCAGCAATCAGAAGAGCGATCGCCCGCTGTTTGAGGAGGCGATCGCTCTATGAAAAGAAAAACGATGGTCTAAAAAGATCTGTACAAATTCTTTCAATCCTGGTGAGGTGACTGAAACACACCTGCCTGATTGACTGACAAAACTGCCTAAAACCTTGTCCCTGTCTTGGGTCAGGTCTCCTGACCCCTACATTGTCCCAATTCCTGGTAGGGGGGCGGTTTCCGCGCCCAAACCCCAATTTTGGTCAGTCAACCAGCACAGCGGCGGATAAGCGGGGCAGAGTAACGCATAGGGAGGAGCCAGCGATCGCGACGAAAAGCAGTGAACCCAAATTATCCTACAGGTAGACGTGGTATGTCCCATTGCCGCAGGGAGCATGACATTAATCCATTCCTTGGGTGGTGCCCACCTAGTTGATCAGATTTGCCCTGGCCTCGGTATAGTAGAGCTATTGCTTTAGTCAAAACGTTATGGGCTTTGGGATAGAAGAGGCAGTTCAAACAGCAAACCAGACCATGTTACGCAGTGCTGGCAGAACCCTGTCAGATGTAGAGATTGCTATTTTGAGAGGGGCTTGGGAGCGGTTAGAGTACGACCAAATAGCGGCTCAGAACCAGTATGCAACAAGTTATGTTAGCAATGATATTGCACCAAAGTTATGGAAGCTCCTCACCGAGGCATTAGGAGAGAAAGTTAGAAAAAGTAACTTTAAAGCAGCATTAAAACGAGCTTGGGAAACCCCTGATCAGGATATCAACCAAGAAGCGATAGGCTACTCGTCCCAGTTTCTTCAACCAATGACAGATCAGCCAAATACTCATTTTGTGCCTGATGGTAATTACATTCTTCGTCCTCCGATAGAAGCCAACTGTTACGCTGCCCTGCTTAAACCTGGTGCGCTTTTACGGGTGAAGGCCCCTCGCCAAACTGGAAAAACATCTCTGGTCAACTATCTTTTATACCAGTTAAGTATCCAAGACTATCGCACCGTTCACTTAAGCTTAGAACTAACTGATAGACGTAAACATCTGGTAGATTTAAGTCGTTTCTCAGATGGTTTTGCCTCAATGTTAGTCGCGAATTAGGGATGGCTCGGAATTTAGATGAATACTGGGATGAGGAGGGTTTGGGGGCAAAAGTAAGTTGCACGACTTATTTTGAGCAATATTTGTTATCCTATTCTGCAAACCCTCTAGTCCTATGCTTAGATGATGTTGACTTACTATTTCCCCATCCGGAAGTTTATGAAGACTTCTTTGGGCTGTTAAGATCCTGGTATGAAAAAGCGCGCAGTCGGCCCATCTGGAAACGACTCCGCTTAGTGATTGTCCATGCAACCGATGTTTATATTCGCCTCAATATTCATCAATCACCTTTTAATGTAGGAGTGCCTATTAACCTCTCTGACTTTACTTTGGAGCAAGCCCAGAGTCTTGCCAAAGCCTATCAATTGCATGGGACTGTTGACCAGGTAGAACCGCTAATGAATTGGGTTGGAGGGCATCCCTATTTATTGCAGTTGGCTTTTACCGATCTGGCTAATCGGACAGAGGAGAATCTGGAAGTACTACTATCAGAGCTACCCACAGATTCAGGTATTTATGGTGCACATCTACGAGAACATTTGTTAACCCTAGAACAAGAACCTGATTTAGCCCTTGCATTTCAACAAGTGATTATGGCGGATGAGGGCATAACCTTGAAATCAATGGCAGCTTATCAGCTTCAAAGCATGGGGTTAATTTCGTTGACAGGAGATATAGCGCGATCGCGTTGTCAGTTGTATCGTCATTATTTTGCTGAAAGACTTGAGAGTAGCTCCCGATAATTATGCCTAGTAACTAGGCTCAGTCATTATGAGTTTTGACCCTATCTTAGACTATCAGTATCAGCCTGGAGGAAGCCTACTCCCAGAATCTCCGACCTATGTTATGCGGCAGGCCGATCAGATTCTCTATGAGGCATTGCTTTCAGGGGAATACTGTTACGTGCTCAATGCCAGACAAATGGGCAAGTCAAGCTTGCGGATACGGGCAATGGAGCGGTTGAGGCAACAAGGAATTACTTGCACAGAGATTGAACTCAGCGGAATTGGGAGCCAACAAATTACTGCCAATCAATGGTACGGTGGGTTGATCCAGGAATTGGTCAGTGGTTTTGGGTTATCGTTTCAACGGCGATCGTGGATACAAGAAAGGGAAGACCTGTCCCCAGTTCAACGCCTTTCTCAGTTTATTGAAACAGTTTTACTAACACAAGTTGACACTGCTATCGTTATTTTTATTGATGAAATCGACAGTGTGTTAGGTCTCAGTTTCCCCACTGATGAGTTCTTTGCGTTCATTCGCAACTGCTATGAGAAACGATCCACACAAGTAGATTACAAACGATTAACATTTGTTCTTCTGGGTGTTGCCACACCTTCAGATTTAATCCGGAGCAGACAATATTCTACTCCATTTAATATTGGACAAGCCATTCTTTTACAAGGGTTTGAACTGAAAAATTGTGATCCTCTGATTCAAGGTCTACGAGGTAAGTTTACTGCTCCTCGTGCTGCCCTGGAAGAGATTCTTTACTGGAGTGGAGGTCAGCCATTCCTGACGCAGAAATTGTGCTGGATAGTTACACAGTATACAGATGATATTCTTGACGATAATCACGAATATATAGGAGATCAATCAGATATACTAGAACATCTAGTGGATAGCACAGGGGCAACTCAAGCCAGGAATATTGTGGCAACTCTTGTTAACACCCATGTCATCCAAAATTGGGAAGCCCTTGATGAACCAGAGCACTTGAGGACGATTCGCGATCGCCTCCTACGAGAAAGCAGGATTAACAAACGAGTATTAGAACTATACCGGCAAATCTTAGAACAAGGCAGCATCCCCACTAGAGATAATCCTGAATATCTTCATCTTCGATTAACGGGTATTGTCGATTCGTTCCAAGGTCAATTACAAGTTAAAAATCCAATTTACAGCGTTATTTTTGATAACGCCTGGGTGCAGCAGGAATTGAATGTGCTGCAATCATCATCTCAAATGAGCCCAATGACAGCAACTATTGTCTTTTCAGAGGTGGAGTCATTTACGGCCCAAATGGCAGAAGATGAGCATCATACCTTGGCACTGGTACAACGAGATATGACTATTCTTCATCAACAGTGCCAGCAATTTGATGGGACTGTAATTCAAGCTCTGGGTAATGGGGTGATGATGTTGTTTGAAACGGCAGAGAAGGCCGTTCGATGTTCAATTGAAATTCAAAAATTGCTAGCCAATGCTGCTACAACCCTCCCCGATTCTGATATTCTTCACCATCGTATTGGCATCTACACCGGGGAGGTTTTGTCAGATGGCAACAATGTCATGGGATTAGCCGTTACTCTAGCCGCCCGTTTACACGATCATGCACCATCTGGTGGCATTTGCTTATCTCAAAATACCTTTGATATAGTCAAGCGCCATATCGTGACCGAGATGGTTGACCTTGGGGAGAGACCGATTAAGGGACTACCGGAACCCCTGAAACTGTACGAAATTTCTCCCCATCGGCCTATTGCTACCCCTAAAAAACAACGGTGGCATCAGTTACTGGTGGCGGTGGCGATCGGGATAGTCATGACAGGTGGCATGACTGGCGTAGGTCGGCTCGGTATTTTGGAATCCTGGGAATTACAAGCGTTTGATTGGTTGATGCGGCTCCGTCCAGCAGAAGCCCCAGATGATCGGTTTTTGTTGGTGACGGTAACGGAGGAGGATGTGCAGTCCCAACCCATTGAAGTACGGGGCGAGGCATCTCTTTCCGACTTGGCCCTGGCTCAATTACTGGAAAAGCTGGAGCAGGGCCAACCCCGCGTGATTGGACTAGATGTTTATCGGCAACGTCAAGTTGATCCCACCTATCCCCAGTTGGCGGAGAAACTGATGAATAGCGATCGCCTCTTCACCATTTGCCATTATGGCCATCCTGGGGTGACACCCCCTCCAGAAATCCCGCCTTACCGCCACGGATTTAACAATGTGGTTCAGGATGCTGATGGGGTGTTGCGTCGCCAGCTCTTAGCCGTAACAGATGCCTCACCTTGCCAAAACCACTATGCGCTGAACTGGTGGCTGGCATTGCAGTATTTATATGATGAAGGGGTTGAATTAGGTTCCCACCCTACTGACTTGAAGATAGATACGGTTCTGCTAAAACGAATAAGGGCCAATATGGGAGGCTACAACAACATTGATGCCCAAGGCCATCAAATATTGTTGAACTATCGCTCCACACCCCACATTGCAGAAACTGTGACTCTAAACCAAGTGCTGAGTCCTCAGTTTGAACTTGACCGGATAGCAGATCGAATTATTTTGATTGGTGTGGTAGCGCCCAGCTTCAATGATCATGACTGGTTTACACCCTATAGTCGAGGATGGCACAATCCTCGGCGGATGACGGGGGTAGAGTTGCAGGCTCACATGGCCAGCCAAATTATTAGCGCTGTATTGGATGATCGACCCCTTTTATGGGGTTGGTCAGAATCAGTGGAAATCCTCTGGATTGGTGGGTGGACGGTGATGGCTAGTGTAGTGGCCATGACATTGCGATCGCGCCGTTATTTGATGCCTATCGTGGGCGGTATGGTTATCCTTCTGGGGGGAACTTGTTGGGTTGGGTTGTGTTTCGCAGGATGGATTCCCTTTATCCCAGCGGCTATGGGGATGGTTGGGGGAGGGATGGCTGTGAATCTGTATCGGGGTGCGATCGCGGCACGCAGGGTCAAGCGATCGCATCAGGGAAGTTAACCCTGCACTGATGGCGATCGCTACTGATGGCGATCGCTGTACTGATGGCGATCGCTGTACTGATGGCGATCGCTGGGATCAAGGGAGATGGCTACAGTCGAGGGCGGCAGATGGATCGGTTGTGATGGCAAAGGGAGGAACAGCGGCTACCAATTGAATGTGACCATCATTGGTTTGGTGCCAGCCTTGGGCTTCTACTAACGGTGGAGATACCTCTGCTAATACAGCGCTGTCCCGATTGGTATGGTGGTGAGAATCTTGGTCTGGAGTAAGGGGACTAGCAATGTACCAGTCTTCCCAGGGATTGCCACTACCGAGAGATTCCAGGGGTGAAGTGGGAATGCCTCCTCGTCCGGTGATGATGAATTCGCTGCCGCTGCGGGCGGCGACGCAGGCGACATCGAGGGGGAGGGTTTCTATTGGGGTGACGGGTAGTTCGATAATGCCTTGGCTGGGGTCGATGCCAGGAGTGTTGATAACCACATTACCATCAACACCAAATTGAGAGCTAGCGGTGATATCACTGTTGGAGGTTTGTTGTGGTCGAAATTCGATCCCCAAGAGGCCACCACTAGCGATGATGTCGATGTTTCCGCCGCTACCTGTGAAGGCGTTAGCATTGATGTCACTATTTTGGGTAGCAACAATAAAACGGGAGGAGATGGCCATGTCTCCTCCATCTCCACCAGCTTCTTCAGTACCTGCTTCGGAGGAAATGCCACTATTTCCCGACATCAGCAAGTTCCCCACATTAACATCAATGTCTCCTCCATTTCCTGATCGGGTTTGGGTCAAAATATTAGATTCATTGTCTAAGACCAGTAAATCGGTAGTGACGTTAATCTCACCTGCATTGCCATCCCCTTGGCTTTCCGAGTTAATTAGTGCTCTATTTAAAACACGCAAAATTGGCGTGGTGATGTTGATCTCACCTGCGTTACCGACGGCATCTGGGTTTACATCGCTAAAGATACCTGTGGCCAACTCATCAAAAATCGAAGCGCCATCAATGGTAATGCTCTCAGTGGCCACGATCGTAACTTGACCTGCGTTACCTCTGCTAAAAGTGTTGGAGCCTATTTGTCCTCCATTGAGTACATCCAAAATCGGTGTGGTGATGGTAATACGCCCTGCATCACCCGTAGCACGCGAATCGACCTCGCTGAATATCCCACCAGGTGATCCTTCAATAGCAAATTCACTATCAATGGTAATGCGCTCAGTAGCATTGATGATAACACTGCCCCCATCTCCATTGCCAAAGGTACCAGAACCTATTTGGGCCTCATTCAGCACATTCAAGATTGGGGTGGTAATGGTGATGCTGCCCGCATTACCACTGCTTGCTGAAACGGTGTCGGTAAAAATACCGCTGGGAATTTCTCCATCGCCAGAGATGCCATTTAGTGTAATACGCTCAGTAGCAGTGATGATCACCTGCCCCGCACTGCCTGTTCCAAAAACAGCAGACGTGATCAGACTTCCATTGAGCACATCCAGAATGGGAGTGGTGATAGTGACACTGCCAGCATTACCTTCACCTCCTTGAACTATGTCGCTGAAAATTCCACTGGGAAACATATTACTAGCGACAGTAGGGTTACTGGTTGAAAAACGGTCAAGAGTATCATCGATTGCAACACGCTCACTAGCTGTAATAATGACCCTGCCTCCATTACCCGTACCACGAATATCAGAGCCTATTTGTGCTCCATTCAATATCCTCAATATGGGAGTAGCGATAGTAATATCACCCCCATTGCCAACACCTCTTTTGAGGACTACGTTGAGAGCGCCAGGGGTTAAACCATCATCAGCTTCAAAACGGCCATCAGCGATAATTCGTTCAGTTGCATCAAGGGTAATATCACCCGCTTGACTATCAACTGTGCCTAACCTAGCTTGAATCCCTGTTCGCAAAAGACTAGATAGAATTCTAATCTTGCCAGCAACCACCTGAATATCACCACCACCATCTAATGTCGCCTCAACCCGTGCATCGTTCTGAAGTCGAACAGTTCCTCGGAGGAGATTATCTGGAAAGATTAATGTGCGATCGCTCCCTAATGCTACAGTTCCTTCTCCTGTTGCGGAGCCAATGCCAACCCGTCCGCCGAAGGCACTCAATCGCCCCCCATCCAGGATGACGTTGCCACCTACAAACAGCAAATCCTCACCATTCGGAACTCGTAGCCCAACAGATAAACCAGGAAAATCTTCATGACTCTCTGTGGTCACCGTTGATCGATTTACGATCCTTCCCGCTGGCTCTGGCCCAAATAAAAAGGCCGATGGCGCAATGGTTAACAGTGGCGATGGGGTTTCTGGATCACGGCCACTAAAGGTGCCCACTTCTCTAAACTGGAGTGCATCGGCAGAGGTGGTCACAAAGGAGCCACCCACATCCAACCGAGCATCCGGCCCAAACACAATACCATTTGGGTTCAGCAAAAAGAGGTCGGCATTGCCGTCTACTCCTAAAGTTCCCATAATCTCGGAATGGTCTGTTCCGGTCACGCGACCCAAAATCGTTTCGATGCCAATGGGATGACTAAAATAAACCTGTTGCGCTGGGCTGATATCAAATTGTTCAAAACTGTGGAAGAGGTTGCTTCCTCTCGTTGCCCCGCCTTGGATGCGGTCAACCCCTAGATTATCTGACTCCACTACTGATGACTCCGGCCCAAGAGTTTGATCAGGAATAATTTGGGCATCCGCAGGGAGCGATAATACACCTCCTCCCATTCCTAAAATAGCAACCGAAACCAGCAGCGGAGCATAAGCGGGGTAATTCATAACTCAATAAGTAGATGATGATACTGTTTATCAGCATTGATTAGATGTAAGCTTAAAATGATCTTAGGGAATGGCGATCGCTCTCATCTATATTTGTTGATGAATTGTAATTATCCACTATCTACTGGCAGCAACTATAATTCAGAGCTTAGGTGCAACTATTTTTATAGTGGTTTTGATACTGACGGTACCAATCCAAGTCGTGTAAGCTCAGGCAGAATTTCAAGAAACGGCTCCAGTTCTAAGTCGGTGATCAACTCTTTCGCTCTAGATGTTTTGTCAGTTTATCAAGGGACTCTTGCATCCGATTTTCATCCATATGGAGAATATGCACTTCATGCGGATCATCAGTGTGATATCGAAATTTTTTGCTGTTTTTGATAAAGCCAAACATCCGCACATAAAACCGACCAGGCTTTGGAAAAGAACTAGTGGTAAAGATCGTTTTCACACCACTGTCGATGAGATGTTGTAGTCCAAAACGGTTAAGTGCAAAAACCGCTAAGGTTGAACGATACTCTTTTTGAATTGCTAGGCGAGTGACCTCTCGCGTTGCTTCATTACTTTTAATCCATGGAAGCAGCGGCTGGTAGTGTTCCATTTCAAAGTGCTCCCTTAACTGACCACAGGCTCGGCCACAAGCAATTAGGGTGTTGTTATGGAACACGCCAAACCAGGTGGCGATCGCGTCATACATATCACAGAGCATTCCTGACTCTACTCTAATACGGGTTGGATTATCAGGCGGTATTTTCCAGTTTTGCTCTAAAACAAATACCTGGTACACTAGTTTTTTAGCTTCAATGATTTCTTCTCCAGTCAAGATTTTGATTTTGAGAGAAGACAGATCTGAGATAGTTATATCTGGTAAATTTTGATGTGCAACCATGAGGCTTCTCCTAAGATTCTGAAAGGAAAGATTGAACGGCAAAAAATTAATCCTTCTCGATTTGGTTACTGCCAGTATCTTGTTTTTAATTTATGAATAGTTAGGGTAAATTAAGGAAGTAGGTTAAGGCTGATTTAGGG
>JBFRWC010000193.1:0-8493 GCA_051439365.1 Leptolyngbyaceae cyanobacterium
GAAACGGCTAGGGAACTGTTTGATTATCAAGGCCAAGTGATCAAGCAGGTGAGTGAAGACAAAGATTACTTGGTGGATAACCCCAATCGTCGCTGTCCGGTGATTGAAAAAGCCCGCACTCAAATCGGCTATAACCCAGCCATCACCGTAGATGAAGGGCTACGTCGAGCATTGAGTTGGTACAAAGATAACTCTCAGGCGGAGGATGCATAAATGAAAGTTTCTGTGGTTGGAACCGGGTATGTGGGTCTGGTGTCTGGGGTCTGTTTGGCCGAAAAGGGGCATCAAGTCACCTGCGTCGATATTGATCAAGCGAAAGTCGATCGGATTAATGCTGGCGATCCCCCCATCTACGAAGATGGGTTGGAAGAATTGCTACAAAAGAATGTGGGCACAAATTTAAAGGCCACGACCAATCTGCGTGATGCGGTCATGAATTCCCAACTCTCGTTAATTGCAGTGGGTACGCCGTTTGATGGCGAGGAAATCGATCTACGGTTTATCAAAACTGTTGCTCAACAAATTGGTGAAATCCTCAAAGATAAAGAGGAGTACCATGTGGTGGTGGTCAAGAGTACTGTCGTCCCAGGCACATCTGACGAGGTGGTGTTGCCGATTGTGGAAGCGGCCTCTGGCAAGCTAGCCGGAGATGCCTTTGGCGTGGGCATGAACCCAGAATTCCTGAAAGAAGGGGAAGCGATCGCCGACTTCATGAACCCTGATCGCATTGTTCTCGGCGGAATTGATGCCAAGGCTCTCGCTGTCATGGAAGAACTCTATGCGGTGTTCCCTGGGGTGGATCAGCTCACCACCAACTGTAAGACCGCTGAGATGATCAAGTACACCGCCAATTCTCTCCTCGCCACAATGATCTCCTTTTCTAACGAAATCGGGAATCTTTGTGCAGCAGTTGGGAAGATTGATGCAACCGAAGTGATGAAAGGGGTGCATTTGGACAAGCGATTGTCCCCCATTCTGCCCAATGGCGATCGCATCAAACCCTCCTTTACCACCTACATTGAAGCAGGCTGTGGCTTTGGTGGGAGCTGTTTCCCGAAAGACGTAAAAGCCCTCAACGCCCACGGCATCAAATTTGGGGTACCCATGAACTTGTTGTCTTCCGTCTTGGATGTGAATGCTAAGCAGCCTCAGCAAATGTTGAACCTGTTGAATCAGCATTTCCCTGACCTCAAGGGGGTCAAGGTTGCGGTCTTAGGCTTGGCTTTTAAGCCCGGTACCGACGATATGCGCGAGTCCCCGGCCATTCCCATCGTCAATTACCTGACCCAACACCAGGCCAACGTCAAAGCCTTTGATCCCATTGCCCAACATGAAGCCCAGAAGCTTTTTGGTGACTCGATTACTTTTTCGGAGTCCTTGGAAGCGGCCATTGACGATGTGGAGGTCATTTTGCTGATCACCCGTTGGCCTCAGTTCTACAAGTTACCTGACTTGTTGGCTGGACTTGATCCTCAACCCTTATTGGTCGATGGTCGCCGCATGATTGCCAAAGATAGCGTCAAGTTCTACGAAGGAATTGGCTTGAAAGCAAGTTAGTCCCTATGCTAGTTACGATAATCGTGACTAACATAGGGAATTCTTTGATGGGATCAGGGATTATCTCCCTGATCCCATCAATTGATTTAAGGCGCGATCGCCCTCTAAGGTGATTTCCGAGAAAAGATATACCAATGATCAGACCCACTATCGCATCCGACTACAATGCTTTGATTGAGCTGGCTATTGCCTCCGGTCTGTTTGAACCGGAGCAAACCGAGTTACTTGCGGAAATGCTAAGGTCACCCGGAGAGGAAGACGTTTGGTTCACCGATGATGATGGCACGGATCCAGTTGGGGTCGCCTATCTGGCTCCTGAAAAAATGACCCACGGAACTTGGACCCTTTACTGGATAGCAGTTCATCCTAGCCGACAGCGGCAAGGACGGGGAAAAGCGATCTTGAACTCTATTCAACAATGGCTAGTGGAGAGGGGCGATCGCATTCTCTTAGTCGAGACCGCAGGGTCGGACGATTTCGACTACGTGCGGCAGTTTTATGTTGACAATGGATTTGAGCAAGAGGCTCGAATTCGTGATTTTTACGACAATGGGGTTGATAAAATTATCTTCCGTCAGTCCCTTATGCAGCACGACACCTGACCCATTACGGCACCAGCATCAAAAGGGTGTGATCCATCGGCGCTGCATGGCAACATTTAACACCATTGCCGTTATCCCGAACAGAGCCAAACTTTCACCGCAGGCAGCGGCAAAGGGCCAAAAATGTTGGGCGATGGCCGACCCCGCATCCACTAGCGCCAACCCCCGCACCAGGGTAAAGGCTAACACCACGCCACTTTTGAGTTGGACATTGGTGTCTTGCCGCACGGCATAGCGATAAGTGAGGGCAAAGAGAGCCCCAGAGAGGGCGGCGATTCCTGTACTCACCAGGAGGGTGAGGTTGGTCAGACTCACAAATAGCATTGGTAGTGACGGAAATGTTCCAACCACAGACCACCGATGCAGCAACAAGATCCCCAAGCTGACGGTTCCAGCACAGAAACCACCAAGGACAGCGGCTTTAAGGGACATGATCCGCTCAGCGGCAGTGAAGTTAGAGGAAAAAGTCATTTCATTTAGCGACAATTGATTAAATCATCGAGTGAGAGTTGCACTTTAGTATCCACCAACTGCTTCCCAATCGGTAGGCGATCGCCCGTCATCCATGCCTCCTGGGGCTGAAACCCATACATTCGCCGGGGAGAATCCCCCAGGTAATCCAACTCCGTCCGATCGGGTGGAGGACCACTCGCCTTCTGAAATAAAAGACTCATTTTTTCAGCCACTTGATCCTCCGGCAGCTCAGCGGCACTGCCAGAGAAATAAATCCCCTGGCCTGCACCTTCCCTCACTTCTGAGTTGTAGATCGCGATCGCCACTCGACCGTTATTGCGGTAAAGATTCTGGGAATGGCGTGATTGAATCGCAGAAGACCAGTAAAGATTTAAGCCCTGATGACAGAAAAAGACAGGTGATGCCCAAGGGATGCCATCGGATGAACAGGTCGATAAAGTGCAATATCGATTCGTCTCCAGAATGTGCCATGCCCGTTCTAATATCTCGATAGGGCAGGGATTAAAAACACTAATCCAGTTATTTTCTTCGGTAGGAACAGACATATGAGTTAACGGGTGATTTCTAGAGCAAGAATCCTCACTCTGGCAATCCTATCAGCTAGGGCAACTTGACGACTAGGAAGGCAATATAAGCGCAGGGGCGATCGCCACAATCGCAAGATCACTAGGCTGGCGGTCCAGCGTTTTATTCCAGCGGCTATGCTAGAGGCTAGTAGATACACAATTCATAGATTGACTGATGGTTGATAGTATTTCCCGTCTTCAGCAAATTCCGCCCCTGGAAAATGGCGATCGCCTCAATCGCTACGAATTTGAGCGGCGCTACAATGCTATGCCCCGACTCAAAAAAGCCGAATTAGTTGAAGGAGTAGTTTATATGCCTGCGGCCCTCCGCTTCCAAAGTCATGGTCAACCCCACGGCGATATTATGGGTTGGCTCTGGACCTACAAAACCGCCACCCCTGGCGTGTTATTGGGAGATGCCCCAACCGTGCGACTAGATGCAGATAACGAACCCCAGCCTGATGCAGTGTTGATGATTGAGGCCCAGCGCGGTGGACAGGCTCGGCTGAGCGATGATGATTACGTTGAAGGGGCACCAGAGCTAGTGGCAGAGATTGCAGCCAGCAGTGTGGCGATTGACCTAGGGGATAAGCTGCACGCTTATCGGCGTAATGGCATCCGAGAATACCTGGTGTGGCAAGTATTTGACCAAAAAATTGATTGGTTCTGCTGGGAGAACGGTGACTATGTACTGCTGCCTCCAGATGATCAGGGAGTTGTCAGAAGTCGAGTATTTCCAGGGTTGTGGCTAGCAGTACAGGATTTGCTGGCGGGGAATATGGCTACGGTGTTGTCAGTTTTGCAAGCAGGGATAGCGTCTGAGGAACATGCTGCATTTGTCGAACGGCTTTCCCAACAGCGCGAAGTAGGCGATTAAGAGCGAATGGGGGCGATGGGCGATACGCGCAGGCTTCGTCGTGAGTTCAGCCGAACGGCAGACTAACACTCTACACTGAACCAGAGGCCAATCAGCCCATCGGTTGGTCCACTTCACAAGCTCCAATACTAACCCATGTGGTAGACCCATCTTCCCAGTGTTCCTTTTTCCAAATGGGAGCGTTGTGTTTGAGGGTGTCGATCGCGTACTTGCAGGCGGCGAAGGCTTCAGAACGATGGGGACAGCCAATGGCAATCAAGACACTGATTCCTCCAATGGTTAATTTGCCGATGCGGTGATGGATGACGACATGGGTGACATCGGGCCACTGGTTGCGGATGTCGGTGGCGATCGCTTCAAACACTCGAATTGCCATCGGCTCATAAGCTTGATATTCCAGAGCAATCACGGGCTGGCCATCAGTTTGGTTCCGCACCATCCCACTCATCATCACAATAGCCCCATTGGCACCATCATCAGCCTGTCGATACGCTTTATCTAACGAAAGGGGATCGGGGGTAATGATGAGGTGATCAGGGGAGGTGTCGGGAGTGTAAAGAGGACTGGAAGACAGGGGAAAAGAGGTCGGCATACCAGAGGTCATAATGTTTAGATTAGCCTAAAGTCGGGGTTTCGCAGATCTTGAACGGGAGTCGTCCTTTATCTTCCTTCAGGACTCTACCAATGTTTAAGGTTGGCATCAGTTTCTTGATCAGAACCAGAATCTATCCTTGAACAATCTCAGTTAATCTTATCAACGAATCTTAATCAACACATAAAATCTTCCTTTTCATGGATGACTCGCAAATCTGCTCAGTGGCCCGTCTACGGTAAAGGCAACCACCGTGTAAGGGTCGATGTGGTTCCCCGATTCCATTCCAGGCGAACCAATGGGCATTCCGGGAGTCGCAATCCCCGCGATCGCCGGAGTTTCAGTCAGTAACCGTTGCACATCTTCGGCAGGCACATGGCCCTCAATAATGTAGTTCCCTGCGATCGCCGTATGACACGTCCTCAACTCCTCAGGTATGCCATACCGCTGCTTCACCCCCGCCATGTCTGATGTAATCTCATCTTTGATCGTAAACCCAGCGGATTGCATATGCTCAATCCATTTGCCACAACAACCACAAGTAGGGCTGCGAAACACCACAAGTTCCTGCCCCACAACAGCACGGGTGGGACGGGTGGTCTCCGTGAGAGCCATTGACGGATTGGCACACCCTACTAAGGCCAACCCTGTTACCACTCCAACAATACTCACACTAACAATTTTTATTATTTTGAAAATCGCTGATTTCATTAATATTTCAGTTGAATAGAGAAGAAGAACGGTAGAGAAGCGGTTTTCACCCTCGGGGCAACCGTTGATCGCAAACAGTCCATGGAACTGCCACTTTATATCGTACCTCCCATACTGGACTCTCTAGCCGACTGGAGCGTTAAAAATAGGATAAGGAATTAGGATAAGAAAATTTCTGTATTCATCCTTGCCTCGATCGCGTCCCAATTCGCTCGCCTAAGGAGTCATAATTTATGACGGGAATCACGATGCAAACCCAGACCTTTCGGTTACGTGGTATGAGTTGTGCGGGCTGTGTCCGTTCTGTAGAATCCGCCATCAGCGAAGTCGTGGGAGTGGAGTCCTGTGCAGTTAACTTTGGCGCAGAACAAGCAACCGTGACCTACAATTCGGCTACCGTGGAGACCGCTGCGATCGAGGCGGCGGTGGCAGCAGCAGGCTTTAGCGCTCAGGCCATTGTCGATGATGCCTTTGCCATTGAGCCAGAGGATGGCGAGACGGAGCAGCGGCGGGAAAGTCGGCAACTACGGCGCAAAGTCACGGTGAACCTGACCATTGCGGGTATTTTTGTGTTGGGGTCGTTACCGATGATGACGGGGCTGTCGATTCCGTTGATCCCCATGTGGTTACATCATCCTTGGCTGCAACTGGTGTTGAGCCTTCCAGTGATGGGGTGGGGTGGGCGATCGTTTTTTGTCAATGCCTGGAAGTCGCTGAAGCACGGCTCGGCGACGATGGACACGCTGGTGGCTCTGGGGACGGGGGCCGCCTTTGTATATTCCTTATTTCCTACCCTGTTCCCTCAGTGGTTCCAGCAACAGGGATTGCCCCATGTGTACTATGAGGTAGCGGTGGTGGTGATTGCCCTGGTGTTGCTGGGGCGATCGCTGGAACATCGGGCCAAGCGGCAAACCTCGGAGGCAATTCGCAAGTTGATAGGACTGCAACCGAAAACGGCACGGGTGGTACGGAATGGAGAGGATATAGATATTCCGATTACGGCAGTGATGGTGAGTGACGTGATTCGGGTGCGGCCCGGTGAAAAAATTCCCGTGGATGGGGAACTGCTACAAGGGACGGCCATTCTGGATGAATCGATGGTGACGGGGGAAAGTGAGCCTGTCACCAAAGCAGTGGGGGATGAGGTGATTGGAGCGACGATGAATAAGACGGGAAGCTTTACGTTTCGGGCAACACGAGTGGGCAAGGACACGTTTCTAGCCCAGATTGTTAAGCTAGTGCAGCAGGCCCAAGGGTCCAAGGCTCCGATTCAACATCTGGCGGATCAAGTGACGGGCTGGTTTGTGCCAGCGGTGATGGCGATCGCCCTCCTCTCCTTTATCCTCTGGTTTGCTATTACCCGTGATATCGCCCTGGCCTTGCTGCCGATGGTGGGGGTGTTGATTATTGCCTGTCCCTGCTCCCTCGGTTTAGCTACCCCCACGTCGATTATGGTGGGTACAGGCAAGGGGGCAGAAAACGGCATTTTGATCAAAGGGGCAGAGAGTCTGGAGTTGGCCCACAAAATTCAAACCCTTGTCCTGGATAAAACAGGCACGATTACTGAGGGCAAACCCACGGTCACACACTACCTGACGACTCGCGGTACGGCGGATAGCAACGAACAGCGATTACTCAAACTGGCGGCCTTGCTAGAGCGCAATTCTGAGCATCCTTTGGCAGAAGCGGTGGTCCAGTATGCCCAACGGCAAGAGGTGAGTAGTGAGCCAGATCCCCGGTTTCTTGGAGAAACCGGGGATCTCATTGAGGTGAAAGATTTTGAGGCGATCGCTGGCAGTGGAGTCCAAGGGACGGTCCTGGGTCAACAGGTACACATGGGCACCCAACACTGGTTACGGGAACTGGACATTGACACCAGCCCCTTGCAACCCCGCTGGACTGAGTTGGAACACTCTGGCAAAACCGTGATTGGGCTGGCAGTGGATGGACAACTGGAAGCGATTATGGCGATCGCCGATGCGGTCAAGCCATCCTCGTCTACAGCGATCCAACTACTGCAACAGATGGGACTAAGCGTGGTGATGTTGACGGGGGATAACCAGCGCACCGCAGCAGCGATCGCCGCCGAAGTCAACATTGGTCACGTGATTGCCCAAGTGCGTCCCGACCAGAAAGCGGCTCAAATTGCCCAACTCCAGCAAAACGGCAAAGTCGTGGCCATGGTGGGGGATGGCATCAACGACGCTCCCGCCCTAGCTCAAGCCGATGTAGGCATGGCCATCGGGACCGGAACCGATGTGGCGATCGCCGCCAGTGATATCACCCTGATTTCTGGCGACCTCCACGGCATCGTCACCGCCATCCAACTGTCCCGCGCCACCATGCGAAATATTCGCCAAAATCTGTTCTTTGCCTTTGTGTATAACGTCGCTGGAATCCCGATCGCCGCTGGCGTGCTGTATCCGATCTTTGGCTGGTTACTTAATCCCATGCTAGCCGGAACTGCGATGGCCTTTAGCTCAGTTTCAGTGGTGACAAATGCGCTACGGTTACGTAACTTTCAGCCTCGGTTTTGATGCTGTGAGAGCGATCGCCTCTTTACCATCGTCAAACCGTTTAGCGGCTACCTATGTAACACGGGGTTGCAAGATATCAAATGATCCCTAAGCCTATCATTAATGTGTGTCGTGATACTGAATCATCCAGGGCTGAAATGAAAGGATGGCTAGCAGTTTCCAGACGCACTTTCGGCCCAATCCATCACAACACATCAGCCATGCAGACCTATCAAGTAACCCTAATTAACAAAGATCAAAACTTTGAGCAAACGATTGCAATTCCAGCCACCGAGTCAATCTTAGATGAAGCGGTGGAGCAAGGAATCAAAATTCCCTTTGAATGTGCGGTAGGTTCCTGTGCGATGTGCCAAGGTCAGTTGATCACAGGAACAGTGGATCAATCAGAACAAATTTTCCTCAGTGATGAACAAATCGCTCAAGGTCTGGTTTTAACTTGTATGGCCACACCCACATCGGATTGTACGCTTGAGGTTGATTTGGAGAGTTATCTCTAGGAGAGGTGATGGGTTTTCAAGAGAAATTGTCTTAATTGATATTGACCAAAAGACGGGCGCGATCGCCTGCTGCATTGTGG
>JBFRWC010000194.1:0-8347 GCA_051439365.1 Leptolyngbyaceae cyanobacterium
CCCACGACTCCACCACCCACTGTTACTCCAGCAACCCCGACCCAAGCAACCCCAGCCCAAGCGCCATCAAGAAGTATTCCAGTATCTGCCCCCCTTCTCCAGAGCCAGCATCCGGGGTCTCTCAGACCGATGAAAGCCCGACAACGGCGGCCCCTATTTCCTCTGCTCCTGAACCCGAACCCTTTGCCTCTGCCCCTGAACCCGAATCCGTTAAGCCTGAGCTTGAACCCGAACCTGTCGCTTCTGCCCCAGAACCCGTCATCCTTGAACCCGAACCTGTCGCTTCTGCCCCAGAACCCATCATCCTTGAACCCGAAACTGTCACGCCTGCCCCTGAACCCACCATCCTTGAACCCGAACCTGTCGCTTCTGCCTCTGAACCTGAGCCTGAACCTGTCCCTGAGCCTGTTATCCTTGAACCTCAGCCAGAGGCAACGGAGGATACCGTTATCCGTGTGGGGAACCCTAATGTAACTGTCTCACCTGAAGTTGCCCAGGGAGTTGTCTCTACCTACTATGGTTATGTCGCTGGTCAGTCCTGGGAGGCGGCGCGATCGCTCACTGGTGGAGAATTGGCCCAACAGTTTAATCCAGAATTTTTCCAACAGTTTCAACGGGTAACAGTGGCAAACCTGCGGGTCATCAGAACATCCACTGATACGATTAAGCTTTCAGGGCAGAACACTTATATCTATCCAGATGGAACTACCCAATTAGAAGAGCGGACCTTTACGGTCCAGTGGATCGACGGTCAGCCGCGTATTGTATCTTCTGCACTTGTTCGCGTGATTAAGGCTAGGTCATAGAGTGAACGGGGCGATCGCTCCTACTCCAGAGATCTTTCACCTTATGGTGGTTAGGTAGATTGGCTTGATAACCAGACTTCAATCTCTTCGAGCGAGGTAAAGTCCAGCAATGCGTCAGTGAACGCTTCTAACTGTTCTCGCGACAGAACATTCACGGTTTCAAGGATAGAGTCTGGAAGTTCTCCAAAGCGACGGGTCAGCAGTCGAAGAGTGAGCGATCGCGCTCCTTCCTCCCGGCTTTCCTCCTTCACTTCTCGATAGAATCGTGTTTCTTGCAGTGTTAATCCCAGCATGGCTTCGACCTCTTGACGACTTTTTTCTGTGAATCGGTACACCATAATTGTGGTGATTAACTCTAATTATTCCTTGTTGCTCCGTCTCTGGCACTTCTTGTTGAACCCGGTCGAGCAGATGTCGGGCTGTAGACGGTGCAGTGCGCTCAGTGTAGGTTGTTAGCTTGAGCAGGCCAACACCTAACGATAATTCAGATAACGAGGATCATTCCTCACTAACTTTGGGTACAGGCTTCGAGGTATCGGCAGCACCCACTTGGTAGGCGATCGCATAAGGATTATCCATCCGGGTCGAAGCCTTCCGCACTTCCATCCCCACCACATGACCATCTTCGTCATAGTCCAACACTAAACCCGGTGAAATCTGAGTCGTTTCCTCAACAGGTTCATTTCGCAGTGAAATTTGAAGAATATCTTTGTCAGGGTCGTAGATGATTTTCATGGGATGCTGTAATTTGCGGTTAATGAGTTGGGAATGGAGATTGCTTTACTGTTGAAAATGGTCGATGGCAGGCCGCAACTGCCCACCACACTGCTGGAGGACCTGCCGGCCATCCGCCGCACTCGCTCCGGTCCAATGCATTAGCAAGGCCAACTTCACCTGATTATCGCTGGCTTGCAATAACTGGGATGCCGTGTCTCGGTCCACATCGGTTAAATCCTGGAGCATCCGCAGGGCGCGATCGCGCAGCTTGGTATTCGTCACCGCCACATCGACCATCCGATTGCCGTAAACCTTGCCCAACTTCACCATTGCCCCAGTGGAGAGAATATTGAGGGCTAATTTAGTGACGGTTCCAGCTTTGAGACGGGTGGAGCCAGCGAGAACCTCCGGCCCTACTAACAGGCGAATATCAATGTCTACATCTATCAAGACCTGATCGGCTGGCACACAGGTGATAAAAATGGTGGTCGCTTGTTGTTCCTTCGCCGCTTTCACTGCGCCATGAACGTAGGGAGTGGTGCCTCCGGCGGTGATACCAACCACTACGTCACCAGAGGATATGCCATGACGGACGATCTCCTCTGCCCCATCATCGGCCCGATCTTCCAGTCCCTCCGAACTCCGCACCAGCGCCTCGGTTCCCCCAGCGAGAATTCCCTGCACCATTTCCGGTGGGGTGCAAAAGGTAGGGGGACATTCCGCCGCATCCAATACCCCTCGGCGACCACTGGTCCCTGCGCCAATATAGACCACGCGACCCCCATTCGAGAGGGCGTTGGCAATCCGGTCTACGGCCTGGGCAAGGGGACGACGAGCATGGGCGATCGCCTCCACCACGTTTTGATCCTCCCGGTTGAACAAATCCACCAATTCCAGAGCCGTTAACTGATCGAGATGACGACTATGGGGATTCACCTGCTCGGTTAACAAGTGTCCTCGCTCTAGTACCGGGTCAACGGCTGGAATCGGGTCATGAGTGTCCATAATCTGGGAAAAAGTGGCAAAAATGATGACAACGTGGATGCTAATGCATAATACCCCTAATAGACTCCGTTTGATTTTATTACCTTGCTTTAATTTTTCATTAGCTAGACGACAGAAGTTTGTTTAATCTAGGGCTGCCGCGTATCAGAATACGACTCTTTTTGAGGTTAAATTTGTCTTCAGTAGTGACGGTGATTGCATCTCGTATAGTCATCCCAAATCCGTCTCGCCCCCGTGATCTCTAGCGATCGCCCAGTGGGTACCGGGCGGGCACGGGGGCACCCCCCAACCGATATCCCGTAAGGGCAATCCCCCCGTGGTTGCCCCTCCAGCGACTACCTCGCGATCGCTCAAGAGATACAGGGCGGGCACGGGGGCACCGCCCCAACGATCGATCCGAGAGCTACCACCCCCCCGTGGTTGCCCCTCCGCTGCTCTCCAGCGATCGCCCTCCCATATCCCGTGATGGAATGGGAGCGGGGGGCGATCGCGTTATTGGGGGAGAGGGCGATCGCGCTCTCGTATGCAGTGATGGAGAGCGATCGCTTTCGTGGGGTCTAAAGTGATGGGTGGCGCGATCGCGCAATTTGACGGCTCAGCAAAATCACCGGAATCAAGCCCACCAGCAAAATCATCAAAGCTGGAGCTGATGCCTCTACCAATCGTTCATCGGAAGCATACTGGTAAACTCGCACCGCCAACGTATCAAAATTAAACGGACGCATCACCAGGGTCGCAGGCAGTTCTTTCATCACATCCACAAACACTAGCATCACTGCCGTGAGCAAACTGCCCCCCAACAGGGGCACATGCACTCGCATCAGCGTAGCAGTGGGGGAACAGCCCAGACTCCGGGCCGCATCGTCCAAACTGGGGCGAATTTTACCCAGCCCAGATTCCACGGTGCCGAGGGCGACGGCAAGAAAGCGTACCAGATAGGCAAACACGAGGGCAACGATCGTCCCACTCAGGAGCAGACCGGGGGAAGTGCCTCGGATGGTTTCAACCAGGGTGGCGATCGCCTGATCCAATCGCACCACCGGAATTAAAATGCCCACCGCAATCACCGCCCCCGGCACACCGTACCCCATCGCCGCCAGACGCACCCCGGATTGAATCAAGCGGGACCGATTGAGACGGGCACCGTAGGCCAAAATCAGGGAAACGAGGAGGGCGATCGCTGCGGTGATGCCTGCCAGCATTAAGCTGTTACGTGATAGCTCCAAAAAGCTATCATCCACAGTCTCAGCCCAATGATCCACCGTCATGTATAACAGCAACCCCGCAGGCAGCAACAAGCCAATGAGAATGGGAATAAAGCAAACCAACCAAGCGAAGCAGCCGTGGCCCCAACTCAACCGATAGGCAGACGGAGTCGCATGACTATTTTGTCCCTGATAGTACCGGGCCTGTCGGCGAGACCACCGTTCTAACAGCAGCAACGTGAAAATAAACACCATCAGCATGGCGGATAACTGAGCTGCTGCCACTCGTTCTCCCATGCCAAACCAAGTCCGATAGATCCCCGTGGTAAAGGTCGTGACTCCAAAATACTGAACAGTGCCAAAGTCGTTGAGGACTTCCATCAGGGCCAAGGCCAACCCTGCCATCACCGCCGGACGGGCTAAGGGCAAGGCCACGGTGTAAAAACCACCCCACGGTCCCCGACCCAGAGCACGACTTGCATCCAGCGTTCGACTGGATTGCTCCAAGAAAGCTACTCGCGCCAGCATGTAAACGTAGGGATAGAGGGTGAAACTAAACATGGCGATCGCTCCCCCTAGCGAACGGACATCGGGAAACCAGTAGTCCGTTACTCGTTCCCAGCCAAACATTGCCCGTAATCCCATTTGCACTGGACCAAAGTAGTCCAACCAATCGGTGTAGGTGTAGGCCAACAAATAGGAGGGAGCCGCTAAAGGAAGCAGCAGTGCCCATTCCAGCCAACGACTTCCCGGAAATCGACACAGGGTCACCAGCCAAGCCGTGCTGATGCCAATCAAACAAACGCCAATACCGACCCCCACCATCAGCATGAGAGAATTGGTGATGTATTGCTGCAACACCGTTTCGACAAGATGCTGCCAAATATCCCTGGCATCTGCAAAGATGCTGCCCAAGACCACCAGAATCGGCAGCGCTACTAGGGTTGCCACTCCCCAAACCGCCAACGTCCATCGCCAGGTTGGTTGCTGTAACCAAGTACCAACACGCTGCCATGGGGATGAAAGAGGGGAAGAGGTCATAGTCTAATTTAGCTGGGTAATATTACATGAAATATTATGTGAAATATTATGTCTGAAGTTGAGATCAGTGATTGGCGATCGCCCCTCATCCTCATTTTAGGCTGATACTATGAGATAACACTGACAACTGTAGCAGGTGAATCCAATGCCAGAACCAACCAGTGATCCCTTTGATATCAAACTCGATCGCATTGCTGAACAGGTGGATGCCATTGCCCGGTTTGTGGGCCAAACTGCCGAACTTCAGATGCAAACTCAGTACAAGCTGGATGAAATGATGGAACTGAATCGACAAACTCATATCAAGCTCGATCGCATGACGGAGACCATCCAAGGCTACCAGGACATTGCCAGGGAACAGGCCCGTTCAACCGCAGAATTGATTAAGCTGGTGACGGTTCTGTCCAGCAAAGCATCATAGGATGTCAATCCAAGCCGATCGATTTTCCGACAGTATCACTAGGAGAGATTGGGGGACGAAATGGCACAGGCTGGGGAGCGATCGCCCGTTCAATGACCCGCTGGATTAGGGCGATCGCCTCCAGCAATGGCTCCAGAGTCAACCACACGGGTAACACCCGCACTTCAAAGGTATGGACCAGGGGTTGATCGAGGATCAAATTCTTGAGATTAAAATCGCAGTACTTGGTGAAAGGAAGGGAACTGAGGCGTGCTCGTGCTTCTGGCCAAGATAAGTCATTCCAATCAGGGGCTTGTACCACCGTCAGCAACTCCTCCGGCCACGGGCCAAGCCGCTGGCAGTAGGGGTTGGTTTGAAGCTGGTGTTTCAGGGCTGGGCCATAGATCCATAGAAGATGGACCAAGTTCCGAAAGGTTGGGGGATGGTGTAGGGGCGCGGCATCAAAATGGAGGTGGGTGGCTCCTTCTTTGGGGGCAAAAAAGTTGAGTTGGCGGGCGATCGCCAAATAGTCGCCTAGTTTCGATAGGTCGTCTAGGGCGAGGGGCGCGGTAATCAGTTCGCAGGGACGTTCCCGTTCTCCGGGTAAAGGCACAGCGATCGCAATCGGTGGCCCCACGGTATCCGCTAACCGCACCATGCCATTTGGGCCTCGTTCTGGAGTAACACCACATAATATACCCATGGGATCTAACACTTGCTCTAAGGGCGCATTGGGATGACAATGACGTTGGATCAGGCGCAAGAGCCGCACATCATCGCTAACAATGCGATACCAGCCCGGTTGAGGGGGATGGGTGCGATCGCAATCCGCTTGCAGGGTCAAATCATCCACACAGGTGACAACGGTTTGGCCCTGAGTATCGCGCACGGCAAATCCAAGGGTGAGATTTTCGAGAATGGGAGTGCCAGGAATAGGGCTGGGTTCTGACTGGGGATGAAACAGGCGATGGGTTGTGCCGTGGATGGAGTGGGCGATCGCCTCTGCCAGCGTCTGACGACTACGGCCACGGGGAGCCATCAACTCAATCTCTATGCCAATCCGTCCCCTATATACCATCGATTAACGATCGAGTTCACGAATAATATCTTGCCTTAACCTCAGCGCCGGAAGGCGAATCGTAATGCTTCGCCAATAAGTTCTTCGTTCCCCATGATTAGATTCCGCTCAATTCGCAACTTTGCATCATATGGAGACGGATCACCCCAAAACTCGGCTAACGCCACCGCATCATCGTAAGTGTAGGTGCTTTGCAAATAGAAGTTTAAGTTATCAACTTGAAGCAGAGCCTCCACCCGCGCATCCAACAGAAATTGTTCCAAAATCGCGACATCCGCAGGACCGAAGAGGATTTTGCGCCCAATTCGGGCCTTGCTTTCATCCGAGGATTGGCCCCAGTACCGAGCTAATACCTCCGCATCCCAGAAGGAGTAGGAACTGTTCCAAAAGGCATTGAGTTCGTCTTGAAACGACTGGCTGATGTGCAGCGTATCGGTTGAGTCAAGGGAAACCTGCGCTTCTAGGTTAGTTTGCTCAAGCCGAGATGTCATCACTTGTGCCATCGCCTCAGCCGCGACGGACAGGGTACCGATTAGAGCCGTTAACACAATCATCATCGTGTACAAAGCAAGGCGAGGAGTAAGGCGCATGGGAAGTACCAAAGTCAACGACGTTAATCCAGAGGAGTCTAATCCAGAGTAATCCAATCCAGGGTATAAAGACTGGGGGATTAAAATTTGCATCGAAGCAACGCTACAAGGCTGCAAGCTTGAGCCAGATGGAATGTCCATTGTTGTAGCACAATTTGTGGTTTTCATCTAGTGTCAGGGTCTTGTCTGATGGCCACCCAGCATTACAGTGCGGCCATCTTGCCCGCGCCGTGAGTGGGACGCTCACACTCATGGGAAATAAACTTCCGCCGTTTGTCCTAGCTGACTGACGGGCGCTTACTATTCATTTCTGCATTCAATCGTTCCTGCAACGAAACTCCTTGGCCAATGTAGGTATCCAAAAATTGCGATAAGTTAGCGATTCAACTCAAAAGACCAGCTATGAATCCCCCAGGATTTTACCATTAGTATTGATTGCTCCAGATCGGTTGGCAATATCTCTGATTCCAGAATATTACACGGTTTCAGGTCCGTTAACCCATGCGATTGTCCCCAAATTTCGGGAGGAGCCAAGCCTCCGGCCTCTCCGTGGCATTCGTACCCTCGGATCACCCAACGATGGGACTCGGCTTCAGACTGCTTGAGCGATCGCAAAATAAAGTGTTCTCCGGCAAGCTTCAGCAATGGGGTCTGATGGGGTAGAGCATCTCGGTTGGGCTGGGGGGCAAGCGGTGGCGTTGGGATCACGGGGCGGAGTGGATGGCGCAAACTGTAGCTGTGATGCACAGTCTGGGCTGCTTTCCAGTCCCCGGCATGGGGATAGAGTGCGTAGCAGAAACGGTGAGTCCCCCGATCTGCGTCGGCTTCTGGCCACATCGGTCCCCGCAGGAGGGTGAGGCGTAATTCATTGGGCGTGGCGCTATAGCCATGTTTGTAATCACTCAACAGACTGAAGCCATAGGATTCTCCGCTGGCCGTTGTTTCCGTTAAATC
This sequence comes from Leptolyngbyaceae cyanobacterium, assembly GCA_051439365.1. Taxonomy (GTDB): domain Bacteria; phylum Cyanobacteriota; class Cyanobacteriia; order CAKZMO01; family CAKZMO01; genus JAAHGY01. The sequence goes on from JBFRWC010000194.1 coordinate 7,797, forward strand.
AGCCCATCCTAATCCCGGTACTTCCCATTGGGCGCGTTCTTCCGGAGTGGTGGGACGAGTAGGGCGCTGAATGGCTCCTGCTGGCATGTCATAGGTGACGTAATCGGCTGAAAGCGTAAGGGGAAAGGCGGCTTTAACAACAGTGTGGCGATCGCACCAGTCCACCACCGTCTCAACCCACAACAAGGATGACTGCTGCTCCAATACATAATCCTGGGTAAAGGTCGAAGTTCCCAACTGCCGCACCACTCGCAACCGCTGTGCCACCAGACCGTTTGCAATCCACTCGATTGAGATTAACTGGGCGGGAGACAACGGATGATCGAGATAATTCGGGGCAATATTCCAAGCATCCCAGTATTCGCCACTGTCTTGGAACGCCAGCAGTTGATTGCCGGGAGCACAGAGGAGCGATCGCTCGTTCACCTTGTCGTAAATTTGTTGGATTTCTCCCGTTTCAGGGTTGATGGTGATGTGGAGGGTAGGGTTTTCTAGAGTGGGGAAGTGGGGGAGTGGGGGAGTGGGGGAGGGGGGGAGTGGGGGAGCTGTCT
>JBFRWC010000195.1:0-3744 GCA_051439365.1 Leptolyngbyaceae cyanobacterium
CAACCTCCTCAGCCTGCCAACTTCAAACTCTTCTTTCAGAATGTCCAGGGCACTGCGTCCGCCCCGGTCTTCTAACTCATTGGCACCGTAGCGCTGCAACCGATCCGCCGCCACCGCTGAAGATAAGCCCTGTTGGGGATGGCTCTGGAGTTGGGCGATCGCATCCGCAATAGAGACCGTGTACCAATTGGTGCTAGCCCAATTCCCAGAATCCAACTCTTCAGAATTCAACTCTCCCGGATTCCCCCTAGCAGAAGAACGATGGGATGAAAGATGGTCATAAGACGGGTGGGACGAAAAAGAATTGGATGACACGGCGAAATCACACTACCTACAAAACTGGCTATAATGGCAGACCTCAAAGACCGAGTGGAAAAGCCAGGACTTGCCCCAGCATAACCATGAGGGTCGAGACTGCCCTCCGATTCCCGCCCGATTCTGGTGCAAGCGATTTTGGCACCATCGACGACTCAGTGAAGTGCTGAGCATCCGTCTCTATCCTGACGATAACGGCTCTGAATTCTATTCCTGAGAAGACTGACTGCAAGTGTGATAAAACTTAGTGAAAGTAGAACTTTTCTAACGTAACGATAAGGCTTGCATCTGCCAATAATGAACCCTGCTATCTTGACAGAATTTCACTGGTTTTAAGCGATAATGCAGGTTAATTGTCAACAGGGAGGCCAAGAAGCATGAGTATAACAGCACTGGGGTTACTAATACTGGGACTGGTGCTGTTAGTAGCAGGGGCAGAAATTTTGGTGCGGGGAGCCTCAAAGTTGGCCATGTTGTTGGGGGTGTCTCCCCTGATCATCGGCTTGACCATTGTGGCCTACGGCACCAGTGCACCAGAAATGGCCGTGAGCCTGCAAGCCAATTTTTCTGGAGAAGCGGGAATTTCCATCGGCAATGTGGTGGGCAGCAACATTTGCAACGTACTCTTTATCTTGGGGACCTCCGCCATCGTCACGCCGCTGTTGGTGGCTAAGCAACTCATCAAAATCGATGTGCCCATTATGATTGGGGTGTCGCTCCTGCTGGTGCTGTTAGTGCAGGATGGCATCCTGGGGCGTTTTGATGCTGTGGTCCTATTCGTGGGAGCCGTGCTGTACACGGTGTTTTTGTTTACCCAAGGCCGGGAAGACGATGCCGAAGAGTATGATCCGAATGCGGTGAAGCAGGACCGTCGCCAAATCAAGGTGTGGTTGGTAAACGTGGGGTTGATTGCGGTGGGTGCTGGCATGTTGACCCAAGGCTCAACCTGGTTAGTAGACGGGGCAGTAGCGATCGCCCAAGCCTTTGGTCTGAGTAATTTGGTGATTGGCCTCACCATTATTGCCTTGGGCACGTCTCTGCCGGAAGCTGCCACCTCCATCATTGCCAGTGTGAAGGGAGAGCGGGACATCGCCGTTGGCAACGTGATCGGCAGCAATATTTTTAATATCCTCGCCGTCTTGGGGGTGGCCGGTTTATTTTCTCCCAACGGCATTGCCGTCTCACCAGCCGCGATCAACTTTGATATCCCGGTGATGGTCGCCGTGGCGATCGCCTGCCTCCCCATTTTCTTCTCCGGCAACGTCATTTCCCGCTGGGAAGGCATCGTCTTCTTTGCCTACTATCTGGCTTACATGGGCTACGTGATTTTGGATGCTACCGGACATGACAGCCTGCCTCTGTACAGCAGCGTACTCGCCTCCTTCGTCATTCCTCTTACCGTCATTACCCTTTTTATCATCGTGAGCCGGGAACTCCGAGAAAAAATGGGACGCTAAACCGTCCCTCTGCTTCCCAGCGAGATGCTGGGAAGCCCAACCGAAGCTCTGCCTCAATAGTTGCGATGGCTAATCAAACAAATCCCCCACAAGGCTTTTAGCCACCTCCTTCGCTGCTACGGTGGTTCCCTGTTCTAGTACCGTCGTCACCTCATGGCGATTCATCCCTGGAGTCACCGTGCGGCTATACAGCATTTGAATCACCGACCGATCGATGGGACTAAAAGCATTCGTGCTCGTCCATCCTTGATAAAAAATACTATCGTCATAGAGGTAGGAATCCCGCAGTAACCCCAAGGATTGGGTCAGTTCCTCCCGGATCAGATGGGAACGCTCCGCCTGAGTCACCCCTACAGTGGTAATCAAAATTCTAGCCCGATAAATGCGATCGCGCCGCCAATTCACATAAGCAAACCCCATATTACCGGGCTGATAGTTGGGTTCATAGCGAGCAAATTCATTGTGGTGGACAAAATAAATATCCACATTGGCTTGATTTGCCGCCTGCCCGTCTACGATGTCAATGCTGATACCGTCGCCGCCATCTTGATTGAGTAACGTATCCAGTTCCGTTACAATGCCTGCCAATACCTGTTGGTCGGCTGCGGTGGGAGTCCCATGGACGCGGATACGGATGTCATCCTCCCACTTCCGTACCCGTTCACTGGCATTCCCAAATTCGCTGCCCAGAGCGATTTCGGTAAAGTAATCGATTTCGCTTTCAGTGTAACTGGCGGGAGACGAGGGTGCATGGGACGAGGGTGTAGGAGGTAAGGGCATAGGAGGCGAAAACACAGTCGGCAAGGACACAGGGGGGAACGGCATGGGCGTTGGGGACACGGTAATCCTCTGAAATGCTTCGGCGTTGGGTTCGGTGTAGAAAGGATCTGTTTGACGGGGGGCTGTTTGTAGTGGGGCTGGATTGGGTATGGGTAAGCGATATTCTTCCAATCGGGGAGCGGTCGTCATGGCAGGGGTGCTAGGGGCCAGTTCTAACACTAAGTCTTCCCGCACCCAACCCCGGATACCGTTGGAGGGAAGTTCGATCTGATACCAACGATAGTGGTCATCTAATCCGGGCTGAATTGTGAGAAGGGTCACTTCGTCGCCATAAATCCCATAGGCTTGCCGAGGGGAGTGGACTGTCGGTTGGGCACGAATGTTAATCCGACTGTTCCGGTTCATGGTAATTAGCCGCCCTTGGGACAGGGCAGGCTGCCAGTTTTTAGGGGTTGCTTGATCCTGGAGCGCTATGGTTTGGGAGGAAGCCTGAGGGGATAAATCCGAGGTGGACGGCTTCAAGTTGGCTGGGGATTCGGGTGCCACAGTGTTAAAGGCGATCGCTGCCCCGATCGCCAATAGGATAGATGTTGTTGCCATTGTTTTGCTCCAGAAATGTTGTTCCATCACGGCTGATTCAACGGCGACATACAACGGTATCACCATCAGCTTGGGTGCCATCGTTTTATCCTCAGCATTCAGGTGAATAACGATGTTGGCACTATGATGCCTGGGGCGATCGCTTAACCCTGGAGTGAGTATCGGACTTTCTGAAGCGGAACAATCTCGTCAGTGAGGCAGAAGCAAATGGTTCATCGTCCCAAATCGCCAAGATCGCCAGCCTCATCAGCCCTTGATGCGGTTGGTCGTCTCCGCGTTTCAATCGATCGCATGGACCAAATTAAAGTTTGGCCCATGCGATCGGGTGACTTTGGCGACTCAGCCTTTATAGCCTTAGGGATCTACCGTGTACACACAAGTCGAACCACCCCCTCTAACTCCCCTACGTCCTCCGGACACGCTTCGCGAAAGCAAAGGGGGAGGACCGGAATCTCCCCCCTTTGCAAGCTACCGTGTACACACAAGTCGAACCACCCCCTCTAACTCCCCCTTGCAAAGGGGGAGGACCGGAGTTTCCCCCCTTTGCAAGGGGGGACTAAGGGGGGTAAAGCCGAGTTTTGGACTTCAAAAT